>CAYSBP010000017.1:16921-26270 GCA_964429255.1 uncultured Planctomycetia bacterium
TTGCAGAAGCGACTAGGACGCCGCCGAGCGCACCACCGCCTCCCCCGGCAGGCAATTCGCCGCCGCCCGGTCAATAGCAGGCGTGCCTTTTTAGCCGGCGAAGTTCTTGATGATGGCCGTGTATTCCTGAACCAGTTTCTGCGCCATCTCCGCAGTGCGGCCCTCGGCAATGACGCGCAGGACGGGTTCGGTGTTGGACGCGCGCAAGTGTACCCAGCCGTCCTCCCAATCCAACCGTAATCCATCCTCCGTATTGGCTCGTGCCGAAGGCGTTTCGGCCTTCAGACGGCGGATGATTGCGCGGCTTTGCGCGGTGGGGATATCGAGTTTGGTTTTCAGCATGTGCCAGGTCGGCAGGCTGGCGGCCAGTTGGCTGACCGGTTTGTCTTCGCAGGCCAGGTATTCCAGCATCAGGCCCATGCCGACGATCGCGTCGCGGCCGCAGTGGATGCGGGGATCCATGACCCCGCCGTTGCCTTCGCCGCCAAAGACGGCGCCGACGTCCTTCATCCGCTCGGCCACATTGATCTCACCCACCGCCGTGCGGATGACTTCAGCCCCGGCTTCGGTCGCGATGTCCTCGATCACGCGACTGGTGGACATGTTGACGACGACGCGCTTGGTCTTGGCGTTCAGACGTGGAAGCATATGGCGCATGGTCAGGGCCAGACTCAGTTCTTCGCCCAGGAACTCGCCCGTCTCGGAAACGGCCGCGACGCGGTCGCCGTCCGGATCGGTCGCGAAGCCGATGCAGGCGCCGCACGCTTTGGTAAACCGGCAGAGGTCCTGCAGATTGATAAAGTTCGGTTCCGGCGTGTGCGGGAATCGCCCGTCGGGCGTGCAATGGATCGGTTCCACCTGGCAGCCCAGCGCGCGGAGAAAACGCAGCGAGACCCCGACACCGGCGCCGTTGCAGCAGTCCAGGGCTACGCGAAACTTCTTCGCGCGGATGCGGTCTCTGTCCAGGATCGCGAGCACACGTTCGACGTGATGGGCTTCCGCATCGGGAACGCTTTCGACCGGCATCAGGCCGTCCCATTTCGCGCGGATGAAATCGCCACCATAGTAGATGTTGAGTAAATCGCGCCCTTCGTCTGCGTTCAGATAGAGGCCGTCCGCACGAAAGAACTTTAGCGCATTCCATTCCACCGGGTTGTGGCTGGCCGAGATGACCACGCCGCCGTCCGCCTTCAGGTGCTCGATCATCAAGGTGGCCGTGGGCGTGGAAACCACGCCGACGTCCTGGATGGCGCAGCCCGCCGAGAGGAGCCCGCTGAACAGGGCATGCTTGACCATCTCGCCTGACACGCGCGTGTCGCGTCCCACCACGACGCGGCCCGATCGGATGTAGGTGGCATAGGCCTGCCCCAGTCGGACGATCAACTCGGGTGTCAGGCTGCGTCCCACGATGCCGCGAACGCCCGAAACAGAAATCATCAGATCGTTGTTCAATGCCTTGGCCATGCCATCCCTCGCTGTCCGTGCTCTGGGCCGACGCCTGGTTGCAAAACCTCGCTCCGCACCCTCTTCTTCAGCAGCCTGAGAGTCAACCGAATTCCCTGCTTCCGCGCGCCGTTAAGGTGCTTTGCTCGCCTCTTCCTCGTCCCGCGTTCGCAGGGGCGGAGCCAGACGCCGAACCTCATAGGAAACCCAGACCGTGGCCTGTTGCGTCAGGGCTCCGCATCGTGAAGTAAGCTTGGCACGGTATTGTTCGGTCGCCGAATCCAGAAGACCGAGCCGCCGGTCAAAAACCGCCTCGCCGCGAAGGGACTTCACGTCTCCTCGCGTGACCACAAGTTCAGGTAGTTGGGAATCGAGCAGGGGGACCACGACGGGTTCGGGTTCCACCGAGACCTCGCGCTGCATTCGCAGATGGATGCGCTCGTCTTCCGCGGCCCGGTCCACGCGGACTTCTCGTCTGGGTCGAAAAGCGCGTAATCCGCCACCGTGACCGGCCGGCGTGCCCGTCGTCAATACGGGCAGCCATTCGTCGTCGGCATCCGCTTGTCCAACGCGAACGTGCGTGTCCAGCAGGTCATTCAGCTTGGTGTTAAGCTGCTTGGGCCACGCCCCGGTCTGTTCCAGACGCTCCATCCAGGTCCGCCAGTTCTCTGGTTGGTGCTCCGGCATGCGAATCGCACCGTTGGCCGCGATGGTAACGTGCCACTTCGATGTGGACAGGATTTCTTCCATGGCCCGGGCGTTGCGCCCGCTCTGCACGGCGTCCAGTACTTCACCCCGATCATCTTCGGTCAGGCGAGGGCACGACGGCAACGTAACCTGCGGCGTCATGAAACGTAGGTCTCCCGTAGCCGTGCCCGCAGTGTCGACCGAATCCACTTCGATCAGCAGGATGAACCGACAGTCGGTGACGCGGCCGTTTCCGGGCTTCTCGGCGTCTACGGGGGTGACTTCGCTCCTGCGGTTGATCTGGAAACGATAGAACTTCTTCGCTTCCCATCGGTAGACGGGCATCTGTGGTTCGGCTGTCCGGCCTGTCGAACAGGCGCAAAGGATCGCAAACGCCGCGATCACCCAGCGATGGAGACCCGAACGTCGGCTGGAAATGCCCGACAGCAGCCCTCGCCAGCGGGATCGGCACGGCCGTGAGTGGGCGGGTCGCATACGGCTCAGACATCCTCGGGGGTTGATACCAGCACCTCATCCAGGGAGGTCTGGCCGTGAAGGGCCATGCGCAAAGCCGTCCGACGCAGGGTCAGGAATCCCCACGCCAGCGTCTTATCGCGCCACTCTTCCACAGGAGCGCCCGACCGCACCAACTGGCGCAGGTCTCCGGTTATCCGAAGCGTCGTGTAGACATGCAAGCGTCCGCGGTAGCCATGGCGACACTCGCTGCAGCCGACGGCCCGATAGGGCGTGGCGCCTGCCAGTTCACTCTCGATGCAGCCCGCTGAGATGAGCTGAGCGTGGCCGTCGGTCACCGGTTGACGGCAGTTCACGCACAACCGGCGAAGGCTGCGTTGGGAAGCCGCTAGCCGCAGGGCCGAAGCCAGCGTGAATGGCGGGAGGCCGCAGTCGGCCAATCGCGCAAGGGCACAGAATACATCGGGCGCGTTCATGCCGGCCAGGACCAGGCAGCCGGATGCGGCGGCTTGGATCGCCAGGCGCGCCGTCTCGGCATCCGGGATATCCGTGACCATCAGCCGGTCGGGGACGCGACGCAGCGAGGCGCGCAGGGCGTCGGCCGTACCCAGTCCCGCCGACCGATCGACGGCCACCTGGGTTACACCCGGCATCCGCACGAGCACGGGGTCCTCCAGCGCGATCGCCTGTTCGCCATGGGGGCGACTCATGCTAAGCAGCGTGCGCAAGGTCGGCTCGCGCCCATGACCGGGCGGCGCGGCAAGGAGCACGAGTCCCGCAGGGCTGGAGACCGCCCAACGGTAATCCTCGACGCCGGAACCCGTGATGCCCAGACGCTCCATTCCGCCGGTGAAGACCTCCATCGGAACCAGTTCGATCTGCAGGCGCTCGCCAAGAATCGTGGGCAACGCGTGCAGACGACAGACAAACTCGCGCCCTCGCGAGCCGGCCTGGAAACTGCCGGTCTGCGCACGCCGTTCGTCGGCCCTTAGACCCGCCATCCACTTCAGCCGCCCCAGCATCGCGGCCTGCATGTCCCGCGGTGCCACGGCCAACGGACGGAGCACGCGCGCGGTGCGTTCGAGAATGTGCAGTCCATCCGCCGCCGATTCGAAGACCAGTTCCTCGTAGCCCTGCTCGAAGGCATCCAGCAGAAACGCACGCGCCATCTTAAGGGCCAGTGCATCCTCCCCCTTCGATTCCTCATCTGCCGGGGGAACGCCGGCTTCGGCCACACGCGACCAGAAAACGCGTCCCGCGCGCGTCTCGGCAGCCGCCACCATGTCCTGCCAGGAGCGCACGGCTTCGATGACCTGTACGGGATCGGGCACCGGGGTGACGGCAGGCGGCTCAACCGGTTGAGCGGGAAGCGTGAACGACACAGACGCCTCGGTTACGATCACTTCCTCGGTGAGCGGAGCCCCCTTGGCGGCTTGCTCCGGCTGCACCCAAGCCTGGGCGGGTTCCTGTTCCGGAGCGGGTGCTTGCACCGCGGGCGCCATGGGCTCGGGCGGCCGGGCGGCTTCCTTCGATAGTTCCTCGGCCAAGTTCTGCCACGAAGCCGCTGCATCTGCCGGGTCTGCGCTGGGCTGAACCGGATCCTGGGCGGGGATCTCGTCCACCACGATGGGCAGTTCCGGGAAAGACGCCTTCAGTTTGCGCCGGAGGGACGGAGCGGTCGACAGCACCGGTATGACTTCGCAACCGGTGGCGGAACGGATCTGATCCAGGCTGGGTTCATCGAACGGATTGGCCACGGCCAGCGTCAAGGTGTTCCCGAGACGCGAGATGGGCAGCACTTCGTATTCCAGGCACTGCGCTCCGGTCAGGAGCTGGAGCGCCTCGGGACTGGGCGTCACGTGTTCAAGCAGGATGGGGTGACAGTTCAGCTCGTCGGCGATCGCGGCGATGATGGCCGGTTCGCGGCAGACGCGTTTGCGCAGCAACACCTCCGGCAACGGCTGGTTACGCTGCTCGCATTCGGCGATGAGCGTTTCACGCTGGTCCTCGGCGATCAGGTTGTGCTTGGTCAGGATGGTAGCCAGCATGCGGTCGAAACGTGACATGGGCAGCCCCTATTTCTTTCGGAAAAGACTCAGAAGGCCCTTACGTGGCGTCGCGGACGCAGTCGGTGCGGCTTCAGGTGCGGGCGCAGAAGCGTCCTGGGTCTTAGCTGGAACCGGTGGTGCTGGCGCAGGCGCGGCGACTGGGTCGGATTCGCCCTCGCTCAACAAGAGCTTTCCGAGCGAAGTGAGATTCGCGCCTTCGCCTTCTTCTTTTCTGTAGAGGCGGTCGATGGCCTGGCGAATGTCCGTCCACATGCCCACATACTGGTAGATCTGGCCGCCGCTCAGGCGCTGGATCTCGCGCAACACATCGCGGTCGAGCAGCGTGGCGCCCAGGATGATCAGCACATTCCCGATTCGGTCGAGCGGAATGAACTGATATTCGCGAAGCATCGTCTCGGGAAAGAGGTCAAGAACGTCTTTGGCGATTTCGTATTGCTCGGCCCGCAGCGAAGGCAGGTTGCAGCGTTTGGAGATCGTGGCGGCAATCTGATCCTCCGTCACAAAACCCAGTGTGACCAGGGCCTCGGTGATGAAGAGGTTGGATCGGCGCTGTTCGGCTAGCGTCTCGCGGATCTGATCCTCGGTCAACAGACCCTCGGACCAGAGAATCTCTTCGACGCGGCGTTTAGTGGGTCGGGTGCTGTCGGCCATGCTCACTGTGGCCCCCTGCTGGTGCCCGGCACGAAGCGGTTTGCCGCCCGCGCATCCAACGTGCGCGCCCCATCGACGCGCATACTGGCTTGACGGCTCGCAGTCCCGTCTGTGGTGCCCTTCGAAAAAATAGGACGCGCTGAACCACAGATCTTGAGCCAGATGAGGCAGGTTTAACGGTAGATGCAATGCAAGTCAAGACATCGACTGCCGTTGCGATGCACCACCGGTAGGGTGGAGCCTGAGTAATGGTGTGCCCAGGGCAAGAGGCCGCAAATGCATGACCTATTGTGCGTATCCGTGGTCCTTCGAATTCCTCCTGCACCTTGCGGGATAGCGCATACGACTGCGCGGTCCATGGCCCCAGGTGTCCCGCCCATTCCGCAATGGGGCGATCCCATGCGCCGTTGAGTCGCGCAAGAAGTCATTGCGAAAAACGCATGGTGCACTAATATGCGTGGCAGATTCAGGACTGCTTGACATGTCTTTCACGTTGGAGGTGGGGCCATGACCAGACTGCAACTGAGCGGTTCCAATATCTGTTTTGAGACGCAGGCAGGGCAAGAGGTATTTGTCGTCGGTCGCCTGCCGGAGTGCGAGTGCGTCGTGCAACACACGACCGTCTCGCGCCAGCATGCCGAAATCTACTGGCGCCCGGCCGGTTGGTTCGTCCGCGACTTGGGCAGCAAACACGGCGTGTCGGTCAATGGGATTGCCGTGAAGCTGACCAAGTTCAAGGACGGCGATGAACTCCAACTCGGCGAAGTCGTCCTGAATGTGAAACTGATTCGCGAAAGCCCCATCAGTTCGGCTCGTATGAGGGGCGTGACGGAAGAGGAACTCAACTCACCGTTGCCTCAACGGCCCGTTAGACGCGCAGCTGACATGGGTGGCGAAGCGACAACCATCATGCGCAGTCCGCTCGATCCGTGAGTCCGTGGTGAATTAAGCAGGTTAGCGGCAACGCCCACCACCGCAATGGCGCCCGTGGTGATGACCATGGTGACCGCGTCCCCAATGGCTCCCACAGTATTCCCAGGGCCTTTCAATTCTCGGAAAACATTCCCCCTCGGTCGGCGTCAGCGTCGCTATCGGAAACGGTATCGAGTCTTCTCCCTGTCATGCTATCCGTGATTCCATTGATCCCGATTCCGCCCTCAGCGCCGATGGACTTCGGGAGAATTGGAGGGCCCTGGGAGGGGGGCGCAGGAGTGCCCCGGTTTCGTCCTGGCACTTCGCAGTCAGGCGGTAGAATGTGGCCTTCCTCGGAGGATGGCCTTTCTGAACATGGACCCACTCGTCAGCGCATTCCTGAAGGGCCTCTTGGAGGGACTCACCGAGTTCCTTCCCATCTCGTCCACCGGACATCTGATTCTGGTGCGCGCGTATCTCCCGTTGGCGGCAGGAGACGACGCCAAGCGGATCGAGAACCTCTTCGACACCGTGGTGCAGTTCCCCGCAGTGCTGGCCATCATGGTGCTCTATCGTCAACGGCTCTGGGATTCGGTGCGCGGATTGCGTAACCAACCCTCCGCGCGAAACTTCTGGTCTGGCTTGGCGCTCGCCTTCTTTCCCGCTGCGCTCGTTGGATTGGCCTTTCACGACGCCATCGAGACGTATTTGTTCACGCCCCGGGTCATCGCGTGCGCGCTGGTCGTCGGAGGCTTGGTGCTACTGTGGGCGGACCGGCGGAGTGGCGGTGAGAGCGTGACGAAGGCCGAGGAGACGCCGCTGAGTCGGGCGTTTGGGATTGGGATCTGTCAGTGTTTCGCGCTCATTCCCGGAACGTCACGCTCCGGCGCGACCATCATCGGTGCCCGTTTCCTGGGGCTGACGCGCGAGGCGGCGGCGGAGTACTCGTTCTTCCTCGCCCTGCCGACGATGTTCGCTGCGTTTATCTACAAGTTTGCCAAGGCATGGCCCGACATCCAGTGGGCTTCGGATGGTCCTGTCTTGCTGGTGGGCGGCATCGCGTCGTTTGTGAGCGCCTGGATCGTCGTCGCGCTCTTCATCCGCTTTCTGCAGACGCATACCCTCGGCGTCTTCGGATGGTATCGGATTGCGTTGGGGTTGGTGGTGCTCTGTCTAGCCCGTGGATGACGATGGAGTGCGTTCGCGTTGCGTTCCCGCAACCCTCTGGGTACAAGAGGCTCCTCGTGACCTTCAGTGTTCAGGAGGGGTGAACGAACCTTGGTGGGACCCGCCGGAATACCCATGGAAAGCGTGCCGCCTTCACCTGGCTCGGCCCAGTCGGTGGTCGGCGCGTGGCTGGGCACGATACTGACCGCAGTGGCTCTGGGCCTGGCGGCCGGCGCGGTCTATGTCCTCCCCGTACTGGCGGGCCGTCCGTTGGTTGAAACGCCCTCGGCGCGCGTGGCCGTGGTTGCGCGTGAGATGTTGCAGAGCGGCGAGTGGGTGCTGCCCACGCTGGGCGGTGAGGTGCGCCTGAATAAGCCGCCTTGGTCCTATTGGCAGGCCGCCGTTGCGGCGAAACTGCTGAAGGGCGACGGGCCACTCGACGAAACGGTCATGGCTCGTGCGGTATTGCTGCCGTCGGCGCTGGCGGCCGCGTTGACGGTGGTCGTTTTGGCGATCATGGCGGGCATGGCTTGGGGACGCGGGGCTGGGACCATCGCGGGTTGCTGTTGCGGCGTCTCGTGGATGGTCATCCAGTACAGCCAAATGGGATACCTGGACTGCACGTTGATGGCGGCCTGTGCCGTCGGTCTGTGCGGTGCGGGTTGGCTGGCGACAGCGCCACGTCCCGGTGTCCTGAGCGCGCTGGTTTTTGGCGTGGGTTTGGGCCTGGGCCTCCTGGTTAAAGGGCCCCTGGCGCTGGTCATGGTGCTACCGGCGCTGTTGATCTGCTCCTGTTGCACGCCATCGGCAAAGGGCCGGCGTCTGCTGCTGATACTGGCAGGGATCATCGTGGCGGCCCTCATCGCCGTCCCGTGGTTCGCAATGGTCGCAACGTGTCTGCCCGCTGAGACATCGGTATGGGAGTTCCTCGACCGCGAGATGGTCAGCGGGCACGAACAGAATGACCGGTGGGTCTATTACCTCTACAAGCTGGCAGGCGGCTTCGCGCCCTGGACCTTGGTGCTCCTTCTGGCCCTGATCTCGATCCTGTCGCGAGGCCTCCTCGGCCTTCCGGCGTGGATCGACTGCCGGCTGTCTGGCCTTCGTTCCAGTGGGAACGTTCCCAGACCGTCGGCGCTGTTCGGTTTTTTCGTAATATCGGCGCTGACGAGTCTGCTGATACTCTACGCGTCGGCCAAGCAACAGGATCACTATCTCCTGCCGGTTCTCCCACCGCTGGTCCTGGCAACGGCCTGTCTGCTGGCGGCGCTGTGCAAGCCCGGCGGGCGGCGCGAGGAGCGGATGGCCTGGATGCAACTGGCTGTGGGCGCGGCGGCTGGTTTGGTCATCGCCACTTCGCCGGCCTGGTGCGGTTATTGTGCGCAGGTTGGCATGGGGTACGGATTCAGCGTACCGACGGGTCTGGGGCTCTCGGCGATCCATTTTTTCATGGCACGGCAATGGGTGGAGGGGCGCCCGGCACAGGCCGTGGGCATCTTTGCGATCACGATCTGGTGCATCGCGGCTACGCACAGCGTGATGTGGACCAGGCAGGTTAAGGCCACATCGAATCTGGCGCGCGAGGCGGGGTCCGTTCGCGAGCAGTTGGACGCCGTCGGGTCGGAAGTGCGCGTATACGGTGTCGGCTATTCTGTTCCATTGATGGTCTTCTACTTCCGGCGACCCGTGTTGGGGCTTGATGACCTGAGAGACCAGTCCATGGACGCCGGCGTGCAACGCGTCATTGTTGCCCGACGCAAGGATATCATGGATCCGGCGAATCCGGTCTTCAGTAAACTGGGTCTCGCGCCGTACCTGGAGCCGGGTCCGGGCAGAATCGCGGTGGTACGCCTGCCGGAGGGGCAGGACTGGCTGCGCAGAGCCGCGGAAGTGCTGCCCCGACGGGAGTGACAGGGTGTTCAGGATGCTTGGACCGGACGGACAGG
>CAYSBP010000018.1:0-25160 GCA_964429255.1 uncultured Planctomycetia bacterium
GCATCCACCGGACACGCTATCGCGCGCCGGTGAGGCCCTGTTGGTGGGTTTCGTGGCCATGCAGCGAAGCGACTTGCGAAGAACGAGTCGGTCGAGGAACGATACACGGAGGTCGGCGCGACGACATCTGCAGTTGAGCCGTTCGAACGGCCCGCAGTCGTTCGCGTTCGGCGCCTGTGACGCCTGGATGCCAGCGCGGGTGCTCGCGTCGCCATAGCACCGGATACAGTGCTTCTCCGGGCGCCAGCCATCCCAACTGCACACGACCCGCCCGCTCCCACGCCTCACACTGCCCTTGCCGAAGCATCGCGGTCTCAGTACACACCCGCTCCAATCGAACCAGGGCCTGGTGCACTTCGCGTTCGCGAAACTCCAGTTTTCCACGCAGTTGTGTGTTCTGCTCTCGGGTAGGAAGAAAAAGGAACTGGTACCATGCGGCCGCTACGAGCAGGAAGAGCGTCCACATAGAGAGATCCCGCATCCCAAACGCATCCTGCCGCCCCGACGTTGCCGCCAATCCGGGACACCGGAACAGGACGGTGGTCAAGGCCTGCAGCGTCTGTGTGATCCGGCTCTTGTCCAAGGATCTCTTCCCCACACCCTCGGCCGATTCACCGCAACGGGCCGGAGGAACTGGACTTCAGTATCGACCATTGCACGGCAAGGCTTGAGTCGCTCCACAAGCGTATCGAACGTGGCAACGACCCATCACCCACGGAGTGGCCTGAGACCTGCCGATCGGTGCCATCTACTAAAGGTTGTTGCAGTTTGGACGATGGCTCGCCTAAAATGCCGTCTTTCCGCGACACGGTCACGTGGGATGAGCGGCATGGGTTTCACGAAGCGATTTAAACTGAACGGACTTCTGTGCGCGCTCCTGCTGGCACCGGCGGTGCTCTGTTCCGCGGAAGCCCGACGGAGTACGGGAGACCCGTTGGCCGCGGAACTAAGCAACGCGACCGGGCGTGCATTTCGCTCACATCAGGCTGGCATTGTGGAGCTGGTGACCGACGCGCCCGACGCGGTCGCCGGCAAGTGTGTATTGCATCTTCACCAGGCGCTGCCGCGGATGCGCGCCGCCATGCGCTTCCCGGCCGATGCACCGGCGCCCGGCAAAGTGCGGGTGGCGCTCTTTGCGCAACGCGACGACTTCGCGCGATTCCTCCGCGTGCGCAAGGCGCCGCAGGAAGATAACTACACGCTGGTGGAGGACGCCGAAGCGCCTATCCTCGCCGCCTTCGTACTCGACGAGCGTCCCATGCTCGGGCGCCTGCGTCACGTCGGAATGGTAATCCTGCTAAAGGCATGGTTCCCGCATGCCCCGCCTTGGCTGGCCGAAGGTCTAGGCGAGGTGGCAGAGGACTTGAAGTGGGACGAGAAAGGCAACGTGATCCTCGACGCCGGTCGCGGGCATGTGCGCGACCTGCGTGAGAAGGTCCTGGACGCCAAGCCTTCGTCGCGGATCCCGTTGGCGCAACTGGTGAAACTCGACCGCGCGGCCTGGGACCAAGCGGGACTGGCGGCCTACGCGCAATCGTGGGGTTTCGTCCGTTTTCTGGTGGAAGACGGAGCGGCACGCGAAGCGCGAATGCTTCAGAAGGTGCTCTCGCGGCTGAATCCGCGTGGAGACGAACTGGACAACCTGCGGCGCGCGCAGGCGGCCTTCCAGGACGATGAATGGGAGGCCCTCGAAGGGGCATGGCTGGCGTTTGTCCGGAAGCTGCCCGAGACGCCGGGCGAGGATCCGTACCGCCAGGCGCGCGCGATGATCGAAAAGGGCGAAGCGGCGACTGCGCGGCCCCTGCTGGACGAAGCCATCAAGCTGGACCCCTACTACGAGCGCCTCTATTACTTCCGCGCGGTAGCGCTGATTGCCGCCGAGGACCACGCGGCAGCGGTCAGGGACCTGGACAAGGCGCTGGCGCTTTTCCCCGAGTATCACGCGGCGCGCTTCCTGCGCGGTCGCTGCAGGATGGCCTTGAAGGATGCCGCAGGAGCCAAGGCTGATTTCGAAGCCTGTCTGGAAACCGACTACCGCGATCAGGCCAGGAAGATGTTGGAGCGTCGTTAAAGATCCACGACTCGGACCATCCACCCGTCCGAACCCTGGACCTTTCTTTCGTCCTACACCATCGTATTGAACTTCGCGTACGCCTCGTCCCACGCGTCGTCGTGGCGCGGTTCGTAGACATGGGTCTCGAACGAGCGGCGCACGATCGCGCGGCCTTCCGCCAGCGTCTTGATGTCCTTCATCGCCAGCATCTGCATCAGCACGCTGCCCGCGCCCGTCGCTTCGATCGGGCCCGTCACCACCGGGCGGCGCACCGAATCGGCGGCCATCTGGTTAAGCAGCTTGTTCTGCGCTCCGCCGCCGACGATGTGCAACACGTCCAGCCGCTTGCCGGCCAGTTCCTCAAGTTTCCCGAACGTCCAGCGGTACATGAGCGCGAGTGACTCGAACGCCAACCGCACGATCTGCCCCTTCGTCTCGGGCACCTTCTGGCCCGTCTTGCGGCAGTAGGCAACGATCTTGTTCGGCATGTCGCCGGGCTTGAGGAAGCTCGGTTCCTCGGGGCTGATCACCGCGAGGAACGGCTGCGCCTGCCGCGCCATCTCGGTGATCTGGGCATAGTCCAGTTCCTCGCCGGCCGCAGCCCACGCGCGCCGGCATTCCTGGACCAGCCACAGGCCGGTGATGTTCTTCAGCACGCGGATCGTATTGCAGACACCGCCTTCGTTGGTGACGTTGTACTTCAACGACGTCGCATTGATCACCGGCCGGGGTGTCTCGATGCCCATCAGTGACCACGTGCCGGAACTCAGGTAGACGTAGCTGTCGGTCTCGGCGGGCACGGCGGCGACGGCGCTGGCCGTGTCGTGCGTGCCGGGCGCGACAACCTTCAGCTTGGCTCCGCCGACTTCGCCCGCGACATTCTTCAGCAACGGCCCCAGCACCGTGCCGGGCTGGACGATGGGCGCGAAGATCCGCGAGGGGATGCCGAGCTTCTGCGCGAGCGGCTTCGCCCAGGCCTTGGTCTTCGCGTTCAGGAGCTGGCTGGTGCTCGCAATGGTGTACTCGTTGACCTGCACGCCGGTGAGCCAGTAATTGAACAGGTCGGGCATGAAGAGCAGTCGATGGGCGATCTCGAGTTGCGGCGATCGGGTCGCGGCCATCGCGAAGAGCTGGAAGATGGTGTTAAGCTGCATGAACTGGATGCCGGTGATGCCGAAGATCTCTTCGCGCTTCACCTTGCGGAAGACCTTGTCAACCATCCCGTCGGTGCGGCTGTCGCGGTAGTGAAAAGGATTGCCGAGCAGCGCGCCCTTCTTATCGAGCAGGCCGTAATCGACGCCCCAGGTGTCGATGCCGAGGCTGGTCACGTTGCCGCCGGACTGCTGGATGCCCTTGGCGATGCCGGTCTTGATTTCGGAGAACTGGCGCAGCGCGTTCCAGTGGAGGCCGTCCGGAAGGAAGACGGGGTTATGGGGGAAGCGGTGGGCTTCGGCGAGCGAGAGTTTCTCGCCGTCGAACGAACCGACGACGGAGCGGCCGGACTCGGCGCCCAGATCCAGGGCCAGGTAGTTTTTCGTGCGGGCCATGTTCCTCTCCTCAAGGACGGTTGCGGTGCCGCTTCTAGATTACCGATGGCACTACATGTACGTCCCTCGAAGGAGAATGCAACTGCGTGCAGGGGCGGGTCGTGTGTCAACGTGGTGAAGGAAATCCACACCATGGAGTACACCGGCGTCCGTGAACGGCAGTTCTTGGATCCTCCGCGCCCCGCCTTGCTGGGCCAGCCTGCGGCCCGCCCTGATCTTCCGGTACGTTGTGGAGCAGGTCGCAACCGGCCCGTCGCCCGAACAGGCGAAGCTCATCTGAGTTGCGCCAGGACCGTTCGCAGCCAATCCATGTCCAGCTTGCCCTTGATGCGCACGTTATCCACGGAACCTTTGCCGCCTGCGAAATCGAAAGCAAACGCACCCGACACTCTGGGCAGGTCTCCGGAGATGGCATACTTGCCGTTCACGGTCATCATATAGGGATAAGGGGCGTCGGGAGTATACGAAAACTGCACCGCGGCCGTTTCGCCGGGACGCCAGATGAAAGAATCCAACGTATACCAACGCATGCGTACGGTTTGGACGAAGGCGTGGCCGTTGCGGCACCAGAACCACGCCAAGCCGTTGGGATGGGCCTTGGTCATGCCGGTGCGAATGATCACACGGCCTTCTACATCCTGGTAAACCATATCTGCCTGGACAGAGAAATCGGAGATGGGGATCCGCCACTGCAGGAGTTGGGAGGGAGGGGCCTTGGAGAGACATTCGACCTTGCCGGCGACCAGGTTCCACTTGGCGGGTGTGGCCGGTTTGTCAAAGCTTGAGCTGACCATCCAATCCCGCAATTGCGTCCGATCGCCGAAGTCGTAATAGGCCTCGATCTGGCCGGTCTTTTCGTCCACTTTCACGTCCCCGCCGAAGAGCCTGCGCATCTTGGCCTCAAAGGGTGAGATGGGCTCCCCCACGTCATCCACGGCGTTGCGCCGGAGGACCTCGCGCCGGTATTGATGGAGCTCTACCACCGTTTTCACCAAAGCGGAATCTCGTGCGATTTCGTTTTGGACGGAGGCCAGCAAAGCCAGTCCTTCCTTGTAGTTTTTCTGTTGAATCAGTTCCTTGACGACCTTGAGTTTCGTCCGGGCCTGGCCCTCGGCACTGGCGATGTAACCGCCTTGCGCGCGGACGAAGTAGGCCGTTATCGCCTTGGCGCGCACGGGGTCCGCGCGCAACAGTTTGGTGAAGGCGTTTTCGGCGATGATATAGTCTTCGCCTATCGTGGCGGCGATCGCCAGCAACTCCAGATGCTCGCCGCTCTGCAAATTCAAGACCCGCTCCCCCAGGCGTAGCGTGGCGCGCAGGCCAAACTCGTTCCAGGCCATCGTCGTCATTTCGGCATTGAGATCCCCCATGGAAACGGAAAGCCCTTCCTTCCGACCGCGTTTCACCCAAGCCTTCTTCTGCACGCCCAGTTCCTCAAGGGGGATTTTCATTTCCACGATCCGCGCCTGGAGCGTTTTGAGCAGGCCCTCAAAGAAGAGCACCAACTGCTTCGCGTCCTTCTTGATCTGAGCCAGCTGCAATTTCTTGGCGTCTCCGGTTTCGGCGGCGAGCTGTTTGTCCAGCGAGGCCAGAGCCGCCTCGAATTCCATCTGTTCGAACTGGCTTCTCAGCGTTTTTTGCGCGACATCCCGCAAGGCGTCCAGCCTGGTGCGGACTCTCCCGGCCTCCTGCCCGGCCTTTTCGCCCCATGTGGACTTGGGATAGCTGGCCGCCACGGACTCGAAACGCGTGAGAATCTCCAGCAAATCGTTCGGGTTCCTGGTGGCGTAGTCGTTGGCGCGAGCGAAGGACACTTCATCGAGTTGCGGGCCGGTGGGGGCCGCCGGCTCCGCGGTCTCCTGGGTCGAATCTCCTCCGCTGGACGGGCCTCTGTTTTGAACCTGGGTGGTCACGGCTTGGTTGCCGGTCATGTCTAAGGGCATCATCCTCTTGCACCAGAAGAGCGTAGCCATGATCTCGCTGGATTTCGCGTCGCGCTGCTCTTCCGTGAGGCCCGGAATCTGCTCCACCATTTTGATCGCATCATGCAGGCTGCTTATGGCGTTGTTGAGTGCCACGGCGCGCTCATTGGAATGATCCTGTAGGCTCTGATTGGCTTTGAGGATTAATTGGTCCACCTCGCCCATTGAAGCGGCGCCGGCGCCGTCAGCTCGAAACAACAGCAAGCATAATCCTGCCAGCCACCATACGTTCATTTCGCGCACGATGCCCCTCCTCCAATACGATGAATCATGCTTCTCAATGAAAAGAAAGTCCTTCTCCCGAAGGCTAGCGTAGATGGATGTAGGTGAAACTCAAGAGGGGATAAGGGTAGGAAGGGAGGCTTGGATGCACCCTCCGGGCCCTCAAGATAACGTTGATCCGAGGGCTCCCTGCCTGTAAAAGGTATTCCAGTTGCTCCGATATCCGTGCGCCGGGCTTTCACACCCAGCGGTCGTGACCGCCTCACGGGGTTGGCGCTCTCTAAGGGATGGGGCCTTACAAGAGCTTCCGTCTTCGCTCCCTCTCTGTTACAGGACTGATGCCGCGATGCTAGACGCAGTGCAAGTCATCTCATCGGAACTCAAACTGTCTCCCCCAAAAGTGGCCGGAGCGGTGGAACTTCTGCGCGAGGGCGCCACCGTCCCCTTCCTCGCGCGCTACCGCAAGGAGCGCGTCGGGAGTCTGAACGAAGAGCAGCTCTACGACATCAAGGAGCGGCTCGGCGCCCTGGTCTCGCTGGAAGCGCGGCGATCCATCGTCCTCAGTTCGATCAAGGCGCAGGACAAGCTGACCGACGAGCTGAAAGCGAAGATTGACGTCGTCGCCACCCGCACCGCGTTGGAGGACCTGTACCTGCCGTACTGCCCCAAGCGGAAATCACCGGGCGCGACCGCCAAGGCGCAGGGACTGGAGCCGCTGGCCGAGCAGATCCTGAAACAGGAAGCTACCGGCAGCGCGGAAGATCTGGCTGCACCGTTCCTTTCGTCCGAGAAGGGCGTCAAGGAGACCGCCGCCGCACTGAAAGGCGCACGCGCCATCATCGCCGAGCGGCTCGCCGAAGACCCCGCCATCCGTGCCGCCGTGCGTGAGTTGATCGCCGCAGAAGGCAAGCTGACCACGCAGGCCGCCTCCAACGTGACCATGGAGCGCACCAAGTATTCGTCGTACGCCAACTTCGCCGAACCGCTCGCCAAACTGCCCTCGCACCGCATTCTGGCCGTTCTGCGCGGCGAGTCCGAGAAGAAGCTGAAGGTGACATTGGAAGTTCCGCACGAGAAGATCATCGAACGGTTGCGCGCCAAGGCCGTCGTCAAGCCCGAATCGGCCTTTGCGGCAGAACTGACTGCGGCGCTGGACGAGTGTCTGAACGCGTTCCTGCTGCCGGCCATGAAAGAGGAGACGCGCAACGAGCTGAAGACGCGCGCGGATCTGGCCGCCGCCGAACTCTTCTCCCGCAACCTGAAAGCGCTCCTCCATCAGCCGCCCTTCGGCACCAAACGCGTGATGGCCGGTGTCTTCGAAAAGCGTACCGGATTGCACATCGTCGCGCTGGATGAGACCGGCAAAGTCCTGGCGCACACCAGTCTCCCGCTGAACGACGAGGAGAAACGCAAGACCGCCCGCGAAAAATTGCTGGACCTGATCCGTGAGCACAAGCCGGTCGCGCTCTGCAGCGGAGACGACGTGGAGAACCGCGATGCGATCGCCTTCTTCCGCGACACACTCGCCGAGAGTAAGATCGAAGGCGTGGAGCGGTTGGTGGTCAACGAGGCCGGCGCCGCCGCTTACAGCGCCTCCCGCGCCGCGCGCGACGAATTTCCCGACGCGCAACCGGCCCTGCGCGCCGCCATTTCGATCGGTCGCCGCCTGCAGAACCCGATCGCCGAGCTGGTTAAGATTCACCCCAAGTCGATCGGGGTGGGCCAGTACCAGCACGACGTCGATCAGCGCGTCCTCCTCCGAAAGCTCGAGGAAGCCGTCGAATCCTGCGTAAACGCCGTCGGCGTCAACATCAACACCGCCGACGTGGAACTGCTGACCCACGTCTCCGGCCTGGGCCAGCGTTTGGCGGCCTCGATCGTGGAGACGCGCGCACGGCACAACGCGTTCAAGCGGCGCGAAGATCTGCGACAGGTGCCCGGCTTCGGTCCCAAGGCCTATGAACTGGCCGCGCCCTTTCTGCGCATCGTCGACGGCGAGAATCCGCTCGACAACACCGCCCTTCACCCTGAGCGGTACAACATTGTGCAGGAGATGGCCGAAAACCTGGGCGTCAAACCCAGAGATCTCCTGGGTAACGCCGAACTGCTGGGCAAGCTCGATCTGCAACGTTACCGCACCGCGGAAGTCGGCGAAGAGACCGTCAATGATATCGTGGCCGAACTGAAGGAGCCGGGCAAGGATCCGCGGGGCCAGTTCGTCCGTCCGCTCTGCAACGAGGGCGTACAGGACATCGGCGATCTCAAGGACGGCCAGGTGCTCAACGGCACGGTCACCAACCTGACGGCCTTCGGCGCATTCGTGAACATTGGCGTCCATCAGGACGGACTGGTCCATGTCTCGGAGTTGTCGCACAAGTTTGTCAAGGATCCCGCACTGCTGCTTTCGGTCGGTCAGGCCGTGAAGGTCAAGGTGCTGGGCATCGAATCGGATCGCAAGCGGATCAGCCTTTCGATCAAGGCGCTCGAAGAGGCGCCAGCCCCCAGGCCCACGCGCACCCCGCGGCCCGCTCGTCCGCCCCGCCGTGCGCCGGACCAGCTCGGCGTTAGCGCTCCGGGTGCCGATGGCGCACCGGCCCCCGTGGCGGCGGGCGCTGAAGGGTCTCGGCCCGCTGCTGCTCCGCGTCGCGATGGCGCACGCCGATTCGAACGCCGGCCCCGCGGAGACGGCCCCGGCGGAGCGGCCCCGGGAGGCACGGGCGGCCCAGGTCCTGGCGGCGAACGTACGGCCGGAGAAGGGCGTGAGGGTTCACGTGAACGGCGCGGCGGCGACCGTAGTGGTCGAGGCGATCGGGATCGCGGCCCGCACGAACGGAAGCCGGACGTGGCGCCGGGAAAGCCCGACTATTCGAAGTTCTTCGTCCGCTCCAAGCGGAAGGAACGCCGCGACACCGGTCCGCGTCGCGAGAACGAGGGGAGCCGCGACGATGTCCGGCAGATCGTGAAGTCGCAGGGCTCCAGTGGTCAGAGCCTGGGCAACCTGCTCAAGAAGGCTGGGCTGAAAGAGAGCAACGAAACGGATGCGGAGTAGCGATCCTGCCATTGAAGAAGTCCCGATCCGGACTATCGGGGCCGGTTACTTGGCATTCATCCGGTCCAGCAGCGAGCGTTTTTCATACCCCTTCTCGACATCGGCGCTGGTCAGCGTTCCGATCTTCTGACGAAGCCAGTAGTGCCAGACCATCGGGTGGCTGCCCAGGTCCTTCCCGGCAATCCGTTTGAGCGCATCGGCAACCGGATGTCCAACATCTGCGGTTCCAGTGGCGGTCTCTCCTTGCGGCATGAAGACGGGCAGCTTGTCTCCGTACGGCCCGATGGGCAGTTCCCGCCAGGTACCCTCCGGCACGTCCGATTGCGGCGCGGATGAACTGACTTGAGGCGGCGGGAGCGCGGCCACCAGAGCGGCGATGGCGCGCAGGTCGTCAATCTCGCGCAGCGCCCAGGAGGCCGCACGTTGGGACCCTGCGTCCTCACCGACCGAGTACTGCATGATGTACGCTACCGCACGGTCGTCGGACAGCGTCCGGATCGTCCGACAAGCCTCGCGCCGGACTTCAACGTTCGTATCCTTCATGGCCACCCAAGCGACCGATTTGGCGCTTTCCGCCGAGAGCACCTTCATCGCGGCCAGCGCGCGAAGCGCCCCCAGTCGCAGTTCGACCGGCATCTTCTCCTTCGGATGCAGGATGCCCACCAACAGCGGTTCGGCCCGCGATCCCAGTTCGGCCACCCGCGCCATCGCCGCACGCCGCTTCTCCCGGCTCGGGTCCCCCAGATCCATCAACTCCTGCAGCATCGCGCGGTTCTCCGCGGCCAGCTTCATCCGCGCCTCGGCCTGCGCTGATCCGGTCTGTGCCGGTTGCTCCTCCGGGACCCGCGCGGTACCACGGATCACCTTCTCGACACGGACCTTCGCAATGCCGCGTTCTTCACCGTTCTCCGTCCGCAGAATCAGTACCTCGTCGTCTTCGCGGACCAGGCGACCGCTGGCGGATCGGCCATCCTTCAATAACACGACGATGGGTGTTTCTTCGGCCGCGCAGACGGCGGTCCAGCTGCCGGACAGGAGCACCGCCAACAGGAGGTAACGTACCATCAGACAGCCCATGCTCGGAACCTTCCTTCGCCCACAACGATAGACGTGCCAAGGGTAACGGTTCAGATGCCCACCCGCAAGCCGCCGTCTTTCGATCGGCTGGCCTAACCTGGATTGTTCACGCTCGCGGCGCCGGCCGTCTGCAACGCCCATGCTGGTCCTGATCACTGAGCACCGATCTCTGATCTCCGATCCTCTGTGCGAAACCGGATTCCACCCGATTTCCGGTCACGCTGCGCAACGTGCAACGTCCGAACGGCAGGGGAGTGAAACACGATTCAGCGTGCCGAACGCTTCACCCGTCCCCAGAGGTGCGAAGCCGCAGCGCGAGGCCCCCACCCTTTCGCCCCCGTGTGGCGGCCTGAAGTAAGGAGATGAAACATGCTTAGAACACCTCGCGTGATCTGGATTCTGTCGTTCGCTGTCTCAGCGTCGTGGGTCTTCCCGGGGGCAGCGCTTCCCGAGGAAAAACACCCGCGCGCCCATCGCGGAGAGCCTTCGGTTCCGGATCGCCTGACCGTCTTGCGGAACAAGACGACGGCGCATCCCATGGACCGGACGCGGCACGCCGAGGTGCTGGGCCAACTGACCGACCCTCGGGAGGTACGCGACCGGCAGGTGGTCCATGCGCTCTGCACGATCGCCAAGGACCTGTCGGACGACCTCTTCGTGCGCATGGAATGCGTGGGCGCCCTGGGTGAACTGCAGTCCAACGTCTTCGCCGACGACTACGTGCGTGCGCAGTACGCCATGTCCTTCGTTACCTTACTGGAGGACCTCCGCGAAGATCAACTGTTGCGGGCGAAGGTCACGCAGGTCCTGGGGCGCACGATGCCGGCCGACCAACCGCTGACGCAGCACGTGGTGAACGCGATGTTCGCGATCGCCAAGGAGCGCTCCGCGTCGCTGCTGTTGCGCGTCACGTGCGTGGAAGCGCTGGCCCAGATCGGGGCCACGTCGGAGCTGGTCGATCTGGTGGTCGCCGTGCTCCCACAGCCAAACCTCGACCCGCTCCTGCAGGAGCGGCTGATCAAGGCCTTCGGCGATGTGCTGACCCATTCCGAGAACCTCAAGCCCATCCCGCTGCCCACGCTGCTGCGGATCAAGGAAATGGCGCTGAATCCGTCCACGCGGATCGAACTGCGCGTGGTGGGCCTGCGCGCGCTGGCGGTGCTGAAGAAGTCGGGACCCGCAAAGTCGTTCGAACTGATGCCCGAACTCCGCCGCATCCTCCGGGAATCGGACGATGCGACGCTGGTCATTGCCGCCATCGAAGCGGTGGGTATCCTCGACGAAGCCGATGCCGTGGCGGCCCTCTCCGCGGCCTACGTGGAGTTCTTGGATGCCGAGAAGCCCGATCGCGAGAGCGATCTCCGGATCCGCAGTCAGGTCGTCCGCACGCTGGGCGGATTGCTGAACGGCCAAGACTCGAAGAAGCGCCCCAACGCGGAGGCCATTCGCCTGACGGCGGAACGCTTCCTCGCGATCCTCAACCCGGCCAAGGAGAACCAGGAAGCAGCGGCGATCCGCATGGAAGCCACGTTCGCGCTGCGCTATCTCCACCCCACGAAACCCGAGTTCCAGCGGTACCATCAACCGGCCATCCGGCGCCTGCTGGAGGTGGCGAAGGCCGACCCGCAGGCCGAAACGGAGTTCCCAAAGGCGCTCGCCGATACGCTCATGATCCTCACGCGCTATCCCGACCTGAAGACCCTGGATTCCTGGGAAAAGTGGTACCGGAAGACCTACCAGGGAGCCGAGTAACCGTGGTGCCGGTGAATGAAACCGGTGGTACGGATGGAATCGCACCCGCCATCCACGGGCCGAACACCATCGGGTTCCACCCAAAGGTCCCACGCACACCAGGGCGTTTCAATGCTCCCTCCGTTCATCGTCGTCGGAATCGGAATCGATTCGTCTGCCCATAGCGCAAAAAGGAATGGGACTCGATACCGATTCCGATAGCGACCCCGACGCCGGAGTATTCAGACCCTTTTCCGAGCATTGAAAAGCCCCGCACGCACCGTCCTTGTCATAGGCCTTCTCAGGACTTTACCTTGTCGCCGCTATCCTCTAGACTACGTGTGCTGATATAAGGGATTCTCCGGTCAAAGGCGGCCGGCGTTCTCCGTTCGATTTGATCGGGGCGTCCGTCGGTGGCGGGGGAACAGGCACGCAAGGAGGATGTCATGGTGGAATCGATGATTGGTGAGCATGCGGGGCGTCTCTGGAACTATCTCGGGGAGAAGAATGCGCAGACACCGGCTTCGGCCGCCAAGGCCTTGAACCTCAAGAGCGCCGATGTGGATCGTGCCATCGGATGGTTGGCTCGAGAAGGCAAACTGGAATTTGAGAAGGACCCACGTGGAACGGTCCGCATTTCCCTCAAGTAATGGAATACGCCCTTGAAACCGATGAATGACGGCCTGCCCCCTGTCTTCTCCTGCCTCTGGCTGACAGGTTGCCTCCTGTTTTCGGTGCTCTCGTTGTCCCTTCCGGCGAGCGAAGAAGGTCGTGCACAGGCCTTGACGAGCATCTTTCCGTACAGCGAGTTGCTGGCGCGCGCGGAGACGATCGCCGTGTGCGAAGTGCGCCATACGCGGGCCGGCAACGCACGACTGGTGGTCATTGAATGGTTGAGGGGTCCGCCTGAGGATGTGCGGGCGAAGTTCGAGGAGCGGCGAGCCGCGGCCCTTCTGACACAGGAAGCCGAGGAGAAGAAGGACGGCGCCAAGGTGGCCCCCCAGGCGACCGAGACCGATCTTGACATCGGGATCGAGGTCATCGCGCCGTTCGACCCGCCGAAGGCCGGAACCCAGAACCTCTATTTTCTCTGGGAACGCCTCGAACCGGCCAAGGACCTGCCCCTCCGATACCGCGTGGCCCATCCGCAGTGCGTGTACGAGGCGCTCTACTCGGCCGAGGTGAAGAACGAACTGTCCCGCGCACGCACCGCCCCGCGCCGCCACTACCTGCGGGACTGGGACGAACGAATGGCCACCCGGTTACTGCAGCAGCAACGGACGGCGGGTCTGCTGCAACTGAAGCCGGGGCATGCTGAGAAAGGTCTGCGCCTGACCTTCCGCTTTGCCAAGTCCAGCCTGCTGTCGCCCGGCAGTTTCGACCTTTCGTTCAATATCGAGAACCTGCTGGATGCCGAGCAGGCCATCTACGATGGACCGATGCCGGTCTTCGGCGTGCGGATGCATCGCAAAGACGCGCCGAATGAACAGCCGGTCGTGCTCTTCGCCACGGAGGTCGAGGACACGCGCGTGGGTGCCGACGTGTTGTCGCTGGTCGACCTGAATGACTTTGTCGGCGTGCCCAAGAACGACCGGCTGATCAAAACGATTCACTTTGAAGTCAGAGACCATCCTGTGCTTGCGGGACTGTCGGGTGAGTTCGTGGCCTGCGCGTTCTACACAAGCACGCAGGACGGAAATGGAATCGAGAATCTGCCGGGCGTGCCGTGGGTCGGCACCCTGGTTTCCGACGAGGGGTCGCTCACGATCCAGGCGCCCGCGAAACCCTGAGCGGAATCACGGCAACCACACAGGATCAGCAGCCCGTTGGATACGGGGGCTGTTGTTTGCGCCCCCCTCTGTGGGAGCTTCGGGAGAGGGTAGGAGAAAGGGTTTTCAACGGGCCATCATTAGAGGAGATCGCCATGGCCAAGCACTGTTCCGTAACGCGCGAGGAGTTCCGTAGCAGCGCCAAACCCATCCAGATCGTCGTTAACGGCGTCGAGATGGTGGCGCAGTCCAAGGAGTTCTCCACGGGCTCCTTTGGCTGGTACCTGACCGGCAAGACCATGCTGCCCGTGGGCGAGAAGAAAGTGAACGTCCAGATCGGGCTGAACCTCACAATCATTGGCAGTAAAGAGCAGTCGTCCTGACGTTCCGGCCATAGTACGGGGGTACGATAGAATCCGTGGCGGTTTCGCTCACGTCTGCCCCTTCCGTGCTGGTTGTGCTGGGTCGGGCGCGTCTTTTCGTTACGTGGCCGCACAAGGGGATCCCGCTTCGATGTCGCATCGCCTGGTCTGCTCCTGCGGGAAGGACGTCGCGTTGGAGGCCGGTGAACCGACCGCCATTTGTCCGGCCTGCGGCTCGCGCGTGAAAGAGCCCGGCGGAACGCACCGGGACGGGCGCCCTCAAGCCGCGGTCGATCCGGCTCATGTCGAACAGGTCTCCACGGAAAAGGGCATCTGCTGGAAACTCGTCTGCATCTGCAACAAACGCATCCTGGTTCCCCAGAAGGCCGAGGCCGCAGCCGGGCGCTGCCCGAAATGCGGCCGGCTGCTGCGTCTGCCGTCGCCCGATCGGCTGCGGGAATCCCCCGCGCAGGAGCCTGAAGCGCCGGACCGGGCGCGCCCCGACGCTCCGGTCCTCGCACCGTCGGCGCCGGACGACGCCCTCTCGGATCTCGTGATCGACCTGCCCGCCCCGCCGGGTTCCCAGCCCTACGCTACGCCCGATGTGCTGCTGCCCATCCGCGGAGAGACCCGCTCGCCGGTGAAACCCGAACCCGCCGCAACCGAACCCAAGCCCATCTCCGCCGCACGCATCGAAGAGCCGGCCAGCCGCGGCGCCGCACTGCGAACGGCAGACATTCTGCGCTCGAAGAAGCTCTCCGAGCGTTCGCCCGGCCCGGGACTAATCAGCGCCTGGCCACTGGCGGGGCGGCTACCGCGCGCCCTGGCCGGGTTCATCGACCTGACGCTCGGCCTGGTCGCCGCAACGCTGATCGTCGTCGGTGGAAGCCTGGAACTGCTGCCGGAAGTCAGCCGTTACCTGTTGGTGCCCGTCGTCGCCTTCCTCACGGCCGTCCTGCTGAACGACGGTCTTTTTCAGGCTGTTGGCGGTTCGATCGGCAAACGGTTCGTCGTCCTGACGCTCCGTACGCCGGAAGGCTTGACGCCGTCCGTTACAGTCATCGTCCTGCGGGCCTTCCTCAAATGGTTGCTTCTTCCCGGCTGGATCCTTGCGCTGGTGCATCCTTCGCAACGCGCACTTCACGACATGATCTGCGACACCTATGTGATGAAGGGGCGCGTGCGGCACTGAACCCTGTTCGGGCTAAGACGAAATCTTCGCGCGAGAAAAACCGATGTCGAGTGCCCAAGACCCGCAAAATGAAAGTAGGCCTGGTCTCGGATACCCACGAGCATTTCCGTCCGGCGATCGAGGGAGATGTTCCGCGACATTGAAAATGCCATGGTCCCTCTCCCACGCGGGCCAGAGGGCTGCCGCCGTGTACTCCGTAGGTGAAGCGGGCTAGCGGATACGCCAGATCAGTTCGTCGTACTTCACGGGGCGGTACATGGTATCGACCGGCGCGTAGTGGTCCGTCAGCACGGGAACCTCCGCCAGTTGCTGGTCCGTCGGGCCGTCCACGTAAACACTCTCGGCATTCCACAGGAAGACATCGCGATCTATACACTCGTTCCGCTCCCGCTTCTGCACGAAGGCCTGGGCCAGCGAGAGCAGGTCGTTGCGCGACTTCCGCTCCGTTTCGCGAACAGCGATAAGGATGATGTTGCGGTTTTCCGTTTCGCGGTTGCGCAGTTCCATGCCCTTGTCGGTCCGCGGGAAGATGTAGATCTGCTGCGGGTCGTAGAGCGCCGGTTTCTCGACCGGGTTCCGCGGGTGCGCCTGCGTGAGCGTCTTGAACTCGGCGAAGAACAGGTCGCCCGGGCGCATCTTGGGCGGATTCTCGTTCTCCAGGGCCGCGATGATGTTCGTCACCAGCACGCCGCGCTCGGTCAGGTGCGCTTTAACGTCCTCCAGAAACTCGTAGGTCATCAGGTGGAAGGGGATCTGCCCGCCGGAGCCGTAGGCATCCAGCAGAATGATGTCATACTTCTCCTTGCTTTTCTTCAGGTTCATCCGCGCGTCACCGATCTTGAATTGGATCGCGTCGTCGTGCATCTGGAAATAATCGAGGGCGGCCGTTTGAACCGAAGGATCCAACTCCAACACGTCCACCTTCTCGAGGGTCTTGCCATAGAACTTACGGAACTGCACCGGTACCACACCGCCGCCCCCGCCAACCACCAGCATGCTTTTCGGGTCGGGCACCCAGAGCAGCGCCAGGTGGACGACGTTGGTGTAGCGGACCGCGTTGAGGTACTCGCCGTAGGGAAAGATCCCGCTCTCGCGATTCTCATTGAACTTCATCCAGCGCGAAACGTCATCGGGCCGGAGCAGGCAGCGCCCGTCGGAAGGAGACAGTTGCGAAGGGACGCTTCCGTATACGACCTCGGTGATGGCGATGTCGTGATAGCGCGACTCCTCGTAGAACAGCAGCCGTTCGCCGTTGGCCACGTGGGGCTGGACGGGAAAGAGCGCCCACATTTCGATCAGCCCCAGCGCGACCACCGCCATCAGCGCTGCACCATTGCGATCGTCCTTCGTGACCCTGCCCAACGCCGAACGGAAGAGCACCAGCGTCAGAATGGCCACCAGCACCAGCGCCAGACCCAAACCCTGCAGCACATTGCTCACCCAGAAGGTCGGGATCAGGACGAAGGTCGTCAGCAGCGTGCCGACGATGGAGCCGAAGGTCGACAGGGCGTACAGCGTCCCGGCCACGCCGCCCACACCCGAAAGCGTCGTGGTGTTCAGCTTGACGGCATACGGCGAGACCATCGCCATCAGGAAACTGGGCACGAAGAAGAGCAGGGCGGCGGCAATCAGCGGGCCGGCCATCTGGTCGGTGACGCTTCGTCCGACGGATTCGCACAACGGATGGCCGATATACGGAATCATGTAGATGTACGCGCCGGCCAGGCTGACAATGGTGGCCAGTACCGGAAAGGACGGATAGCGGTCGGCCAGTTTCCCACCCACGTAGTAACCCAGGGCCATCGCGCCCATGAAGAGCCCGATCAGCGCGCCCCAGACGAAGATGCCCGTCCCGAAGCTCGGCGCCAGTATGCGCGAGCCGGCCATCTCCATACCCATCAACACGGCACCCGACGTGAAAACGATCGTGAAGAGCGACCACGCCGCCCGCTGTGCTGACCGCGGTCCCGCCTGTTCTCCACCGTCCTTTTCCTTGTCCGCCACGATCCACTCTCCTTAAGCAAGCCGTTAGCCCCCTCCGGGCCACCGTTCCAACAGCTCCTTCAGCCGTTCCTTGAACCGCTCCATCGGAAACCCGACCACGTTCAGGAAACTGCCCTCCAGCCGCTCGACGAAGCGGTCTCCGGTCTCCTGAATGGCATAGGCACCCGCCTTTCCGTCTGCCTCGCCGGAATCCACGTACGCCGCGATCTCCTCCGACGTCATGGCCCGCATGGTCACCCAACTGCTGACCGATTCCACGTGGGGTTCCGGTCCGTGCGGCGCCGGCCACAAACACAGCCCGCTGATGACCTTTTGGCGAGTTCCTGAAAGCCTGCTCAGAATACGCCGCGCGTCCGTCCGGTCCAATGGCTTTCCAAGGACTTCGTCGCCCAGCGCCACCAGCGTATCGGCCGCGACGATCAGCGTGTCGCGCTCCGGCCTCAACACCGCGGCCGCATGCGCCGCCTTGGCACGCGCCTTGGCACACGCCTGCTCCGCCGGTCCCGCCCCTGAAACCTGCTCCTCCACGTCTCCGGGATCGAAGACCGAGAATACGTAGCCCGCGTCGTGCAGGATGCGTTGACGCCGCGGCGAGACGCTGGCCAGCACCAGCTCAAAGGGCAGGGCACTCATGACGTCCCGTCGTCATCCTTCCGCGGAGCGGGCGGATCGGAAGGGGATCCTGCGGGAGAGCACTGTTCCGCCTCCGCCTTCCCGACCTGTGCGCGCTGCCGCTCCTCGCGATAGCGGAGGAAGGCGGCACGTTGCACAACCATGGTCCGCGAAAGCAGGTCGCCGATGCGCTGTGCGCGTGGCGTGAGCACAATCGCCACAATGGCCGGCAACACCATGGGCCGCTCAAAAAAGCCGATCAGATTGCGCACGAAGGCGGACCACAACGTCAGCGGATCGCCCTGGTCCGACACCACCAGAATCCCTAGCAGCCACTTGCCCGGCGTGCGCCCCAACCGCCACTCCGTTAACACGAAGTACGAAAGGTACAGCAGCCCGAACGACGGAACGATATCGAAGTTGACGAAGACCATCGACCAACCCGGGAGGGGTGCGCCCGTGGCCGTGCAGATCGCATAGGTCAGGACAGCCACAAAACACAAATCGATCAGATAGGCGCTGATGCGCATGCTCACCGGGGCCAACACGTCCTGCGGACGCAGGCGCTGGAGCACCCAGTGCATCTGCCGCCGGCGGCGAATGGCCATGCCCACGCCCATGGCAATCAGACACACGCACATCCCCATCGCCATCAGGAGCAGGCTCATCAACTGCTGCCGCGGAAGCCCCGTCGCCGGCTGCATCCGCCATGCGCCGCCCACGGATTCCCATACCTCGAAATCCTGTGAGTTCGAACGCAGGAAGAGCGATCGCCCGTCGCCCGGAAGCCGCGTCACGTCGAAGTACTTGAAATGCAGGCTCAGCGGCGCATCCAAGGGCACATGGATCTCTTCCCGGGAGGTCCCGGAGAGGCCCAGTGTGAAGACCCTGAGCGGCGGCGTGCGCGCTGTCCCCGCTTCCTGCGTCTGCACGACGGCGCGAAGGTCTGTGCCATCGCTCCACACCTCCACATGCCCCAATGGCAGATCGGCAAACGAATGCACCTCCTGCCCAAAATTCTGCCCGTCAAAGGCCACCATCTTCAACGGACCGACGAAGGCCACGGGCGGTTCGAAGTCGAGCGGACCGGCTCCGCTTGCGCTCCGCCAGAAGATAAAGATCCGGCCCTGATGCGCTACCGCCTGAAGACTGAACATCCCCTGCGGACCGGGCTTGAAGATCGGCCCCGGATCCAACTCCTTGAATTCCTTGCCGTCATCGCGGGCCGCAGCCAACCGCCACACGGCCTTTGCATCCCCCGCCTGACGCTCCACCCTCCCGCCGAAGAGATAGATCTTTTCGTCCAACTGCGCGCCCGTCTCTGCAGTCCATTGGAAGGGCAGATTACGCGTCTCGACTTCGACTGCATCCTCGTTCAGCGTCCAAAGCGAGACGCGCTGCTCGTGAAAGAGCCCCAGCCGTTCGCCGGTCGATTCCTTGATCGAGATCGTCCCGAAGACCGGGCCCATCCGGTTCTCGTCCAGCGGCTGCCAGATCAGACCGTCCGGGCCGCCGCTGCGGTAGATGCGAAAGAGCCCCCGATCCCCCGGTTCCGGCAACGCCGGCCGCGTCAGTAGCACCACGTACGTCTGCCCATTTACGCGCTGGGCCTGAAAGAGCTGGTTCCGATACGGACCGTCACCGCCCCCACAGCCGCTCAACAGCACCAGCGCGCCGCAGAAGACGGGGATCAGACACAGGCGACGCTTCATCGGTCATCCCTCTGCATGGGCTCCGCTCCACGCCCCGTCAACGCATCCAGTTCCTTCCGCAGCGCCTCGGGACCGTTAGCCTCCATCCGTTGCATCTCCTCGCTCAACGCCACCAGCGCTGCAAAGGGCACCAGCGCGCCTCCGGGTACGGGACCACGCGCATGAAAACGCACTTCAGTCCCCGTCCTCACCGCCGCCACCACGTAGGGTACCAGGTGCCTTTTCAGAAACCCCGGAGACGGCAACAGACCACCGGGCACCTTCCATCCGAAGAGCTGCGGGCCACTCTCTGCCAGCATCCAGGACGTGTAGGCCAGCGGCCCGACGCCCGGAAGGTTCACGCGCAGCTCGAAGCCGCTCTTCTCAGGGAACCCAATCCCCGGCCAATCGACCGGATTCGCCACGAGAACAGCCCTGCGGTCATTCCCCAGATGGCGGTGCTCCGCCAGTGCGGTTACCAGTTCGTGGTAGGCGGCCGTGCTGGAACAGAGCCAGGCCCATCCGTCGGAAAAACCAATCATCGGCGCGGGCATAATCCCACGGCCCTTGAATCCCGCCGCCAGCGGAGGCTGGTCGCCGATCGTCGGCGCTCGAACCGCCGTCTCAAAGTCGAGCCCGATCCCGGCCAGACCCTCCATCAACTGCTTGCGCCGCTCGCCCGACCTCGTGCCGAGTTCCACGGCCACTCCGGTCAACTGCGTCTCACCGCTCTCACCGCTCCTGGCCAGCAACCCGAACGTGCCGGCCCATGGCCCGGTCAGGAAGCCGAACCGGTCGGGATCCAGCGCATCTTCCGTATCGCCATAGAGAGCGGCCCAGCGCTTCCCGCGCAGCATCCGCTCGAAGAATCGCATCAGAACCGGGAAGCGGTCCCCCAGGGCCTTGGGATCCATCTGCAGCAACAACTGCACGTCATGACCGCCCGGTAGGGCCTTCTCCAGCCCCTCCCACGACTGCGGATCCGGTCGCAAGGAACGCAGCAGCAGGGCCAGCAGGCTCCGCGCCCCGGGCTTCAATTCGCAGCGAAACTCCTCAATGAAATAGCGTCCGGAAGCGAGCAGGTTCAGTTCCAGCCGTTCCACATCCGATGAACCGAACGCCGCCATGGTCTTCATCCACGCCGACGCTTTCGCGTCCTCCGGCGCGAGCGGCGTCAAGGCCTTCTGTGCGATGGCGGGCTTCAGCAGAAGCTGCACCTCCCCGATCATGCGCGCACACCGGTCGGCCCATTCGGGGACGGGCTTGGCCACTGCCAACTGCTCAAGCGGGTGAAGTTCCAGCGCCAGTCTGCCCAGAAGCGCGTCGGAGTCGGGTGGCACCTGCGGCCAGCCCAGCTGCACCGCCTCGATGGAACGCTGATCCCGGACGGCCACAATCAGCGCCAACCTAAGCGACGGTCCGTCTACCACGCCCGGCTTGGCTGCGGTCAGCACCAGGGCCATCGGACCGACCGCGTGCGGCCGCAGCGCATCCCAGAGAGTCTCGGGGTGTGCCCCCACCCCCTCCTCCAGCAACCGGTACGTCTCACGCCGCTGTGAAGCATACTGCGGATCGGTGAACGCGCGACCCACGGCTGTCTGGGACAGGTGTTCCAACGTCAGCCGGGCATCGAGAACGGAAAGCACCGCCAACGGTTCGCCTTCGACCCGGGCCAGCAACTGGCGCAGACGCTCGGCCTGCTCGGGAGCCGGCGTGTTCTCGCCGCTGTACACGGCCGGATTCGCACCGCACAGCAACACGGTTAGAAGAAGAAGCGGAAACTTCATGAACGCTCCGGCGGAGGAAATGCTCAAAATCCAGGCATCCGGCCCACACCATACACAGACGCCGAGCCTAACACAACCTTCGCCGGTTGGCGATGGCCGGTTGGCTCCGCCAAGAAGCAGGGGTGCGTAGCCGAAAAGTGACGTCTGAACATGGTGCCATGGATACGCACCCGAAGCCGATGAGCCCGGATACTGGGATCTGTGTGCGTATCCGTGACGCTTCGGCCTCCAGCCTCCATCAACATCCCCAATACGACTACGGACTCAAGAAGCAGTGCTCCAGATGCAAAACCGATTTGACGGTAGGACCGCGTGAACTAGGATGCCCCCCGATCGGCCGGGCGTGAGCGCCTCTGACTTGGGGCGCCTGAAAAATTGAACTGATGTGGGCGGCGAGCTGTACCCACCGCAGTTGTACGATGTCCCTTTCAGCCGAGCCGAAATGGGAGGCGGGTTGATGAGCGTCCAGATCGAAGGTCGGCACCTTCGTGTAACCACTTCGACTCGCGAATACGTCACCGCAAAAATTGAACCGCTGACCCGGTACTTCGATGGACTGCACGACATTCGGGTCGTGCTGATCAACGAGGACGAACAGAAGAAAGTCGAGATCATCTGCAGTGTAATTCGCGGGAAGCAGTTGGTGGCCAAGGCCTCCCACGACAACCTGAACGCGGCGTTGGACGAAGCGGCGCACAAGGCGCGTGAGTTGCTTAAAAAATTCAAGGGGCGGCTCCGCGGACGCCAACGCGAACGGGATCAAGCCCCGGACAAACCTCGTGAGGTTGAACAGGAAGACGGAGAATAACGCACGGTTTTTTTACACCACGTCCCTCCACCGGACTGACGAATCGCCAAACACGGGATGTGCAGGGGGGGGCGGTTGAAGGAGCGACAGCACGGATGAAACTGAGCGAAATCATTCCTGACGGAGCCATTGCGGAAGATCTTCAGGCCACCGCCAAGGAAGAGGTGATCAAGGAGATGGTCGACGCGCTCATCGCCGCCGACAAGATCCAGGAATCGGTTTCCAAGAAGATCGTCAAGGCCCTGATGGACCGCGAGGAACTGGGTTCCACCGGCATCGGCTCCGGCGTGGCCGTCCCGCACGCCAAGCACGATGCGATCACGGACCTGGTCTGTGCCTTTGGCCGATCGAAGAAGGGCATCAACTTCGACGCGTTGGATGGCGAGCCGGTCCACGTGGTCTTCCTGCTGCTCTCCTCCAAGAGCGCGTCCGGGGCGCACCTGGAAGCCCTCGCCTTCATTTCCCGTCTGGTCCGCGACGACAAGTACGTCCGGTTCCTGCGCAATGCCAAGAACGTGAAGGACATCCGCGAACTCCTGGCCGAAGCCGATCAGACGTTCGGCGGCGGATCGTAGCGGGGAACAAGGATGGCGCTGTTAGAAAAGGCGCGTGAAGGGTCGTGAACCCCGCCTCCATCCCCGCCTTCCTGTCTCCTATCCCCTGTCTGTCGTTTGGCGTCCTTTGATGCCGCATTGGCGGTTCGATGCCATTCATGGCGGTCCGGTTGCATACCTCTGGCGGTCGCGTACACTTCCCCTTCAGCATGGCACTCGACAGGATCATCAAATGGTTCCGGCCCGGACTGCGCATCAAGCGCTGGATCGTGGTCATCTTCCTGGGGCTGATCTTCGCGCTTCTGGGTGCGGCAGCGGTCTTTCTCCTTGTCATCGGTACGCAGGGCTTTGACGAACGCTGGAAACTGCTGCTGGCGGCCATACTGGGCTTCTCGCTGGCGGCCTTCTGTCTGATTACCGGCATCTACCGCCTGATCAAATCGATGTGGGGCTTGGTTGGCCGGCGCGGATCCGCCAGCGGCGGGCTGGTCGAAGCGGCGTATCTTCGTGCCAAGATGACGCACGGTCCCCGCGTGGTGGCCATCGGCGGCGGCACGGGGCTTGCCGTCCTCCTTTCCGGCCTGCGCGAAGTGGCGGGTTACACGACCGCCATCGTGGCCATGGCCGACGACGGCGGTTCTTCGGGCAAGCTGCGCAAGGAGCTTGGACTGCAACCGCCGGGCGACCTGCGGAAGTGCCTGATCGCTCTGGCCGACGAAGAGCCGCAGATGGGCGAGCTGCTCGATTACCGGTTCCCCGAACATGAACTGGAGGGCCACAGTTTCGGAAACCTCTTCCTGACCGTGCTGACGCGCATCCGCGGCGATTTCGGGGCCGGCGTGCGCGAGGCGAACCGGATCCTTTCGGTGCGCGGTCAGGTGCTGCCTTCGACCCTCGACCGCATTCACCTCGTCGCCACACACGAGGACGGATCCAAGACAACGGGACAGGCCGAAATCGCGAAGACCGAGAAACGCATCCAGCAGCTCGCATTGAAGCCAACCCCTGAACCCGTTGCGCAGGACATCCTGACGGCTATCGAGGAGGCCGACCTGATCGTCCTCGGCCCCGGCAGCCTCTACACCTCGGTCCTTCCCAACCTCCTGATTGAAGGTCTGGCCCCGGCGATCGCGGCGGCCAGGGCGCGAAAGGTCTTCGTCTCGAACATCATGACCTACGAGGGCGAGACCAGGGGGTTTGACCTGCAGGACTTCCTCAAGGCCATCGACGATCACACGGCACCCCATCGGGTCTACGATTGCGTCCTGGCAAACAACGGCGTCTTCTACCGGCCCGGCGGCGGAAACAGCGTCACGCCGGGAGGCGACGAGGACACCTGGATGATCCAGGATCGCCAGATCCGCCTCGTGAAAAACACCTTGCCTCCCGAGATGAGCGCGCGCGTCCGCATCTCCGCCGCGGATGTGATCAACCCCGCCTATCCTATCCGCCACGACTCGCGCAAACTGGCCCATGCGCTCATGAGCGTGCTGAAAGAAGGCTAGGATCCGCGCATGGGCAGTTCGCATCCATCCAACGCTGAACGCATGGGCCAGGACGCCCAGGGCCTGCCGCACTGGTACAGACCGCGCGGCATGAAGACCAAGTTCGATTTCCCAAAGGCCAAGGAAGGCCGGCGCGACCGGTTGGAGTTTCCCATCGGCCAGCGCGAAGCAGGCAAACCGCGGCGCCTCGACAAGTATCTCCTCGAACGCTTCCCGGGCTACTCGCGCAGCTTTCTGCAACAGCTCATCAAGGACGGCAGCGTCCTGATCAACGGCAAGCCGACCAAATCGTCGTGGCACGTCACCCAACACGAGATCGTCACGATCCTGCTGCCGGAAGGTACCCGGCACGAGGCCGAGGAGATCGCGTTCGAGGTCCTTTACGAGGACGAATGGATCCTGGCGCTCAACAAACCGCCCGGGATCATCGTCCACCCCGCCCGCGGCCACAAGACGGGGACGCTGTATCACGGGTTGCTGCATTACTTCCGTGAACGCCGCTTGAACGACCCGTCCTTCCGCGTGGGCACCGTACACCGGCTGGACGAGGAGACCAGCGGCGTGATGGTCTACGCGCTGGAGAAGCGTGCGCATTCCGAATTGACGCGCCAGTTCGAGAACCGGCTCGTGCGCAAGACCTACCTCTGCATCGCCCACGGCGCACCGGGCTTCAAGGAGACCGACGTCGACGCGACGCTGGGCGTCGATCCCGAATGCCGCGTCCGCATGGCCGTGGACGGGCTGGAGGCGCGCCCGTCGCAGACGCGCTTCGAGGTCCTGGGTGTCTCGTCCTGCCGCGGCTTCTCGCTCCTGCGCGCCTTCCCGCGCACCGGCCGCAGCCACCAGATCCGCGTGCACGCCAAGCACCTCGGCCTTCCGCTGGTCGGCGACGAACTGTACGGTGGCTCGAAGGACAACGAGGCGTTCGGCGAATACCGTCCGCGTGTCTGTCTGCACGCCGAATCACTGGCGCTGCAGCACCCCCACAAAGGCGATCCGATGCTCCTGCGCGCCCCGTTCCCGCCGGACCTGGCCTCCCTGGCCCAGAAGCTGGGACTGCCGAACGTGACCGGCGACTCGTAGTATACGCTTATCGTACTCTTATTGTGCGCAGACTATGCGTAGACTGTGCGCAGACAGTGCGTAGATTAAGATATTATAAATAAACATGTTATAGATCTAAAGAAAAAACATGTCGCATATAATGCGTATATA
>CAYSBP010000019.1:0-24797 GCA_964429255.1 uncultured Planctomycetia bacterium
CCGCAAGGTTCCCTCGGATCTCTTGAGCGTCAGTTCCAGAAGCGTCCGAACGCAGCACAACCGCAGCGCTGAACGCTGTGACATCCTCGGTGATGGACCACATGCGGACCCGGTCGAGTCGCACAATCTGTGGAAATACTCCGAGGGCGAACTGCTCCACGTCATGTGTGTTGACATGTGTTGGGGCGACCTCCATGAGGATGCGGGTTGTGTCGCGGAATAGGCCCCAAGCCCACGCCAGAATCACTCCGGCAATGCCTATGCTGAGTACGGGGTCGATCCATCGCCAGTTGGTTGCCGCCATGATGAGGGCACCCACGACTATGGCAACCGATGAGATCGCATCAGCCATCATGTGCGCGACGGCGCTGCGGATGCTGATGTTCTTTCCATGACCGAGAAGCAGGAAGATGCTCGCGATGTTCACGATGAGACCGACCGCCGCCACAAGAAGCATTTCCGCGGTCAGGATCTCGACCGGATGCAGCAGGCGCGCAATGCTTTCGTAAGCGATGTATGCCGTGACACCGAAGAGGAAGATCGAGTTGGTGTAGGCGGCAAGCACTTCCGCCCGAAGCAAGCCAAAGGTGCGATGGTGACAGGGCTCCGACCTGGCGAGCCGGATGGCCAGGGCGCTGATTCCCAGTGCGAAGACGTGGGTGAACATGTGCCCCGCGTCGCTCAGAAGTGCGAGGCTGCCGGTGAGTACGCCCCCGATGATTTCGACCACCATGCCTGCGACCGTGATCGCAATCGACACGTACAGCCTGCCCAGCGGGACACTGCGGTGTTCGAGCAACTCCGACATGCCGCCGTGTGAATGGCTTTGCGGATGGTGCGTCAAATCACTATGTGATGTCTTCATCATGTCACGTCGGGGTTCGCGCGCGCCGACTCAATAGAAAAATGTCGCGAAGTTGCTCGGCCTGGCGCGTGTCCATCCATCGATCCTCGAACTCTGGGTGCTGTACCACGTGGGCGATGGCTGCCAGCGACTTCAGATGCAGGTTGCGGCAGTCGCGCGTGCCGACAATCACGAATATGGCTTTCACCGTGTTGTCAATGGGCGAAAACGTTGCCCCACGTCGACACCGTACCAGCGCGACGTCGAACCGCCCCGTCCCCTCTGTGATCACGTGAGGAATGGCCACGAAGGGCGAGATGACCGTACTGGTCTCGTGTTCGCGGTCCACCAAGCCCTTGTACAGAACGCCAGTGTCCATGTCCAGTCTCGGGGCGAGGTGCCGGGCGACCTGGTCGAAAAGTTCGTCGCGGCTGACGCGCGTATTGAGATCCATCACTTCTGCCTTACCGATAATGTCGTCGAATTCGTCGTGCTGAATCTCATCTCGCTCATGTACGACCTCGCGCAATTCAGCTTCGAGTGACTCGGTCACCAGTGCGCGTGACGTGACGCTCCGAATCAGGTAGAGCAGCGCGTACTCCTGGTCTGAGCGTTTGCGACCATAGAACACATAGACCAGGATCGCTGCCACGACCAGCCCCAAGCTGATCTCAATAGTTGCCGCACCCATGTCGATGATCAAGAACACGAAGAATACGGCGCCAATGATTGGCAACCAGGGATAGAGCGGGACCTTGAAGGTCGGGCGATAGTTCTGCAGCTTACTCTGACGCAGGATGATTACGGCGAGAGCCGAGAGAACGTAGGCCGTCAGAACAACGGTCGAAGCGGCCTTCACCAACAGCTCAAGCGGAAGAAGCAGTGTGAGGAAGATAGTTGCGCCGGTGATGATGATGGCGGTCTTCGGGGTTCCATAGCGTGGATCGATCTTGCTCAGGAAGCCGGGAACCAACCTGTCGCGGCCCAAGGCAAGAGGATACCGAGAAGCTGACATGATGCCGGCATTGGCCGTGGTCACGAAAGCCAGCATCGCCGCAATGCTCACAATCCAGAAGCCGGCCGCACCGGATCTCAGGCGCGCCGCGTCAGCTACGGGCGTGAGCGATTCGGCCAGGGCGTCCGCTGGAAGCACGCCCACGGTGACGAACAGAATCGCGGCGTAAAGCACAGTGACCGCCACCACGGAGCCCAGCATGCCAAGCAACATGGTGCGACCGGGATTCTTGACCTCCTCCGCAATGGCCGCCACCTTGAGCAGCCCGCCGAACGACACGAAGACGAAACCCGCCGTCAGCAAGGTACGGTTGATGCCATGGGGCGCAAACGGCAAGTAATGCATCGCTTCCACATGGCGCACGCCCGCCAGGAAATATACGGCCATCAAAGAGAACAGAGCGACGACCAGCCACACCTCCAGTTTGGCCGCCCCTTCGATACCCCTGACGTTGAGCCACGTGAACACGACGCACATGGCAGCCCCGCTCAGGACAATGGGGATCCCCGTGACTGAGTAGATTAACGCCGACAGGCCGTAAATCGCAAAGGAGGTCTTAAGCGACAGCGCGAACCATCCCAGGATGCCGGAAATGGTCCCCGCGAGCGGCCCCAGGCTGCGCGTCACATAGTAGTAGTCGCCGCCCGCCTTTGGCATAGCCGTCGTGAGTTCGATAACGCTGAGGACGCCAACCAATGCCAACAAGCCGGCAAGGAAATAGGATACGATGACAGACGGGCCAGCCTGCCGGAAGGCCAACCCCGGCAGAACGAAGATGCCCGAACTGATCATCGCTCCGGAGGCGATGCAAAACACATCGAACAACTTAAGTTCCTTCTTCAGTTTCATTGTTTCATTCTATATCTCATCAATACTAACAAGGGCCTGGCCCTTCTGGACGGCTTGCCCGTGTTCGACCAGGAACTTCATAATTCGACAGTCAACTGGGGCCTCGATCTGATTGAACAATTTCATCGCTTCAACAATACAGACAGGATCACCAGCCTTGATCTCATCACCTTCATTCACAGGATTTGGCCTACCAGGACCGGATGATGTGTAGAATGTGCCAGTCAACGGCGCATCAATAGTCGAGCCATCGGCTTTGGCTTCCGTTTCTACGGGTTCTGCGACACCCGTCAGGCTGGGCACGTTCTCACTGCTAGTTGGAGCGGCTTCAGGTTCCTCGGAGAGATGGCCATGATCCATGATGATTTCATGCGTAGAGGAGCCAGCGGCCTTTAGATGCAGAGAAAGATCATTCCTGCGAATCGTGAACTCTGCGATACTGAGCTCATGCATCTTGTGCATAAGAGCCTTTAGCTCCGCGTAGTCTGTCTGCGCAAGAAATGGCTTCGCGGACGCAGGCGGCGGTTCCTTTGCCGCTGCTTCCTTGCTTGGCCTTCTTTCCAGGTCAGCAGGAAGAGACGGACGGTCTTCCGTTGGCAGGGCGCGCCATTTGAAGTATTCCAGTGCTGGTTCAGGGAAGAGACAGTATGAAATGATATCCTCTTCGTCCTTAATGAGATCGGGCTGAACCTCTTTGGCTGCTTGCGATAACATCGGTTCAAGCAGGTCGGCAGGTCGGCAGGTGATCGCTTTCTCCCCCTCAAGAATCTTCTTCTTAATGCTGGGCTTGATGGGTGCAGGAGAGCGACCGTAGAGCCCCTTCACGTAGCTCTTCGTCTCCTGAGGGACCATGGAATAGCGCTGTCCTGAAAGGACATTCAGGACAGATTGTACTCCAACAATCTGGCTGGTGGGAGTGACGAGAGGGGGGTAACCCATGTCTGCGCGTGTTTGGGGTAATTCAGCAAGGACCTCGTCCAATCGGTCAAGCGCTCCCTGCTGTTCAAGCTGAGATCGCAAGTTGGAAATCATGCCTCCGGGGATATGGTGAATCAAGATTTCTGGATCAATAGGGTTGTCGGGAGGCCGTTGTGGTTTGCGTTCAGGTGCAAGGGCAAGGAAGTACTTACATATCTTCCTGAGGGCGTCAATATCCAGATTGGCGTGATAGGGCATTTCGTCAAAGATCGCTACCATGGTCTCCACCGGGGGCTGGGAGTTGAAGCCGGCCATGGGAGAGATTGCACAGTCAATGGCCCCGGCACCCGCTCTTACGGCCTCGAGGTAGGTGGCGGTCGCCATGCCACTGGTCGCGTGACAATGTAATTGGATAGGAACGTCTACCGCCCGCACCAGAGCGGAGATCAGTTTCTCTGCAGAAATGGGGGACAGGATGCCTGCCATATCCTTGATGCACAGCGAGTCAATACCAAGTGTGGCTTGTTCTTTGGCCATTTGGACGTATTTCTCAACAGTGTGTACAGGGCTGATGGTATAGCAAATGGTGCCCTGGGCGTGCCCCCCATACTGCTTTACCGCCTTAATGGCGTACTCCAGATTGCGGGTATCATTGAGAGCATCAAAGATCCGGAAGATATCCACGCCATTCTGACAGGCCAACATGACAAAGCGATCCAGGAGGTCATCTGGATAATTCTTATAGCCGAGAATATTCTGACCTCTAAGAAGCATCTGCAAAGGTGTCTTCTTCGCCCTCGCCTTGATTTGTCGAAGGCGTTCCCACGGATTCTCGCGAAGGAAGCGAAGGCAAACATCAAATGTCGCACCGCCCCAGACTTCAAGTGAGTAGTAACCTGCCGAGTCAATGGTATCGATTATGCCGAGAATATCCTTCGTCCGCATTCGAGTTGCCCACAGCGATTGATGTGCATCACGGAGAGTCGTATCCGTAATGCGAAGCGGAATTCTCCTCATATTTGATCTCTTGCTCTTCATAGCCACTCTCCCGTACCAACACGCCGCAACACCTCACCTGACTTGACAAAGGATGCGTACTTGGCCAAGCGCCATATTTCGGAAAGGTCGACCCGTGGATCCAGCGTGTAGTTCCCGAACCCGGCCGATTTGTTCGGGAGCATGTTGACGATGGTCTTCTCGATCTTGGCAAGCCCCAGTTGGGCCGTCTGCACACCATCACGATTTGTGACGTCAACAATGTATATTCCGGGCGTATGAGCCATGACGCAATCCGCTCTTTCTCAGTTAGACGCTGTCTGCGTCTCCGTGATCATTGTGCTTGTCAGTCGATGGTCGCAAAATTCCCAAGATCGAATAGCAGAATGCCACTACCGGATTCAGGATCAACATCCAGCCGCGACCGTCTGACCGTCTGTTTTAGTGAGCCTTCAATGTTCCGTTCCAAGTCCGCCTTTACGGAATCAAAAAGCCGTCGGAACAGGTTCTGTAACAACGCCCGTCCGTCTTCCTGTTGGGCAAGGTGTCTCTCTGCCTGACTCGTAACGCCTCTCAATGTCACAACGAGCAGTCCTGGTTCCAACGTGACGGAGATCAGGTTCGGCGTGATCCACATCTGATCCTGCTCAAATCTCGTTACGATCTTTACAATTGTCTGCTTAAGCTCTGCTTCACTGTCCATCGGCGATCTCCCAAATGTTCTATTCCACTCACTTCCAATTGAGGGGTCAGGCAATGACACCGTAAGGTGCAAGTGCATCGAGTATCTCTTGCCGCGCGTTTTCGATCTCAGGGACCGGTTTGCCGGTCAGACGTTCGGCAATATCCATGTACAACTCGCTGGTTGCCATCATTGCGGCGACTGGCACCTTAAAGGTTTGGCCCAGAATCTCACGTTCGGCCATTCTTGCCTTGTTCAGCAGCACGTCTTTGTCGGGGACTGAATCGCACAGGAGCTTTCGGAATCTCTCCTTTGAATTCTCAACCATGCGCCCATCGCTATAGGCCGCCGTGTCCCAGAAACGGGACGAATCCAGTGTGCCAACTTCATCAATATAGATCATGGAAACCCCGCCGCCGGACTCGGCACTGTTGGAAACATAGCCGAACTCACACTTCGTGTCCGCGAGCAGTTGTCCGGCGTCGCGGGAGCGGTCACTGATTATCCTGACCCCCTCGGACAGTAGTGTTTCGTAGCGTTCCACATCGGCGGCCGTTCTGAAGGCGAACGCGGCATAGTTGTCTACAATCGTCTCGCGCGTGATGTTTACATCATCCTTCTCAGGAACCCCTGGAATTCCACGCAGGATGCCCTTGGTGGATGGCGTGATTAGAAGCTCTGGCAGTTTGTCGCCGTTCTTCAGCCCGTCGGGAAGGTCCCAGCCGCAGATGCGGCGTTCTCCACGCTCATAATCGCGCCACATGCTGCCGGTGATGTACTGTCGGGCAATGGCTTCTACCATGACGGGGTCTGCCTTGCGCACGATCCAGACAAGGGGATGCGGGGATCCCAGAATGTGATTGCCGGCTAAGCCGGCCTTTTCGAATTCCTTGAACCAGTACTCGGCGGTGGCGTTCAGTGAGGCTCCCTTTCCTGGAATGCCCATGAGTCCCTCTTCGCCTTGCCAGATAATCTCGTAGGCCGAAATGCGATCACTGATGACCATGATTCCAAGCGGGGTTCCCGCAGGCACAGCATAGTTGTGTTCCTCGACAATGCGTTGACTATCCTCGGGCGTCAGCCAGTACACAGAGCGTACTTTACCGGTGTGGACGCTGCCTGCGTGCCGTATGGGAAGATCGTCAGTTTTGGCGATTGCGAGATGCGCTAGACTCATTATGGGCCTCCTTCTTGGATTAACGTTCTGAAACGAGCAAACAGATGGAATGGGTCATGGGGACCGGGGCATGCTTCAGGATGGTACTGAATGGAGAACATCGGCTCTGAGAGGTGCCGGATTCCTTCAATCGTCCCGTCGTTCAGATTGAGGTGCGTGATCTCCACGACCGACGGATCGAGAGAGCTCCCGTCTACCGCAAAATTGTGGTTCTGCGACGTAATTTCCACCTTTCCCGTTGCCTGGTCTTTGACCGGATGATTGCACCCATGATGACCAAACTTCAGCCGGAGCGTTCGACCGCCTGCGGCGATCGCGAGAATCTGGTGCCCAAGGCATATTCCCATGAGCGGCACCTTGCCTATAAGTGTTCCTGCCGCTACAATGGCGTAGGTGACGGCCGCGGGATCAGCCGGTCCATTCGAGAAGAACACGCCATCCGGTTTCATCGCCAGGACCTCCGCCGCAGGCGTCTTTGCCGGCACCACGGTCACATCCATGCCGTTGAGGCGGAGGCTTCGCAGGATGTTCCACTTCATCCCGAAATCATAGGCGACAATGGTCAGGTCGGTCGGGGGCATCACTTCGGTAGTGCCTAAAGGCCATGTCAGCGGCTCGGTTGGGCTCCATCGATATGGGGCTTTGCATGTCACTTGGGCCGCATAGTCCTGCCCATCGAGCCCCGCCCATGCCAGCGCCTTGTCTATCGCTTCCGCTTCAGTAACACCGCCGCTTACGGCCAGATATCCTTTGAGTGTGCCTGAGTCGCGAAGTTTTGATGTGAGCGCTCTTGTGTCAATGCCTGCAATAGCCGGGACCTCACAACGGATAAGGCAATCCCGCAGTGATTCCGTGGCGCGCCAGTTGCTGGGCGCATTCATTTCACGCACGATGAACCCATTGGCAAACATCTGCCGCGATTCCATGTCATCCGCATTGATTCCTGTATTGCCGATCTCCGGGTACGTCATCGTCACGAGCTGTCCGCGGTATGACGGATCGCTGAGGATTTCCTGATAGCCGGTCATCCCTGTGTTGAACACGACTTCTCCGACCGTATCGCAAGGTCCGCCCACAGAGCGCCCGCGGAAGATCGTTCCATCCTCAAGCGCCAGGAACGCCTTCTTCTCTCGCTGTTCCTTCCATCCCCAACGGATGGCGGCCCTGCCGTCTTGTTCTGTCGGCTGTTTTGTCATCTTGTGCCTCAACCTCCCGCCGTCTCATTCTCACAGAGCTTCCGGTCCGCCGCCTCGACCTCACAGGCCATAGTTGCCCTGTAAGCGACCAGACGCGCGCAACGCGCTGTTCTCCAGCGCGAGAATGTCCACCGCCGGCAACGCCGCGTTCTTGCCATGTCTTCTTGTTCGTTCACCCTACGCATTCCGGTCTAATCGCGATTCTTCACAGCTTCACCGGACTCGCTCTCGCGCCCTGCTTCCGCCAGACGGGTATTCGTGAGACGTACCCTGGCGGCAAAGGCCAACTCCTCCGGCGAAGCGGGCCGCAGAGGACGCACGTCGACCTGGCAGCACACGGCGGTCATGGAAGGAACGTACAAGTCATCCGGCACGCTCACCCCTTCCACCAATGCGGCGTGCATGACGACGACGCGCGTACCCAATGTGGCGTCGAACAGCACGGAGTTGAACCCGACGAAACCGCCGCGACCGATACTGCACGGCCCGTGAACGACGGCACCGTGCGCGAGTGACGTCCCCGGACCAATGGTCACACCCGTTCCGCCCAGGGCGTGAAGGATTACGCCGTCCTGCACGTTGGCCTCCGCGCCAATGGTGATCGGCGCCACGGCCCCATCTGGACCCGGTTCGTCGGCACGAATGACCGCGCACGGCCCAACATATACCTTGGGGCCAATTCGCACGTTGCCAATGATCACGGCGCCTGGATGAATGTAGGCCGTCACGTCTGCTTGCGGGATATCTCCCGCCGCGTTTGACTCGAGGGTCATTGCTTTCTCTCCTTCTGTTGCCTGATCTCTCGGCTCTCTCGTCCGTTCCTTGCGCGCTTCACGGGATTACGCGGTGGCGCGGATCATGCCACCGGCAAGGGTCTCGTGTGTGAAGGGATCCACCAGGATCAGGGAGCCCGTAATGCGATTTCTGGAATAGTCGTCAACAAACAGCGGACTGGACACCCGTAAGTGGATACGGGCAATTTCATTGAGACTGATCTGCTTGTCATCCTCGATCTTGTGGAGCGTGTTGACGTTCACCTTGTACTGGATGTGCTTCACTATGGCCGTGACGTCCCGCGTGGTATGCATGAGCAACAGCTTATCGCCAGCGTTGAGATTCCGCTTCTCGGAGAACCAGCAAATCATGGCATCGATGTCTTGAGTGATCTTGGGCTTGTTGTTCGGCTTGACGAGCATGTCCCCACGGGAAATGTCGATGTCGTCTTCAAGCGTGATCACGCAGCTATGCGGATAGAAGGCCTCCTCGATTTCGTCCTCGTATGTGTGGATCTTCCTGATGCGAGACGTGAAACCGGAAGGTAGCGCTACCACTTCGTCGCCGGGCTTGAATACCCCGCCAGCGACGCGCCCGGCGTAACCACGGAAGTCGTGCCACTTGTCCGATTGCGGGCGAACGACCCATTGCACAGGGAAGCGCGCATCCACATGGTTGGCGTCCGGCCCGACATAGACGCTCTCCAAGTGGTAGAGCAGGTTACTCCCATGGTACCAGGTCATGTTGTCGGAGGTGTTGACAACGTTGTCCCCGTGAAGCGCCGAGATCGGGATGAAGGTGATCTGCGGGATATCCAGACGGGACGCGAAGTCCTTGTAATCCGCGACAATCTGGTTAAAGCGGTCCTCTGACCAGCCGACCAGATCCATCTTGTTCACAGCCACGACAACGTGTTCGATCCGGAGCAGCGAGGCGATGAAGGAGTGCCGGCAGGTTTGCTCAATAACGCCGTTGCGGGCATCCACCAGAACGATGGCTAGATTTGCCGTCGAGGCGCCTGTGACCATATTGCGCGTGTACTGGATGTGGCCGGGCGTGTCCGCGATAATGAACTTCCGTCTCGGGGTCGCAAAGTAGCGGTAGGCGACATCAATCGTGATGCCCTGCTCTCTCTCCGCCCGGAGGCCGTCCATAAGGAACGCCAAATTGACGTTGTCGTCCCCCCGTTGTCTGGACACTCGCTCAACCGCCTCCAGTTGGTCCTCAAAAATGGTCTTCGTGTCATACATCAGCCGACCAATCAGCGTCGATTTTCCGTCGTCCACCGATCCTGCCGTCGTGAACCGCAGGAGTTCCATGTCCAAGTAACCGTCTTCTTCTCTGGGAGATGTCATTGTCTTGTCCGTCCGCATGGGGTTCAGAAGTAACCTTGTTTCTTGCGATCTTCCATCGCCGTTTCCGATCGCCGGTCGTCAGCCCTCGTGCCCCGCTCCGTTTGCCGAGCGGCCGCGACCTCGGCGATAATGTCATCAACCGTGCGGGCCTGCGAACGAGTGCACCCCGTGCAGGTCGCGTCACCAACCGTCCGGAAGCGAATGCACTCTTCCTTCACTTCCTCGCCCTCTTGAACCGTGATGAAGTCGGTCACTGCCATCAGCGTCCCGCTGCGCTCGATCACTGTACGCTTGTGGGTGAAATAGATACTCGGGATCGCGATTTGTTCCCGCTTGATGTATTGCCAGACGTCCATCTCGGTCCAGTTGGAGAGCGGGAAGATCCGGAAATGCTCACCGAGATTCATTTTGCTATTGAAAAGGTTCCACAGTTCGGGGCGCTGGTTCTTCGGATCCCACTGACCAAAGTCATCGCGATGCGAGAAGAACCGCTCTTTCGCCCGCGACTTCTCCTCGTCGCGCCGGGCTCCCCCGATCGCCGCGTCAAAATGGTTCTCGGCGATAGCATCAAGTAACGTCACCGTTTGAAGGCCGTTCCGGGAGGCGTTCAGGCCTTTCTCCTCAACCACCCGCCCACGGGCAATCGAATCCTCGACCGACGCTACAACGAGTCGCGCTCCCATTTCCGAGACGAACCTATCCCGGAACACGATTGTCTCGGGAAAGTTGTGGCCAGTGTCCACGTGCATCAGGGGGAAAGGCACCTTTGCAGGCCAGAAGGCCTTCTTTGCCAGATGCGCGACACATATCGAATCCTTGCCGCCCGAAAAAAGGGCAACGGGGTTCTGAAACCTGGCCGCGACCTCACGGAGGATGAAAATGGCCTCCGATTCGAGGTGCGCCAGGTGGTCTGCTGTGTATGATCTATACATTCGCGTCCAATCGTTCTAATGGGTTCATCATGCCTCCACTGCCTTCTCGCCTGCCGAAAGGAACCGGCGGATACATTCACTGCACTTAACCTGCGCCTCCGATCGGGGGCCGGATTCGCCGGCCATCAGCGCGATAGCATCGCCGCTGGTGAAAACACCGACAGGGCGTCGATGAACACCGCCCTCGGTGACGATTACGAGCTGATGGACGTTGTGACTCAGCATCTGTGACACCGCATCGCAGACAAGGGTGTTCGGTGATACCGTAATGAGCGAGGAACTCATGATGTCTTCCGCGGTTATCGAGACCAAGTCCTGACCATAGTTCCTGATGAGATCTGTCTTCGTCACCACCCCGCACGCGTCAAACCGTTCATCGGTAACCACGACGGCCGCAACATCGTTATCGATCATGATGCGGGCGATTTCCTCCGTGGTCGTCGCCACGCTGCAGGTCACCACGCCTCTATGCATTGCCTCTATAATTGTTCGATGCATATCAACCTCTCATTTCTTCTTGCGACCGTGCTCAATCAGCGGTCCGAGCCGCTTACGCGTCTCTTCCATCACCAGCACCAAGGAAGCGACCGCTGTCGCCAGAGTCCAGTCGGCGAGACTCAAGTCCGTGGTGCCGAATACAGCCTGTGCCGGAGCCCAGTGCACCGCCAGCACCTGCAGCAGGACCACGCTCCCGAGCGATAGCCACAACCAGCCATTGGTGAAGAAATCGTGATTGAAGACGGAACCGCGCTCGGAGCGGGCGTTGAAGGCATTGAACACTTGGAACAGTACGAAGGCGGTGAAGGCCAGTGTGGTTGCGCGCGCGCCATCGGCGCCCCGCTGCGCCCACCAGAGGAGCCCCAGTGTGCCCGCAGCCATGGTGGCGCCGAAGATGGCGAGTTTGCCGAGGCGGCGTAGGGTGAGGATGCGAGCATCCATGGGCCGCGGTGGTTCATGCATGATGCCGGGGCGCGCGCGATCCACCCCAAGGGCCATCGCTGGCGGACCGTCCATGATGATGTTTACCCACAGGATCTGGATCGGACTGAACGGGAGCGGCAGCCCCAGGAGCGGCGCGCCGAACACGGAGAAGATGGCACCCAAGTTGGTGGAGAGCTGGAAGCGCACGAACTTGAGGATGTTGTCGTAAATGGCGCGTCCTTCCTTCACCGCGAGCACGATGGTGGCGAAGTTGTCGTCGGTGAGCACCATTGCAGCAGCCTCCTTGGCCACGTCCGTGCCGGTAATGCCCATGGCCACACCAATATCGGCGCTTTTCAAAGCCGGAGCGTCGTTGACGCCATCACCGGTCATCGCTACCACCTGACCGCGAGCCTTCAGCGCGTGGACCAGGCGAACCTTCTGTTCGGGGGTGGCGCGAGCGAACACGGCAATGGCGTCGACCCGGCGATCGAGTGCCGCGTCATCCAGGGCGTCAAGCTCGGTCGAGGTCATCGCCTCGCCTTCAACTCCCAGTTCGCGGGCGATGGCGGAGGCGGTGATCTTCTGGTCACCGGTGATCATTTTCACCTGGATTCCAGCCTGGTGACACAGACGTATGGCCTCTTTCGCCTCAGGCCGCGGCGGATCCATGAGCCCCACATGACCGACATAGACCAAGTCGTTCACTCGCGCCATCAGATCTCCGGCGGGGTCAAACCCCGATGCCAAAAACTCGGTGCTGGCCACGCCAAGCACGCGCAGGCCCTCGGCCGCCAGAGCCTCGTTGGCCCGAGCGAGCTCACGGCGGCCTGCGTCATCGAGGGATACCACGCCGTGCGCGCCAAGATGGCCGCTGGCACGCGCGATGAGTACATCGGGCGCGCCCTTAACGAAGAGCAGCACTCGGTCGCCTCGCCGATGAAAGGTGGCCATGAACTTGTGGGCGGCGTCGAAGGGCACCTCGGCGATCCGCGGCAGACGTTCCTGAATCGCATCCAGGTCGAGGCCGCCCTTGGCGGCGAGCACCTTGAGCGCGCCTTCCATGGGATCGCCTACCACAGCGCCCTCGCGCACCTGAGCATCATTGCACAGGGCGAGCGGCGCCAGCATAGGTTCAAGGTCCGTGCCTGTGATGTTCTCGATCCTGCCATTGGTCGTGTAGCCCTCGCCGCTCACGCGGAAATCGCGTCCATAGGCGTAAAGGGCTCGGGCGGTCATCTGGTTAAGCGTCAACGTACCGGTCTTGTCGGTGCAGATGACTGAGGTGCAGCCCAAGGTCTCCACCGCCGCCAGGCGCTTAACCAGGGCCTGCTGCCGGGCCATCCGGTGCAGTCCCAGAGACAGCGTCACCGTCACCACGGCCGGCAGACCCTCAGGGATAGCTGCGACCGCCAGCGAGATCGCGGTCATCACCATCGCCATCCAGGGCTCGCCGCGCAGGAGCCCGTGCGCGAGCATGAGGGCAATCACCGCGCCGGCGATCAGTGCCAGCCGCTTGCCCAGAACGTCGAGCTGGATTTGCAGCGGGGTGGCGCCATCGCCAGCCGCAGTGAGCAGGGCGGCGAGCTGCCCCATCTCGGTGTCAGCCCCCGTGGCCGTAACCGCCATCTCCGACCGACCGCGAGTGATCACGGTGTTCAGGAACAGCATGTTGCCACATTCGGCGAGCAGCGCGCCGGGGTCAGAGAGTGCCTCGGCATGCTTTCCGACGGTGTGGGATTCGCCGGTAAGTGAGGATTCGTCGACCTCCAAACCGTGCGCTGCGAGTACCCGCCCGTCGGCGGGTACCCGGTCGCCCGCGTCGAGCAGCACGATGTCGCCCGGCACAAGATCATGAGCCTGGATCATACGCGTCACACCGTCGCGGCGCACCTCGGCCTCGGGGGCGAGCATCTTTTTGAGGGCGGCGAGGGATCGTTCCGCACGGTATTCCTGAAAGAAACCGAGTCCCGCGTTGATCACGACAACCACGAGGATCACCACGGCGTCTTTCACGTCGCCGATCAATGCCGCCAGCCCAGCCGCACCGAGCAGCACCAGGATCAGCAGGCTCTTGAACTGGTCCAGGAACAGCCACCAGGGCGACCGAGGAGGCTTCTCGGGCAGGCGGTTTTTGCCGTGCGCGTCAAGACGGTTGCGAGCCTCCTCTTCGGAAAGGCCGCAAGCCCTATCGGTAGCGAGGGCATGCAGCACCTCATCTGGGGCGAGGGTATGCCAGAGGCGATCAGCGTCGGTATCGGTCAACTGCATGTTGCCTCCACTCTGTTCCCGTCCCTGCCGGATGCAAGATGCACCTTGGGCGCATGCCGATGGTACTCCTGTAGACTACAGACCTCCATTGACCCTCTCTGTTTGAATGCAGCCAATCCGTTCAGGGCCGCCCGTAATCCGGCCATTGTCGTCGAAATTGGAATTCCGCGTACAACGGCATGTGCTCGCATCTTGATTTCGTCAATTCGGGGATTCGTTCCGCTGGAGGGGGTATTGATAATCCATCCCACGCTTTTCCGTTCGATCATATCAATGACATTCGGGTGTCCGTCCGAGATTCTGAAGAGCGCCCGACTCTCGATGCCGGCCCCGTAAAGCGTCGTGCTGGTTCCGCGAGTGGCGTAAACCGTGAAACCTAGACCGAGCAAGCGCTCTGCGAGCGGCACGACTTCCTCTTTGTCCTCGTCGCGTACACTGAGGAAGACATTGCCCGAAACCGGCAGCTCGCTGCCCGCGGCAACCTGACTCTTCAGAAAGCTCATACCCATTGTGGTGTCAATGCCCATGACCTCGCCGGTGGATTTCATCTCGGGGCTCAGCGTCACATCAATTCCAGGGAATTTCGCGAAGGGGAATACGGCCTCTTTCACGGCGCAATGTCTGGGCGTGACTTCATCGACAAAGCCAAGCTCGGTCAGGCTGCGTCCCGCCATGGCCAATGCGGCCAGTTTGGCCAATGGAACCCCTATGGCCTTGCTGACAAAGGGTATAGTTCGGGAAGCACGCGGATTGACCTCAAGGACGTATACTTCTCCGTCCTTAATGGCATACTGCACATTCATCAATCCGCGGACCTTCAGCTCCTTTGCCAGCGCAAACGTGCATGTGCGCACCGCATCCTTAAGTGCCTCGGAGAGTCCGAGCGCCGGGATGGTGCAGGCACTGTCCCCGGAATGGACGCCCGCGAGTTCCACATGTTCCATGATGGCGCCGATCACCGAAATGTCTCCGTCAGCAATGCAGTCGACATCAATCTCCAGTGCATGCTCAAGGTAGCGGTCGATCAGGACTGGGCGCTCAGGAGAAGCCTCGACGGCTTCCAACATATACCGCTTCAGCATGCTGTCATCGTAAACGATGACCATAGCCCGTCCCCCCAGGACGAAAGACGGGCGCACCAGAATGGGGTAGCCGAGGGAGTCCGCGATTTCAACCGCTTCCTCAATGGTTGTGGCTACTCCGCTTTCGGGCTGCTTGATTCCCAGCCTGGCGACTACATCCGAAAAGAACTTGCGATCTTCCGCAGCTTCGATATCGGCGGGCTTTGTTCCGAGGATATTGACGCCGTTCATCTCCAGGTCTGCAGCCAGGCTCAGCGGGGTTTGGCCCCCGAACTGTACGATGGCGCCCTCGCACTCTTCCCATTGGTAGACATGCAGCACGTCTTCAAGGGTCAGCGGTTCAAAGTAGAGACGATCACTGGTGTCGTAGTCGGTGCTTACGGTCTCTGGATTGCTGTTCACCATCACGACCTCGAAACCTGCCTCACGCAGCGCAAAGGAAGCGTGGACGCAGCAGTAATCGAACTCTATGCCCTGCCCGATGCGGTTGGGGCCACCCCCAATGATCATGATCTTGCGGCGATCGCTTGCCGGACGTTCGCATTCGGAATCATCGTACGTGGAATAGAAATAGGGCGTGTAGGCCGCAAACTCAGCGGCGCAGGTGTCCACCAGCCCGTATGTCGGAATCACCCCGATTTCTGCTCTTGCCAGCCGCACTTCCTCCTCGGTGGCATCGAGCAGATATGCAATCTGCTGATCCGAATAGCCAAACTCCTTGGCTTGCCGGAAGCGCGCCGGATCCCGTTTCAAGCCATCAAGAGAGCCGGCAGCCTTCAGCTCTTCTTCGTAGTTGGCCAATTCCTCAAAATGGCGAAGGAACCACGGATCCATCTTTGTCAATTCCTGTACGCGTTCTACCGTCCACTGTTTCCTGAATGCCTCGTGTATGTAGAAAATCCTCTCGGCGGTAGGTGTCCTCAGCAGTTGCTCCAGATCTGCGTCCGGTCGTTGAATCCCCGCTTCAGCTTTCCCGTCCGCGCCAAATCCGGCCGTGCCGATTTCCAGGGATCTCAAGGCCTTTTGAAACGACTGCTTGAACGTGCGTCCGATACTCATCGCTTCGCCAACGGATTTCATCTGGGTGCCTAGCGTCTTGTCGGCAGCCGGAAACTTCTCGAAGGCAAAGCGCGGGACCTTCGTGACGACATAATCAATGCTGGGCTCGAAGCAGGCAGGAGTTTCTCTCGTAATATCGTTGCGGAGTTCATCAAGCGTATAGCCGATGGCCAACTTGGCCGCGATCTTGGCGATGGGGAAACCTGTAGCCTTCGATGCCAACGCACTGGAGCGTGACACACGAGGGTTCATCTCGATAACCACCATACGTCCATCTTCCGGATTGATCGCAAACTGTACATTGGACCCACCCGTTTCCACACCGATTTCTCGCATGACCGCAATGGAGGCATCTCGCATCCTCTGGTATTCGCGATCCGTCAGGGTTTGCGCCGGGGCAACGGTGATACTGTCGCCAGTGTGTACCCCCATGGGGTCGATGTTCTCGATAGCGCAGACAATCACGCAGTTGTCTCTGTTGTCGCGCATGACCTCCATCTCGAACTCTTTCCAGCCAATAATGGATTCCTCGACCAGGACCTCGGAGATTGGGCTGAGGAATAGCCCTCGCGCCACGATTTCATCAAACTCCGCTTCTGTGCGCGCAATGCCTCCCCCGGTGCCGCCCATCGTGAAACCCGGTCTGATGATCAGGGGATAAGAACCAAGCTCATCTCGTATCCGGCGCGCTTCCTCCATGGTATGTGCCGACGTGCCGCGTGGCGTGGCGAGATCGATCTTGATCATGGCCTGGGTGAATAGATTCCGGTCCTCTGCCTTTCGAATGACTTCAGCTCGAGCCCCAATCATTTCAACACCATGCCGATCAAGAACCCCACTGTTGAAGAGATCAAGCGCTAGATTCAGTGCTGTCTGTCCTCCGAGCGTGGGCAATAGCGCATCGGGCCTCTCTCTTCGGATGATCTCGGTCAGCACATCGGCAGTCAACGGCTCGATGTAGGTCCGGTCGGCAAACTCCGGGTCTGTCATAATCGTTGCTGGGTTGCTATTGACCAGCACCACCTCGAACCCCTCTTCTTTCAGGGCTTTGCAGGCCTGAACCCCCGAGTAGTCGAATTCACAGGCTTGACCGATTACAATAGGACCGGATCCGATCAACATGATCTTCTTGATGTCCGTTCTTTTGGGCATGCTTGGCCTAGTCCCTCTACATCCTTGCCCCCGGGAAAGAGGGCTTCACCACAAACAAAAAGGCCGGGTACAGTGCGTCATTCACTGTAACCGGCCCATCCAACAGCAGGCAGCCGCAGCGGCCTCCTGAGAATCTGCACGTCAATTAATCTGAGGAGAGTCAATCACAGAGGGTGAGCCTTGTCAATGAATCCTCCAATGCTTGACTTCCGGGTGCGTCCGTTGTTAGCCTCCCGCTCACATTGATATCGGAAGACTTGTGAGAGAGCCTGGTAGAAGGCTGTCGCGCAGTAAGCCAATAGCGAGTTGTCTTAGTTCAAGACACATTGCTGTTGGCTTTTTTGTTTGTGACTGGCTGAGATGGATACGCGGCACGAAATGCTGCGCATTGTCAGTTTTCAACAACGAGAAGCCCACGGGTTCAGAAGCGGCCGAGTCTTGCGAACAGGTTTGATAGACACACTAACGAAAGGGATACAACACGATGACAGCGCCAACAGCTAATGCGAAACTGCTTGCATGGGTCAAAGAAGTAGAGACCATGTGCACCCCGAATCAAGTCGTCTGGTGTGACGGCTCTAAAGCCGAATATGACCGCCTTATGGTGGAAATGGTCGCCTCCGGCATGGCTATCAAGCTGAATGAGGAGAAGCGCCCAAACAGCTTTGCCTTCAATTCGGATCCGTCGGACGTCGCACGCGTCGAAGGCAGAACCTACATCGCTTCCATTGCGGAAGAGGATGCTGGCCCGACAAACAACTGGATCGATCCGGTTGAACTCAAAGAGACAATGAAGGGGCTCTACAACGGCTGCATGAAGGGCCGCACGATGTACGTAATTCCTTTCTCCATGGGTCCTATCGGTTCACCTATCGCCAAGATCGGTATTGAGATCTCTGACTCGCCCTACGTGGTCGTGAACATGCACATCATGACACGTATGAGCCCTCAGGTTCTTGAGGTCCTGGGTGAAGACGGCGAGTTCATTCCTTGTCTGCATTCCATCGGTTCTCCTCTGGAGCCCGGACAAGCTGACAGCCGCTGGCCCTGTGCCCCGATCGAGAAAAAGTACATCGCACACTTCCCTGAAGAAAACCTGATCTGGTCCTACGGTTCCGGTTACGGTGGCAACGCCCTGCTCGGAAAGAAGTGCCTGGCTCTTCGTATCGCTTCGGCTATGGCCGGACGCGAAGGTTGGATGGCTGAACATATGCTCATCTTGCGCTTCACGAACCCCGAAGGTAAGCAGTTCCACATTGCTGCAGCCTTCCCAAGCGCCTGTGGCAAAACCAACCTCGCAATGTTGCAGTCGACCGTTCCCGGCTGGAAAGTCGAGACCGTCGGTGATGATATCGCATGGATGAAGCCCGGTGATGATGGCCGTCTCTACGCCATCAACCCAGAAGCTGGATTCTTCGGTGTTGCGCCTGGCACAGCGGAGTACTCCAACCCAATGGCCCTGGCCAGCATCAAGGAGAACGCCATCTTCACGAATGTGGTCGTCACCGATGACGGCGACATCTGGTGGGAAGACATGGGTGTTGAATGCACTGGTGGTACGGACTGGAAGAATCAGCCATGGAAACCCGGAATGAAAGACGCCGATGGCAACACCATCAAGGGCGCGCATCCGAACAGTCGCTTCACCGCGCCGGCAGCACAGTGCCCGGTAATCTGCGAAGATTGGGAGAACCCGGCTGGTGTACCAATCGACATTTTTGTCTTCGGCGGCAAGCGCTCCAACACCATTCCGCTGGTGCACGAAGCATTTGACTTCAATCAGGGCGTATACATGGGCGCAACCGCTTCGTCCGAACCCACTGCGGCGGCCCTCGACCTGGGTAACGTCAGCCTTCGCTTCGACCCGTTTGCCATGACTCCGTTCATCGGCTACCATGCTGGCGATTACATGCAGCACTGGTTCGACATGGGCGACAAGCTGGGTGACAGGGCTCCGCGTTGCTTCTACGTCAACTGGTTCCGTAAAACAGATGACGGCAAGTGGCGCTGGCCTGGATTCGGCGAGAACAGCCGCGTACTGAAGTGGATGTGCGATCGCGTCGAAGGCAAGGTTGAAGCCCGCGAAACACCGATTGGCATGATGCCGATCGACGGTGATCTGACACTCGACGGTCTCGACATTCCGGCTGAAGATTGGGCTGAGCTGATGAAGGTCGACGGCGACCTCTTCAAGGGGACCCTAGCAGATGCCGAAGTGTATCTTGCCAAGTTCGGCGACAAGCTGCCGACACGCATAACCGAGCAGCTCGAAGCGCTCCGCGGGCGCCTTGGTTAAGGTGTATTGGAAGCAAATGTGAGCGTCCGACCGGGCTCACAAGAAACGAGGCCACGAGTACCGGTTAGCAAGCATCGCTAACCGCTACTTCGCCGTCCAGAGTGAAAATGATGACACGTTCCCCGGTGACTGTGCTGATGTCGGTATGAAGACTCCTGACGCTATGACCTGTGATGTCCTGGATGATGGTATCAAGAAGCACTTTGGCCTTTTCAAGCAGCTCGATCCTGACCTGCTTGATCAGGCTTCGTCCTTGGGTATTGTCAGAGGTCTTAGCAAGTTGTTTCTCAGCTGGGGTAAGGACTCCCTTCAGCCGCACAAGAATCATGTCGCCGATGATGTAGGTCTTCGTCTCATCAGGTCCTCGACCCATATACTCCCGCTCGAATTTGATGATGGCCTCGCTGATGTCGGCCTCTATTTGTCCTTTGGTTTTCGGCATCGCTTCAATCCCGTGCTTGCACTGACCGGGAAGCTAGCACGTTTCATTGACAGAATCGATGGATTTCTTGGTTTTGAACGACTTCGAAAGGAGGACCGAATGAGTAGTGTTTGGCGGATGATTGGGGCCGTCGGTTGCGCGGCGTGTATGGCGAGTACCGTCGGTTGCAGAACTAACGGCTCCAGGCCGAATGAGAACATGATCTACCCAGATACCATTGAGGGGGATTTTGCTTTGGCTACTCGTGCCGATGACGGTGAGCGAGTAACGGATATCAGGTTTGACAGCGTCCTGTTCGAGTATGATAGTTCTCATCTTCCTCATTCCGAAATATCCAAGATCGAGACAGTTGCGGATTACTTGAGAGGGAAGACCGCCGTTCGTCTTGTTGTCGAGGGGCACTGCGACGAGAGGGGGAGCAGGGAATACAACATGTCTCTGGGAGAGCATAGGGCCTTGGCTATCAGAAACTACTTGATCGGCCTGGGCATCCATGGTCGGCGCATCCAAACAAGAAGCTATGGCGAGGAGAATCCCATTAGCCCAGAACACAACGAGTTGGCTTGGCGCGAGAACCGCCGAGGTGAGTTTGTACTGTATCGGTAACCGCAAGAAGGGAATGTAAAATGATAGTCTCCACAAAGGAACTCTTTAGACACGCTTACGGGAAGTACGCCGTGGGTGCCTACAACATCAACAACGCGGAACAGGTAATGGGCCTCTTTCGAGGGAATCTGGAGAGTTCCGCACCTTTCATTATACAACTCTCAAAGGGCGCCCGCGCTTACACTGACAAACGTTTGTTGGAGGCGATGATTCGAGCAGCTGATGAGATCTTTCCGGAGGCCATATTTGCGGTTCATCTGGACCACGGTGACGAGGAAGCCTGCATGGACTGCATCGAGAGCGGCTTCTACAGTTCCGTAATGATCGACGCCAGCCACGAGGACTTCGAAGGGAACATCGCAGCAACAAAACGCGTCGTCGAGGCTGCGCACGCCAGGGGTATTTCAGTCGAAGCTGAACTCGGCCAACTCGGCGGTGTGGAAGAACATGTGTCCGTGGACGAAGCGGACGCCAAACTCACAGACCCCAAAGAGGTGGAAGAGTTTGTCAAGCGCAGCGGCTGCGACAGTCTCGCATGCGCAATCGGCACAAGCCACGGAGCTTACAAGTTCAAAGGATCACAGGGCCTGCACTTTGAAGTAATCGAAGATATCGTAAAACTGCTTCCTGGCTTCCCGCTAGTAATGCATGGCTCTAGCTCAGTGCCGCAAGAGGAAGTCGAACGCATCAACGCAGCGGGTGGCGACCTCGGCGGGGCAAAAGGTGTCGATGAGGCGCAAATCACCAAAGCCTCAACAATGGGCGTCACCAAGGTCAACATCGATACCGATGGCAGACTGGTGTGGTGTCGCGTTCATAGAGAGAGTTTCCGAGATAACCCGGAGAACTTTGATTTGCGTCCTCCGGGCAAGATCTTTATGACAGAGTACGCCAAGTATATCTCACACAAGAACGACGTACTTGGAAGTTCGGGAAAACTGGAGGATGTCCGCAAGGTGCTTTCGACTTGAGTGCTTGGCTACTATGGAAGTGTTGACCGAAGATGGCAGCGCTATCGATGCACTTTGACGGGATGCACGCGGGGAGATATTTGCGGGCGCGGCTGCGGGCTGCAGTTGAGGCGGCATGCGTCCAATTCGTTTGCGATGTTTCGCATTTGGTTCATGGGCTATAGTAGTTCCACGTCATCTTGCTGCGACGATACTCGTTCCGAGACCAGAGTCGGGGTCGGTCGGGATTCGGATTAGGATCGTCATTGTGATAGACGCTGAGCTTGTTCCCGTTAAGAACGATCAGTTCTTCTCGCCAATCCCCGGAAACATCTGCTACGTAAAGACGGTCCGCCTGTTCCTTGCATCGGTGCAGGAACGTTCCCGTGAGGGCGTCGAAGATGGCCACGTCACCCGATTCGTGACGTTCCTTGGCAGCGCAAAGTTGCTGGTCCTCTCCGGTCCAATCTATTGTCCAGATGACTTCGACTCCTTTGTCGGTCCAATCTTCGGGGGCAACACTTTTCATCTCCCAAGATGCAATCAGGTTGCCTCTGGCATCAAACACAAACGGCGTCTGGCCCGTGGCATGTCGGCTTCTGCACCAAATCTCCAGGCCCGTGCTGGCAGGATTGAACTCACCAACAGCGGCATTCTGAGGCTCCTGGCCCTCGTGGTGAGACTGCCATATCGTTGTCCCGTTACCTGCGAGATATGCGCCACCGACTCTCCGGCCGCTCCTTAGCTCTTCCTCAAGCAACACGACTTCCATTCCTGGACTATCGGGGCGCACATCGGCTGCGCTCACATAGTCTGCGTGCGCCTTGCCGCCGAAGGGAACCGTCTGGAGAGTCTCGCCGCTTGAACTCAGGAGCATCTGTCCCAACACCTCGTCTCTACCGTCCCCGTTTAGATCGGCAACCCGCGCGCCATTATGCGCGCAAGCAGCGAAATCATCCCGAGTCCAGAGGGGACGAAAGTTACTCCGCCTCAAGTCTCTCAATCGGTAGGCCGCCAAGTACCGGCCCACTCGATACCCTTTGGCGTTTGTGGCCTGCAGGAGCAGATCCCGGTCGCCTTCGCCACGGAAATCAGCGATGACTAGGTGTTCCCAGTGCTCCGCACCTTCCGGCACGGGTGGGTTGGCTTTCCATCTCCGCTGCCCCGTGGTTCCTTTCACAACGTGCAGGGCGCCGTCGTGTGTCAGATAGAGCACTTCGGTGCGGCCATCCCCATCGATATCTGCGGCCTGCACTCCTGGCCCGTGGTGTCCGGGGAGACCTTCTTGTTCCGAAGATCCGCCTATGCACACACTTGCCTTCTTGACCCACAGCCTGCTGCCGTCATTGCGGTAGGCCGCAATATGCCCCCGCACGGTTACCAGGTAGTCCATCAGACCGTCGTTGTCCAGGTCGGCGGTCACCACGCCTCCCGCGCTGTCTGCCGGTGGCGGGATGTCCAGTGTCACAACAAATGGGTTGTCGCCATACTGGGACCAACGGGACTCCACGATCACAGGCCTCTCAGATGTGCAGGACACCAGGGCGAGCACAACCGTCAGCTGTGCCGATCTGAACACGCCTGGCAATCTACTTGATGTGTACAGTCCCGGTTTCACCTTGGTGCTCTCGTGAGTTTGGTCAGCTTCCTGTGGCTCCCTTCAGACATGTACACCCAGATGCCTAAGAATCGACTCCACGATGCGCTGCAACTCCATACGTCTTTGGAAACAGTCCACAACATTCGAGAAGCGCCTGATCATCGTGGTGTCTTGCCACCCCTCTGCCAGAACAATCGCCGGCGTCTCAATACCGTCAAGCTCCATGGTGAGAAGCAGATCGTCCCAATGGAACTGCGGCACAGCTAGATCCAGCAGCATGCAGTGGAACCGGCGGACCTGAAGCGCCTGGTACGCCTCCAGTGCATTGCGAACCGTCGCCGTCGTGAAATCACGACTGCCGGAGATCAGGCCCTTCCGGATGGTGGCCACAAGAGCCTGGTCTTCGGTGACGGCGAGCACCGTGGTTGCTTCCTTGATGCGTTTCTCTCTCATCACTTCTCCTGACGCGCCCTGCGCGGGCCGTTTGAGCGGCCCGCACAGGAGCCAACGTTCAGAAACAATCTCTGCGCAAAGGAGTGTCCCCCGTTCGCGGACTATTTCGCCTTCGTGCTGGGGCACCCGCCACACTTCGTTCCGCTCTCGGACGTTGCCGCGGCCTTCTCGATCCCCTGGCTACGGGTGGCTTTGCAGGCCGCTCTCTTGGCCCAACACTCCTGAATTCTCTTCACGTCTTCAGGTGTGGCCGCCGTCATTTTGACGACCACGCCATTGTCGGTGTTGGTAACCTCAACAGTGGCATTGCACATCACCTCGCACTTACGCACGCATGCCTGAGCATCTGCCGCGCTCTTACCACACTCCTTCTTCACCTCCGCATGCTTGTGCCCCGCATGCTTATCCCCGGCATGAATCGCGCCGGCGAATGCTACCGCGAGAATCCCGCTAAGGAGTCCTGTTGCTAGTAGTTTCTTCATATCTCGTCATCTCCCTTTTGTCAGTGGTTATGACCGCTATGGTCGTGGCCATCATGAGGATCGTGAGCCTTCGGCTGCTTTGCCGTCTCCGGCTCCCATTGTTTACTGCTACTCTCCTTCGTCTGCGTCACCGCCTCTGTCTTCGGCGCCGCCTCCTCCGGCACCGGTTTATCTGTCTTTCCACAGCCAACGCATAGGCTTGCGATCATCCCTAACACGGCGAACATACTTACTGCTCTCTTCATCTCACCTCCTGCTGTTTGTGGTTCCTCTTCTTGCGAAATCAGGCCTCTCTAACCGAGCCGGCGTTGCCATCTCTTTTCAATCCAGATATACGCGGCCGGGATAACGAACAGGGTAACGACTGTCGACGTGGCGAGACCAAACACGACCACGATCGCCAGCGGACGCTGCACTTCTGAACCGGTACCCGTTGCGATAATCAGAGGGAGTAGTCCGAGAGCCGTGGTGACGGTGGTCATCAGCACCGGCCTGAACTTCGAACGGCACCCGGAGATAACCGCGTCCAGCAAGCCCGTGCCTTCCTGCCGAAGCCGTTCAAACCGGGAGATCAGCACCACTGCGTCGGTCAGGGCAATTCCGAATAGTGCGATGAACCCAATGGAGGAAGGGATACTGACGTTCTCGCCAAAAAGTGCCAGAGCCAGAACGCCGCCGACAAGCGCCAAGGGGACGTTCAACATGACCAGCAGGGCCAGCCGAAGGGATCCGAAGAGGCCGTATA
>CAYSBP010000020.1:0-8213 GCA_964429255.1 uncultured Planctomycetia bacterium
GATGAGTAGATTGCGACGGTGGCGTGCAGTTCAGGTTGTTTCCGTGTGTCGGGTATCCTCGAGTCCCCTTCGCGATGCGGCCGATGAAGCGTGGTTTCCTGCTCTGCCTCTGTCTCCTTCTGATGGGATGCGAGAACGATCGGTCGCGCGAACCCGAAGCGGTGATCGCTCCAAACGCGTCTGTTGCGGTCCAGACGTTTCCTTTCATGTTACCGGTGCGTCGATGCCCTGACGTCGTGATGCCAGCGCCCGTGGGCGATCGGGAAATGCGGCGGGTTGACGAAACGGTGGTTCAGTCCAGCCACTTGGACGGAGATATTCAACTGGTCGTTCATCTCGGTTCGATGCAATCGTTGAACAATAGTGCATGGTTGACGGAGAAGCTGGGTTTTGTCCCTGCCACCGGTACTGGCTGGTTGCTGCGCAGGCGGGTGGCCGCCAGGGAGAAGGCTGTTCTGGCCAAGGAGTTGGAGACCCTGCTCGTGTTGGCCGGAAAAGAGGTCAGGGAATCGCAGGATCGGCTGGCCTCCGTTGGCGAACCGGGCTTGCTGTCTGGACGGGTCACCGAAGCGGGACAGCTGATCTACACGGGACATCCGCTGGATCTGGCCATGCCGGACACGGCTCGTGGCAGCCTCCTCTTCCTGCCGGTGCTGACGTCTGATGGACAGCGGACCTATACCCGGGGCGGGCGTCTGTATGTGGACGATCTGGGTCGGTTGGCGTTGCGTGAAGGTCCGCTTGCGGAGCAGATCGTGGTGTCGGCGGAGGCACGTGCCCTTCGCGTAAAGCCGACGGGCGAGGTGGAGGCCGTATTGTCGTCGGGGAATCCGAAGCTGCTCGGGCGTCTGGCGTTGGTGCCCTTGGGCGAACCGGCGGGGAACGGCCGAACTTTTTCCGGCGTCGTTGGAGCGCCCGTCCTGGCCGGCGAGAACGGCGTGCCTCTGCTGAAGCCGGGTCACCTGGAGTATCCCCATCTGGATGTCAAGTCCGAGGTCACACGTCTCGCGGAACGCGAGCGCGACGTGCGCCTTCTGCGACGCATCGAACTGGGTCTGGCCGAGCCGTTCCGCCAAACAATGGTGAACCCGCCGATGCAGCCTGTGCAACCGGTCGAACGGTCACCGGACCTGCTGTCGGGATTTCCGTTGCAGATCGGCGCCGATCTGCCGCTTGCGGTCCCGCACCTGAAGGTTTTGGGCGTGCAGGTCGAGGCGGCTCCGGGACGGGTCCTGGTTCTTACTGGCGACCGCGACGAAACCAGGCGGCAGACGATTGCTGCCCTGACCAAGGTGCTCCAGGGTCTGCGCAAGCGCATGGACATCACACATCTCAACTACCGCAATGCCAACCGGCTGCGGGACGAGCAGGGACAACTGAATCCGTACCGGCGAAAACTGATCCGCGTGGGACCCGAAGGCGAACTGCTGGAGGCGGAAGACGAGACGCCGTTCCGCAAAGAGTTCAACCCCAATCACCCCGATGTCGGCCTGGACGGCTCTGTGCTCTTCCCCAACGTCAACCGTCTGGTGGAAAAGGCCGACTTCGAACAGGCCGCGACCGAGTACCGACTGATCCGCACGGCCCTCGAACGGCTGGCGCCGGGCATCATCTTCCCCGATCCGCCGGTGCTTCAGGTGGAAGCCAAGGCGCCTTGATGAGTCCCCTAACCCGTGGCTGAACGAAATCCCACACCTCCCGCGGCGCCATCCGATGCCGCGCCGCCGCGCCCGTTGAGCGCGCAGACGGCCGCCGAGATGGAGGCGCTCCTCAAGAAGCTGGGCGAGCCCGCCTTCCGCGTGACGCAGCTTCGCGAGTTCATTTACCGCCGCGGCATCGCTTCGCTGGACGAAGTTACCAATCTGAAGAAGACCCTCCGCGCGGAGCTGGCCGCAAACGCGCCGCTGTACGACCTGCAATTCGTCGAAACCACCGAAGGTGACGATGCCCTCAAGTGGCTCTGGCGCGCACCGGACGGGGCGCTCGTCGAATCGGTTCAGATCCGCGTGCCGGACCGCCTGACGAGCTGCCTGTCCAGCCAGGTCGGTTGCGCAATGGGCTGCGTCTTCTGCGCCACCGGCCGCGATGGGTACGAACGCAACCTGCGCAGCCACGAAATCGTCGAGCAGTACCTGCAGATGTGGGGCCGTTCGAAGGAGCATTCCAGCCATGTCGTCTTCATGGGCATGGGCGAACCGCTGCACAATTACGACGAGGTGCTGGATGCCATTCGCGTGTTGAATGCGCCCTCCCCGAAGGGGGCAGGCATCGGCGCGCGCCGCATTACGCTCTCCACGGTCGGTCTGGTGCCCGGCATCCGCAAACTCGCCAACGAGCAACTGCAGCTTGAACTGGCGATCTCCCTTCACGCGCCCGACGACGCCACGCGCCGCCAGCTCATTCCCGCGGCACGCCGCTATCCCATCGCGGAAGTCATGGACGCGGTGCGCGAATTCATCCAAAAGACACGGCGCATGGTGACCTTCGAATACGTCCTGCTGGCCGGCGTCAACGATTCGGAAGAACAGGCCCGGGAACTCGGCGGCCTGCTCCAGGAGTTGCCCTGCAAGGTGAACCTGATTCCCTACAACCCCGTCGAGGGCGTCATCTATCAACGACCCGTCATCGAAGACCAGGAACGCTTCCGATCGACCATCGAACGATTCCACCTCACGGTCACCATCCGCAACTCAAAGGGACGCTCCGCCTCCGCCGCATGCGGACAGTTGCGGCACAAACGAAGGACCTGACCGGTCCCACACCGCAAGGCACTGTTGCACGTCCAGGACCACGGCCATCCGGCCCGCTTCCGCGACGTGTGTGTGGTGGAAAGTGACCTACCAGCCCAGCACCTGACTCAGCGAGTCGGTCAGATTGCCGAAGAGGTCCACATTGCAGACCCAGTAGTAAAAGGTGGCGCCCAGAACGGCGTGCGATACGGCGAGGGGCAGAACGTAGCGGTCCCTGAAGTAGGAGTAACTCCACACCATGCCGCCGATCATCGTCACCACAGCCACGGGCCATTCGGGCAGGTGCACGCCCCCGTACAGCAGTCCGTTGATGAAGGAGAGAAAGAGCGGCGAGGCGTACGGCAGCAGCGCACGCCAGCGTGCCAACAGGTAGAACTGGAAGAGCGCCTGCTGTACCAAAGCCCACGGAATGAAGAAGAGCAACGTTACGAAGAACTGCCAGCGGAAAAGGCGCAACGCGACGGCGTTGACGATGGCCCACAGGTCCGCCGCCCATTCAGCGGACTCCGGTTGCGTGCGCCAGGCCTCATAGCCCGAACTCCATGCGCCATACAGGAAGAAGCCGACCAGCGGCGGCAGGGTCAACAAGGTCATGGAAATCGCGCAGCGCCGCGTCCGCTCGAAGTCGGGGGAACTCGGTGGACCCCAGAGCTGTTCGCTCTTCTTCCGCGCCAGCAAACCCACCAGGCCCATGCCGACAAGCGCCATTCCGATGTCCTGCACGAGCGGTCGATCAAGGAAGAGTCTGAGGTAGAGGGCGGTGAGGCCCGCCAGGACCATCAGGTCCAAGAGGATGCGACGCCGTTGGGCCCCGGTGGGGTGCGGCATGCCATCCGGATATACGCCCGTGTCCTGCAAAGCCTTCCTCCCCTGGATATACGCGCGGGGATTATGGCTGCGATTGCGAGCGGAGTAAAGTGACCGAACGCCCTGCGCTATGGATGAAGCACACGGCCATAGAACTCCGCCAGGCACCGACCGCGTACCGCCAGCGCATGGCGCTCTTCGGCCACCTGTCGCGCCACGTTGCCGGCCCGCAGCCGAAGTTCCGGCGCGTCCACCCATTCCGTGCACGCCCGCGCCCAGGTGTCCAGATCGGAACCGGGCAACACCCGCGTGCCCGGATTTCCGTTTCCCAGGTCCCGCAGGCCAGGGATGTCGGCCAGCAATAAGGGTACGCCGCACGCGAGCAGCTCCAGGGCCGGACGGGAACTGCCGTCTGAACCTGTGGCAAAGACGAGTCCCAGGTCCAGTTCGGCCACCTGTTGCGCGAACCGGTCGCTGGTCGCACGCAGTTCGATGCGATCCCTGAACGGATGTGCAGAGAGGATCCGTTCAAGGTTCTCGCGGTCTTCGCCATGGCCAAGCAGCACGCCGCACCAGGCGGCTTCAGGACGGAGGCGTCGAAGGACCTCCAGGAAGGCGCGCTGGCCGCGATCTTCGCGGGATTTCCAACGCCCAACGAGTCCGATGCGGCAGGGACCGTTTGCAGATTTCTCGATCGGCCGGTAACGCTCGGTGTCGACGCCGGGGGGCAGATAGGCGGAATGCTTGGCGCCTATCTCGTGCAGGGCGGCGAGGTGAGACGACGAAACGCACACATGCGCGCTGGTGGCCGAGGACAGATGACGGCGCAGGGGACTGGCCAGCAACCCGGGAGCGCGATGCCAAGTACGCACGCAGCAGCGCCGCGTGCCTACGCGCAGCGCCCAGCCGGCCACCAGTTGGTCGTGGCTGCGGTGGACGTGGACCACGTCCACACTCAGTTCTCCGCAGACCTCACGGAGCCGCCGCGCATCCCGCGGCAGGTTCAGCAGGCGCGCCACTCCTTTGCCGAAATGGAACCCACCGACAAAGGGTGCGCCTTGCGCCGCACAACTGGACTCGGGCCCGCCTCCGCTGCACGAAGCCAGCCACGCGCGGTGGCCGGCCGCGAGCAGCGCGCGGACATCGGTCAATGCCGCGGCGACCGGCCCGGTCGTGGCGTGACCGGAAGTCAGGTGGAGAACGTTCATGCCTGCTTCAATTCAGAGGCGCAGTGTCCGCAGCGTGTGGCCTTCAACGGGAGGGCCAGCCGGAGGTCGCTGGTGAACGACGAGACGATCGCTCCAAAGGCCGCACCGATGATCACGCCAAGGGCCCTGTCGACCACATGGCCGTTGACGGCGAACGCTCTGAACTCCTTGAGAAGGCCCATGCATTCCTCCTTGCCGGCCGAGTCAGGAAAACGAACGCGAGTGTACATCAGTACGGAAACGCGGGGACAGGATAGCCGCACCAACGGGACTGAAAAGTGCAACGAGGGAGGGTGCCTGCTGCGGATGCGAAACCCGTGAATCGCCCGCAAAACCCCTTGATGTAACCCTAATTTAGCGTATGAGTTATACGCATGTCAAGCACCTGTGCAGGCGCCGTGCAAGTTTCCCTTGGGCTAGCCGTTATCGTATTGGCGAGCGGGGGGTCCGACCTCCCCCAGCAGGCGAAAGACAAGCACCGTGGCCGAGCCACCTAACGCCGGGGAGCCCGGCCTGAGCGATCTGCGCCTGTTCGAGCAGTTCGTGCGAGAGCACGAGCGGGACGTGTTCACGTATGTCCTGCGCATGATCGGTTCGCGCGAGGATGCGGCTGACGTGACGCAGGAGGCCTTGCTGCAGACGTATCGCACCTGGTCGCAGGTCGATCCGGAATCAACGGGCGGGTACATGAAATGGTGTTACCGGATTTCCCACAACCTGTGCATTGATTTTTTGCGTAAGAAGCGTCCGCGGGTGATGGAGGACGAGGAGTTGGAGCGAGCGGTGGACCGGCAGAGTTTGCGGCCGGAAGAGGTATACGAGAACCGCGTGCAGGCGACCAGGGTACGTGAGGCGCTGCTCGGGTTGGAGGAGAAGTACCGCGAGGTGTTGTTGTTGCGGTACCAGACGGAGATGAGTTACGAGCGGATCTCGGAGGTCTTGTCCCTTCCGCTCACGACGGTGGAAACGCGGTTGCATCGAGCCAAGAAAATGCTCCGCGAGAAACTGAAACGACTGTAGGTGAGGTATGGCTGAAGAACGAGGACAACTGAGTAGCGCGCCGGAGCGGCTGGACGAACTGCATCTCGTTCGTTTTATGGAAGGCCGGCTTGAGGCGGCGGCGCAGGCGGAGGTCCAGGCGCGGCTGCAGCAATCGCCCGAGGATCGTCGCACGCTGGATGCCCTGCGCGAAGAGGCGCGGTTACTGCGCGAGGCGGCCGAGAATCTGAGCGACCCGCCGGTGAAGGTCGGGGAGAAGGTCATTGCGGTGTTGCGGGCCGAGCATCGCCGCCGGGTGGCGCTGGAACGCGCGCGCCGCTTCCGCAACCGTTTGATGGCGCTCACCGCCACGGCCGCCTTGTTGCTGATCGGGTTGTACTTCCTTTCGCCGCGGGCAGAGACCGCCCGGATGCTTTCGGGGACGTCGGCTTCCGTGGCGCGTGGTGGCGGCGCGCCGGTGCCGTTACCCAAGGGTGGCCTGCTTTACGATGAGGACACCCTGATCGCCGGTCGTGCACAGTTCGTGCGCGTGGGCTTGACCTCCGGCTGTCAGGTGGATGTTGACGAAGACAGTCGGTTGAAGATCGAGAAGGGCGCGGCCTCGCTCTTTTCCATCGAAGCCGGGCGTGCGCGGGTCTCCACCAACGGGCTCAATCACAATGCCATCGTACGGACTGCCTACGGGCACCTCCGCGTGGAGCAGGATACGGAATTCGAGTTCTGGATGGTCACGCCGCACGAGGTCCGATGGCCTTCGTGGGCCGAGGCCTGGATGCCGGAGAGACCCGAACCCCGGCCGGCCACGGCATTGGCTTGCGTCACGGTTTTCCACGGATCGGTCTACATTCACACGAATGAGCACCCGAATGGATTTCCAGTCGGTGCAGGTCGTCGCGTAACCTTTGCGGCCGGTCGCCTGCCGGTTGCGCTGCAGGAGTTCGACGACTGGGAAGCGATGGACAGCCACCGCGAACCGTGGCACGGGCTGGATGGCGTCTCCCCGCCGGGCCTGGCGTTGCTCGAGATCCTCCCGCCCTTCGACTGGAGGGGGCTGGGAGAGCGCACCGGATTGCTGGGGGAGCGGGTGTCGATGGGCGCCAACGTGGCGGCCTCCATGAAGGAAGCCTTCGACGTGCTGTCCAAGGCGCAGGCCATCGACGAGGCTGCTGCGCGTGCCGCACAGTTGAGTCGGGGGCAGCAGGCGCTGCGGGCGGCGGCGCAAGGGCTGCCGGTTTCCAGTGAACTGCGCTGGCTCGGTCGCACGATTGAAGGCTTGGCGCACTACGAGCGCGGTCGCTGCCTGCAGGTGCGGTCTCCGGGCGATGCGGTAGGGGCTTTCCTGGCCGCATCCGTGGCGTTCCACGAGGCGCTGGCCGGGAGTCAGCAGGATCTGGGCACCGATGTCGGCGTTGCGGCGGGGTTGGACAGCTATGCGCCCCCAAAACTTACTGTTTCCTTCCGATTGAAGGATCTGACGCCGGTTGAGCAAGGCATGCTGCTGGCGCACTTCTATCGGCCGTGGGCGCTGCGGGCTCATGCGGAGCAGGCGGGAAAGGTGGACGAAGCCGAAACGATGGCGCGCGAGCCGCTGCCGCCGCTGTTTGAGCGGGCTGCGGCCTTGATGGACGGGTCGGTCGAAGGACTGGCCTCGCGCTACGGACGTGCACTGGCGCTGGCTGACGAAGGACGGGCGAGCGAGGCGCTGGAGATGCTGGCCGGCATCTGCTCGTTCTCCGTGGCTGGACTGCCGGACACGGTGCGAACGCAGGTGGAAGGTCTGCGTCAGGCCGCTCATGTGGCCAGCGTCCGCATCCACGTCGACCGGGGCGAGTGGGATCGGGCGCGCGACGTTCTGGAACTCTTCCATACACGGTATCCGCTCTCGGTGAACGGGTCGGCTGCGGATCGCATGGAAGCCGTTCAAGCACGGGCGCTGCGGAGTGCGGCTGACGCCGCATACGAAAAGAAGGATTGGGCGTCCGCGTTGTCTCAGTACGACGCGTTGCTGAGGGCTTCCGGGGCCGAAGCGCGTCTCACGCCGGCCACCTACTGGTCGCTTCGACTGCGTCAGCTCGAGGTCGCGCTGGCGGTGGGGCAGGGCGTGGAGGCCGTGAGGCTCGCGCGGTTGATCAAGCACGATGGCGCGGCCGGTCTGAGCGCCGTGGACCAGACCCGCGCGGCCACGCTCGAGGCGCAGGCCGAAGAGCTCTTCCGTTCGCAACGGCAGGAACGCAAGACCCGCGCCGCCGAAACGATCCAGTTGGATATGAGCGAATAAAGAACTTTACTCCCGCATGCGGTTGCGCTCCGCTTCCGCACCGTGGATAGTGAATGCATGGATCCGGTTCATTCGAGCCCGAAGCCTCCCGCTGGAGATGTTCCCGCTCTGTCTTCTGAGACGGAACAGCGCTCCGCAGTCGGTACCACGGCAGAGGTACGGATGGCCCGT
>CAYSBP010000020.1:8313-11738 GCA_964429255.1 uncultured Planctomycetia bacterium
ATGGCCCGTACGGCCAAGTACCCGCTGACCTTCAGTTGCGAATCTGAGTAGCCTATGCCAATCGAGCCGACGTCCGGCGCAGAAGCCGAACACATCTTCAACGTCGTCCTGGGTACGGCTGGACATATCGATCATGGAAAGTCCACGCTGGTCCGGGCCCTGACCGGCATCGATCCCGACCGGCTGAAGGAGGAGAAGGAACGCGGCATCACCATCGATATCGGGTTTGCTCCGCTGCAACTCTCCAACGGCCTGCGCGTGAACATCATCGATGTGCCGGGACACGAACGCTTCATCAAGAACATGGTGGCCGGCGCGACGGGCATCGACTTTGTTATGATGGTTGTGGCCGCCGACGACGGGGTGATGGCGCAGACGCGGGAGCACCTTCAGATCATTCAACTCCTCGGTGTCCCCGACGGTCTGACCGTGATCACGAAGATCGACATGGTCGAGAAGGAGCTGACGGATATCGTCGAGGACGAAATCCGAAACCTGGTCGTCGGCACCTGCCTGGAAGGCAAGCCGGTCCTGCGTTACTCGGCCGTCACCCGGGAAGGTCTCGAAACGCTTCGTGCCACCTTGGAACGGTCTCTTTCGGGTCTGCGTCGCCGCAGCAGTCTCGGGCCGTTCCGCCAGCTCATCCAGCGCGTCTTCGTAAAAGAAGGCTTTGGCACGGTACTGACGGGCGTGAGTACCAGCGGCACGCTGGCCGTTGGCGAGACGATCGAGATCTTGCCGCCCCGGCTCCAGTGCCGTGTCAAGGGCCTACAGGCCTACGGCGGCAAAATCCAGCGTTCCCATGCGGGGCATTCGGTGGCCATCAACGTGACGGGCATCGAACGACACACGGTGATCCGTGGGATGAATGCCGTTACGCCCGGTATCTTCCACCCGACCACCATGGTCGCAGCGCATCTATTGCACCTGGCGGACGCGCCCTTCCCGCTCAAACACCGGGCGCCGGTGCGCTTCCTGGCCGGGACCGCCGAGATCATGGGCAAGGTGCTCCTGCTGGAACACGAGCAGGTACCGCCCGGCTGTGAAACCTTCGTCCAGGTGATTCTCGAGGAACCCATGGTGCTGATTCCCGGCGACCGCTACATCCTGCGCCACCAGTCACCACTGGTCACGCTCGGCGGCGGACAGATCCTGGATGTGGCTCCGGTGAAACGAAAACGCTTCAGCGCCGAGGCGTTGGGGGACCTTCAGGCGCGTCGTGCCCGACTGGGCGATGCGGCCGAGTTGCTTGCGCAGGTGCTGGCCCACGCACCGGGACCGAAGACGCTCAGCGAGCTTCGCGCCGAAATCGGCCTGTTGACGGAGCAGGTCGTTTCGATCATCGCGGGCCTCGAGACGGCGCGACGCGCGGTTGCCCTTCGGCCCGGCGAACTGTTTGTGGCTACGAGCGTCTTCGATCGTCTGACGCAGACGGTCCGCGAAACGCTCGAAGCCTTCTTCAAGACGCACCCGGCACTGGGCGGGATACCCCGTCCGGAACTGCGTGCGCGCCTGGAGCGCGACCTGGGTGCGCAGGAAGGACTCCCCTGGTTCGACGACCTGATGGCGCTCCTGGAGAAACGCAACGCGGTCGCCTGCGTAGGCAACGAGGTCCGGTTGGCAGGACGCGAGCGGAAACTGGATGCGCGCTGGGCGGAACACGCCCGCAGGGTCGAGGAGGTCCTGCGGGCGGGCGGTCTGATGCCGCCGTTTCGGGACGAGGTGGGACGGTCGGTACAGCTTCAGCCGCAGCCCTTGCGCGAAGTGCTCCGCTATCTTCTTGATGCGGACAAGATCGTCGAAGCGGCTCCGGAGGTGTACCTCCTGCGGGAGGCGTACGATGCCGCCTGGCAGAAGATCGCGGCGCTTTTTGATCGCAAGCCCGAGTTGACGGTATCGGAGATCCGCCAGGAACTGGGCATGAACCGCAAGTATGTGATGCCGCTGGTCGAGCAGTTCGACCGCGACGGCCTGACCAAACGTGTCGGTGATGTGCGAAAGCGAGCCGGTCCGGCCTGACCGCACGCGGTACGGCGAGAGGGGGCGCGAGCCCGCTCATCGTGCCCGCAATCGTAGCTCGGCCGGTACCGTCGGACATGACCGACCGACGTTTGTCGGGATTACATGTCGAAGTACAGGTAGAACTCGTGCGGATGCGGGCGCAGACGGACCGCGTCGGCTTCCCTCTTGCGCTTGTACTCGATCCAGGTGTTGATCACCTCGGGCGTGAAGACCTCGCCCTTGAGCAGGAACTCGTGATCCTCTTCCAGACAGTTCAGCGCCTCTTCCAGGCTGCCCGGCGTGTTGGGGACCTTGGCCAGCTCTTCCGGCGGCAGATCGTAGATGTCCTTGTCGAGCGGTTTGCCCGGATCGATCTTGTTCTGGATGCCGTCCAACGCGGCCATGAGCAGCGCGGAGAAGGCCAGGTACGGGTTGCAGCTCGGGTCCGGACAGCGGAACTCGATGCGCTTGGCCTTCGGGTTCTGGCTGAACATGGGGATACGGCAGCAGGCCGACCGGTTGCGCGCGCTGTACGCCAGGTTGATCGGTGCCTCGAAGCCCGGCGTCAGACGTTTGTAGCTGTTGGTCGTCGGACTGGTGATCGCGACCAGCGCTCGCGCGTGCTTCAGGATGCCGCCGATGGCGTGCAGACAGGTATCGGAAAGGCCCGCATAACCCGAACCGGCGAAGAGCGGCTTGCCGCCCTTCCAGATGGAGATGTGCGTGTGCATGCCGGAGCCGTTGTCGCCGAAGAGCGGCTTGGGCATAAACGTGACGACTTTGTTGTGCTTCTTGGCCACGTTCTTGCAGATGTACTTGTACAGCATCAGTTTGTCGGCCATGCGCACGAGGCTGTCGAAGACCATGTCGATCTCGGCCTGTCCGGCGGTGGCGACCTCGTGGTGCTGCTTCTCGACCTGGATGCCGGCCGCCTCCATTGTCAGAATCATTTCGTTGCGGATGTCCTGTTGTGAATCCATGGGCGGGACGGGGAAGTAGCCTTCCTTCGGGCGGATGTCGTGTCCCAGGCTCGCTTTCACCGACGACCAGTGGCCTTCTTCCGATTCAATCTCGTACCCGGCCTGATTGGTGCTGCCGTAGATCCGGACCGAATCGAAGATGAAGAACTCGGCTTCAGGACCGAAGAAGGCGGTGTCACCAATGCCGGTCGACTTCAGGTAATTCTCCGCCTTGCGTGCGATGTTGCGGGGGTCCTTGGGGTAGTCGGCACGCGTGATCGGGTCCTGGATGTTGCAGGACAAGACCAGCGTCGGATCTTTGAAGAACGGATCGATGAAGGCGGTGTCGGGATCGGGAATGACCAGCATGTCGGATTCGTGGATGTGCGCCCAGCCGCGGATCGACGATGCGTCAAAGCCGAGACCGTCTTTAAAGACGTCTTCGGTCAGCTCGGAAACCGGCGT
>CAYSBP010000020.1:11838-24444 GCA_964429255.1 uncultured Planctomycetia bacterium
CGAATCCGGATGCAATCCTCCATCGGCAGGACAAAGATCTTGCCGTCGCCAATCTGGCCTTCCTCACCCGATCGGCCGCCACGTACGATCGCCTGAATCGTCGGCTCGACAAAATCTTCGTTTACCGCGATTTCCAGCTTCACCTTGCGCAACAGATTCACGGTGTACTCGTGACCGCGGTAGATCTCCGTGCGGCCCTTCTGCCGGCCAAAGCCCTGCACGTCACAGACGGTCAAGCGCACAACTTCCACCTGGCTGAGCGCTTCTTTGACCGACTCCAGACGCGACGGCTGGATGATTGCCTCGATGAGCTTCATGCATCCTCCCCATTCATTCCGCTACACTATGCCCAATCCTGACCAATCGGACAGAACAATGGAGCTGTTACGGCAAGCCCGAGGCCAATCTTGAATCCCATCGCGGTCTTCGATGTATCCCTATTTTAAACAACAAGTTAGGAATTAATGGATGCGGAGTTTCAAAACAGGGACGGAGACGTCGATGTCTGAAATTGAGCAGTGTGACAAGAAACGGCCTCTCGGCCTCCCGTCTCACCCCCCCGATCCTCTCACGACCGATGCGTGAACCGATCGCGATACCCGCAGGGCGAGATGCCGGTCGGTTTGCGGAAGATGGAAGTGCTGGTAGAGGTCGACGACGTGTGGCGCGAGAGCACGCAGGACCAGGTCGTGCGCGGGTACATCGCGTCACTCCGCTGTTTCAGAGCCCAACGCGCTCGCGACCAGCTGCAGTGAGGCCTGGCCGCCAGCACCGTAGATGCGCACTTCGCGCCGCTCGTCCGGCAGCAGGTCGAAGTAGTGATCCGACAGGCGCACATCACCCGGCAGATCGAAGTGCACCGCATGCGCGAAGGATGCGCTCTTGACCGTGACCAGCAGATCGGCACCGTCGGTGCGCGTGCCTTCGATCTTCAGCTCAGCCTTCGGGATGCCCGCCTGGCGGAAGCGGCAGTGGCGCCAGGTCGCCGGTTCGAACCCGTCACTCTTCGGAATGGCGACGATCGTGCCCAGTTGCAAGCGCGCTTCGTCAGGGACGGTCACCCGACCGACAACGGTCTTACTTCGCGCGGGGATCGTAGCGTTGACGAGACGGAGTTCACGCACCGTGCCATCGTAGGATACGTAACCCAGTTGCGCGGAGCATTCGACGGGTTCAGCCGTGTCGTTCAGCGCGATCAGCAGGACTTCATCCGCCGCGCCACCAAAGGCCTGCCCGCCGCGGCGCAGGACCAGCCTGCGCGACGCCAGACAGCGCTTGACGTTGTAGTAGGAAACCTTTCGCCGCAGGTAGTAGTCGATGATGGTCCAGCCGTTTTCGCCCCATGCATCGTCGTACATCCAGAAAATGCCGCCCATCGACTGTTCGTTGGCGCGCAGGCTCTCCAGCGAATAGCCCAGGTTCAGCCCCTGGCAGAGCCCGCCCAGCAGAATGAAATCCTGCAGCGGCAGCTGGTCGGTATCGCGGTAGTGCTGCTCGATCGACCAGTTCACGCGCGGGATGTCGTAGAAGGTATTCGTGTGCTGACGGACGGTTTCACTGAAGAGATCCGGCTGGTTCGTGCCGAGGTACTGGCGCGTGCTCTCGATCGAGCACGGTCCGCCGTAGCCGTACTCCGAATTGAAAATCGGGATCTCTTTTCCGTCCCAGTACTCCGGCGTCGACCAGAACTGCTTGTCCGGACGCATCACGACCCAGTGGTGGTCGTCGCCTTCGGTGGGCGAGCCGACGCCGTTGACTCCGCCATAGGGCGAGGTGGGCCAGTACGGGATGTGCGGCGAAAGGCGTTCGACCAGTTCCGGAAGGCGCTTGAAGTAGAGCGGCCACGCCGGATCGCGGTGCTCGGAGAAGTCTTTGAACCAGTAGTAGCAGCCACCCACTTCATTGTTGCCGCTCCAGAGCGCCATGCAGGCGCGGTTGCGCAGGCGGCGGATCTGGTACTCGGCTTCCGCCATGAACTCGCGCGTGAACCATTCTTCTTCCGCCGGCAACGGCGCGCACGCCGACATGAAGTCGTGCCAGACCAGGATGCCGCACCGGTCGCAGGCATCGTAGAAGGCATCCAGCTCAAAGCGCCCGCCGCCCCAGATGCGCAGGATGTTGAAGTTGGCTTCAGCCGCTTCTTCGACCAGGCGCGTGACCTTTTCGGGTGCGATGCGTCCGTAGAGCGAATCGCAGGGGATCCAATTGCCGCCTTTCATGAAGATGGGCGCGCCGTTGATAACGAAGGCAAAACGGCCTGGGCTGGTATCCAGTTCCACCGTCCGCAGACCCCATTTGAAGGAAGGATGGTCGACGGCCTTTTCGCCGATCATTAATTGGGTGCGCACGGTGTAACGATGCTGCGGTCCGCTGCCGTTCGGCCACCACAGTTTCGCGTCCGGAATATGCAGCGTCAGTTTAATGTAGTTCACGCCGCTGCGGATCAACGTGTCGGCGGCTTCGGCGCGGAAGGACCGACCGGCTTCATCGGACAGTTCCAGCGCCACGGTACCGCGCGCCGTGTCGGTCAGCGTGCGGTGATCCAGTTCGACGGTAGCACGCACGTCGGCTGACGTGCCATCCAGCGTCGCGACCAACGACACGTCGAGGATCTCGGTAGTGGCCAGCGAGCGGAGTTCCACGTGGCCCGTAATGCCGCAGGTGGGCAGGTTCGGCGTCCAGTCCCAGCCCCAGACGTAGGCGGGTTTTCGGAGGAAGACGCGTTTGTGGTTGCCGCGTTCGGGGTAGCCTCGCGAGCCTTCGGTCGGCACGGCCTGCAGGAGCGGCCAGTCGTTCTTGTCCGGCACGCGCTCGGCGCCGGTCGTGACGCGCACGATCAGGACGTTGTTATCGTCGCGCACGATCTCCTTCGAAACGTCACAGACAAACGGATAGAAGGCCGAACGCTGGACCCCCAGGTGTGTTCCGTTCAGCCAGATGTCGGCGCAGACATCCAACCCGTCGATACGGAGCTCCAGCGCGTCGCCAGCCGGCCAGTCGGCGGGCACACGGAAGGAACGCCGATACCACCATGAGCGCCTCTTCACCCACTCGAACTCGTGGAAGTTGATCCCCGTCAGCGGCTCCGGCACGCGACCGGCGCGGATCAGATCGTCGTTGACGTCGCCCGGCACGCGGGCCTGCAACGACGGTTTGGCTATGGCCGCCACGCCGAAGGCCCGAACGTCTTCGGCGAGAGACCGCTCGATCAGGTCCCACGTCCCGTCGAGCGAAAGCGTGCGCATGATAACTCCTCATTTCTTTGCTGACCGCAGAGCATACAGCGTACACGGAGAACGACCGATCAGGAATGTTGTGTCGGTTCTTCGTTACAATCGCTGTGCGCTCCGTGTCCGCCGCGGCTACCTGGTACGACCCTGCCACAATTGTGCAAATTCTTGTTGGAATCGTCAAGGAAAGGCCCGGCCGAAGCATCGCATCGGCGACGATCCATGGGAAGGCTCCTAGGAAATCCTGCGTCTGGAGAACAACGTGCGCGAGACGCCGGGTCTGCCACACCTCGGCGGCCAGATGAAGCAGCCGTGCGCGTGTGAGGAGGTGATCAACCCGAAGTGCGTCAACGCCACCGACGGCCTGACCGGGATACCGTTTTGCCCCATGCAAAGCCCCGTTGGCCCCATACAATCTCCGCCATGACGGGAGAATCAGAACCCATCCGCGTGCTGCATCTCTCGGCCGCGGACATCATGCTCTTCCCCATCCTGCGGGATCAACTCCGCTACCTGCGCGGGCAGGGCTACGAAATCCATACGGCCAGCATCGACGGGCCGTTGGCGCGGCGGCTGCGCGACGAAGACGGCTTTCCGTGGACGCCGCTGCCCCTGACGCGGGAGATCGCTCCGCTGTCCGACTGGCGCGCGGCGCGATTCGTCGCGGACTTCTGCCGGAAGGAACGCTTCCAGATCGTCCACACGCATACGCCCAAGGGCAACGTCGTCGGCCAGTGGGCAGCGCGAAAGGCCGGTGTGCCGATCGTCCTGCAGACGCTGCACGGGTTCTATCATCACGAACGAATGAGCTGGTGGAAGCGGCGCCTGTGGGTCAGTATCGAGCGCTTTTCGGCGCGCCAGTCCGATCACATCCTCTGCCAGAATCCCGAAGACGTCGAGACGGCGCTGCGCGACCGGATCGCACGCGAAGGACAGATCTCGCTGCTGGGCAACGGCATCGACCTGCAGCGCTTCCGGCCGGGCGTGCTGGACGGCGCCGCGCGCGCGGAGTACCGTCGCAAGCTGGGCATCCCGCCGGATGCGCTGGTGCTCGGAATGTGCGGGCGCTTCGTGGCCGAGAAGGGTTTTCCTGAATTCCTGGCAGCCGGACGTGAGCTGCTGCAGAAGCACCCCTCACTGCATCTGTTGGCCATCGGCCACCGCCTGACCAGCGAGCGTGCCGGCGACGCATGGACACCGGAGCGGTCGGGCCTGCCCGAAGGGAAACTGACCGTTCTGCAGGACCGCGACGACCTGCCTGAGCTCTACCATTGCATGGACGTGAACGTGCTGCCTTCGCACCGCGAAGGTTTTCCACGCGTGCTGATGGAAGGTGCCGCCTGCGGGCTGCCGCAGGTGGCCACACGGATCCGCGGTTGCCGGCAGACGGTCGCCGACGGCGAGACGGGATTCCTGGTCCCCGTCAAGGACGTGCCGGCGCTCGCTGGCGCGATCGGAAGCCTGCTGAGCAACGCGGCGCTCCGTGAGCGCCTCGGCCGAGCCGCGCGCGGGAAGGCCGCCCGCGAATTCGACCAGCAACGGGTCTTTGAGAAGGTGGCCGCGTGCTACGAATCGCTGATTTCCCGTAAACGGCCCGGACCGCGACCTCCCGCCCGGTCCGACTGATCGGTCGGACGATCTGCGCAACGCCGCTTTTCACTTCCGTCGCTCTGCGGTAGTATCTCCGGGCCATGAAAACCAACCTCTCCCCCGACTGGCCCGCCCTGCGGGCGCTCTTTCCCGCACTGAAGGAGTACGCCTACTTCGGTTGGGCGGCGACGGCACCACTCTCCACCTGCGCGGCCGATGCGATGACCCGGCACGTAGCCGAGATGCGCGATCGGGGGTCGCTGAATTGGCGCGAGTGGTATCAGACCTACGATGCCGTGCGTAACGAGGCCGCCCAGATGACCGGCGCGACGGCCGACGAGATTGCCTTGCTGAAGAACACCGGCGAAGGCCTGAGCACCATTGCCTCGGGACTGGACTGGAAGCCCGGCGAGAATCTGGTGCTGCCGCGCGGCGAGTTCCCCGCGAACCTGTACCCGTGGCTGGCGCTGCGCGAGCGCGGCGTGGTGGTCCGCCGCATCGAGACCGACGCGGAAGGCCGCTTCACGGCCGAGGACGTCGATCAACAGATTGACGATCGCACGCGACTGGTCGCTCTGTCGTGGGTGAACTACAGCACCGGTTTCCGTGCCGATCTGCCGTCCATCGGTGCACTCTGCCGCGAGCGAGGCGTCTTCTTCTGTGTCGACGTGATCCAGGGGCTGGGCGTCTTGCCGCTGGACGTGGTCGCCGCCAAGGTCGATGCGGCCTGCGCCGACGGACATAAGTGGCTATGCGCACCGGAAGGTCTAGCCGTCTTCTACCTGCGGCGCGAGCTGCAGGATCGCGTGCGGCCGATTTCGCTGGGTTGGTGGTCCGCCGCACTACCGGCGCGCTTCGACCTGGAAGATCAGCCGCTGGCCAACACGGCCCGCCGGTTCGAGTGCGGTACACTGCCGACCACGAATGCGTACGGGTTGCACGAATCGCTGGCGCTGATCAACAAGACCGGCGTGGCGCACATTGCCGAACGGGTCCGCATGCTGACGGAGAAGCTGGTCGCGCGGCTTCGCTCGCGTGGAGCCCAGGTCACTCGTGCGGAAGGCGAGAACGAGTGGTCCGGAATCGTTTCGTTCTCCATTCCAGGCCGCGACGCGCGCAAACTGGCGATCGATCTGGAAGCGAAGAAGGTCATCCTGACACCGCGCGGCGACCGCCTGCGCGCCGCCGTGCACGCGTGGAACGACGAAAGCGATATCGAGCGGCTCCTGGCGGCGCTGTAGTTATTCCCTGACGCGGTCTTGCTCCTCGAACGCCTCCGCCTGATAGGTCAACACGGTGACGCCCGTTCCGCGCCATGCGTCTTCCGGAAGGCCGGCCTTGCGCGAGAGGTGATTCAGAAAGTCTTCCTTCTTCTTGAAGTGTTCCCACACCTGCGGCAGATAGGTGGACGACCGGTGCCCGATGCGCAGCACGACGCCGTCGACGTGCGGGCGGAGCTTGACCAACAGGTCCGCGGGCGAATCGAACGTCAGTTCCTGCGGCACGGTCAACACGCTGATTTCGAAATGCAGTTGCTTCAGTTCATCCTCGGTCACCCGCGGGAACCGCGGGTCGCGCGTGCCGGCGTGGATGGCATTCTCCAGGATGGCTTTGTACAGCGGTTCGGTGGGAAAGATGTGTCCGATGCAGCCGCGCAGTTCGCCGCCCAGCGTCAGCGTGACGAAACAGCCTTTGGGTTCGCGGAACTTGGCCGGTAACGTCTGGGCTTCGATCACCGGCGGCTTTTCATCGAGGATTTCGGCCGTGAGGCTCAGGCGCGCCATCTTCAGCAGGCCCGTCCGCTCGTCGGGCGTAAACCGCCCCTGCGGTTGGGCGTCCTCTTTACCTTCCTGGACGAACGCGATGGCCGCATAGCCGACCACGCCGCGCGCTTTCTCGCCCGAGGTGTCGCCGCTGTTGCGCAGATCCAGCAGCACGGGCGTCCACCGCCTGGCCTTCGCCAGGTGCATCAGCGTTAGGATGGGACCCTTTCCGCACGCCTCCTGCTTCGCCATGGCCGCGAAGTCCATCGCGCAGATGGCCTCCACGCAGGCCCGGTCCAGTTTCTGTGCATCCTCGTAAGGGTGGTAGTGGCTCAGATCGGAACTGGCCAGCACCAGCGTCTGCGCGTTCAGGTGCGGCAGGATCGCTCCGGCCAGCTCGGCTTCGTCGACGCGTCCCAGGACCGCGGGTACCAGACGGAAGTCCTTCAATACGCTCTGAAGGAAGGGAATCATCACTTCTTCGGAGTGTTCCCACGTGTGCGGCGTTTCAGCGCCCCGCGGTCGCACGGGGGACTGCGCCGCCCATTCGGGTGTACTGACCCGGGCTTCGGGGCTGACAGCGAAGGGGGGTCTTGAGGCCAACTGCTTGACCAGCGGCGACAAGCGCGTGATGCCCAGCGGCGTGCGGAAGGCATCGACCTCAGGTAACGCCGCACCGTCGAAACGCGCGTAGTGACTGGGCGCCAGCAGCACGACCGTCCGAATGTCCTGTCCCTGCAGGAGTTTGAACCCGTACGCGGCAACCGAGCCCGAGTATTGATAGCCAGCGTGCGGGCAGATCAACGCCCGGACGCGGCCCTTCACCTCTGGCTGGGCCTGCTGGAGATGACCTTCGATTTCCTTGCGCAATGCGTTGGCGTCGCCCGGGAAGAAGAGCCCCGCTACGGCCATGTCCTTGAAGGTCTTCGGTTCAGGCTCCGCTTCGGATCGGGATTCGCCTTCGGCCGAGGGAGGGGAACTCTTGTCCTCTGCCGAAGCCGGTGGCGGACCGACCGAGCAGGACGCCAGCAGGAGCACCAGCAATCCGCCAAGCACCGAGACGGTGGACGTTTGGCATGACCGGGACATGGCATGGCCCTCCGACAGCACCCGCATTCTACTTCCCCATGTGCTGAATTGAACAGGAATCCGGGGTGCCGCAAGAGGGTGGCAGGTCCTTGCGCAGGGACCCCGGGGAAGCTACGCTACACCACAAGAGACCATGAGCGAAAGAGTCAACGACACGACCCTGCTCGTCCATGCGGTCCGGCCGTCCAGCGGGACCAGGGCGACCGAGGTGTTTGCGGCGCTATTGATCTTCCTCAGTCCTGCCTTGGTGGCCGGGGCGTTCCTGGGAGACTTTCTCGATCGGGATCGTGCATCTCTTCAGGCGAATCCAGTCACGAAGGATCTGGGGGCAGGCCTCCAGGCGATTTTCCGCCCAAGTGCCGCCGGAGACAACACCGCGAACGGATGGTTTGCCCCGTTGGAGCAGTTGAGGACCGGTCTCCAGTTTAGACTGGTCGGCCCGGTAGCGTGGTCCTTCCGCCTAGTCAACCTTCTGATGCACATCGCCACCGCGTGGTTTCTCTACCGGATCGTTCTGGGGCTGCTGCCGCGCGGCACACCGCTCAGCGCGGCCGAAGAGTCGGTCAACGCGGACGCCGCCTTCAATTCCGGACGGCATGTGGTGGCTGCGTTTGGCGCGCTGTTCTTCTTCCTTCATCCGGTGAACGTCGAGTCGATGGCTTGCGTCCCGCAGCGCGGGTGCACGCAGGCGAGCTTTTTCGGCGTGTTGGCTTGGTGGTTGATGGTGCGCCGGGGATCCGATCGGAAGAACTGGCGACGTCTGGCCGCGTCTTCGTGGAGCGGGTACAGCCTTTCGTTGCTGTGTCTGGTCGTCGCAGTGCTGTCGCATCCCATGGCGTGTGCGATAGCCGGCGTGCTTGCACTGACGCAATACGTCTGGGTGCGCGAAGGTGCGGCGAGCCGCTGGCTGAAAACCGCGGGCTTCGTCATCGTAGGAGCCGCCTTCGCTGCTCTTTCAGCCCAGTCCGGCCTATGGGTCTGGAGTGCGAACGATTCACCGCTGAGCGCACTGGCGCTCCTCGGCCGCTTGCTGTTGGGTCTCCTGGTTCCGACGACGTTGAGCGGGAGTTACGTGTTCGTTCCGCCGGCCGGTCCTGAGGACCCGGCCATCTGGATCGCGGTGGGGCTGATGCTGGCGGCGGTTTTCCTTCACGCATGGCTGCCGATGGGGGTGCGCCCCACATGCACGCTGTTGCCGTCCTTCCTCCTGATGCTGTTGCCCTGGGCACTGCCCGGCGCGGGACGCGACGCCGTGGGCCATCAGGGGCTCTGTCTGGCGCTGCCGGTGGCGGGGGTCGTTTTCGGTCTGGGTGTTGAAGCGATGCAGTACCGCCTTCGCTTTATGGGTAAGGAAGGCGGAAAGGTTTGCGAAGCGGTGGGCGTGGGCTTGGCGGTCCTGTTCTTCCTGCTGCTCGGCGCGCTGTCCGTCTCCCGTTCCTTCGCTTTTTCGGACGATACGGCGCTTCGTCTCGATGTCGGCGCGGCCAACGCGCAGTTCTCTGAAACAGACGCCGGGACGTCCCTGGCGCCATAGACACTCCTCGAAGGACGCTGCGCGCACGTGGGCGATCTCTTCCGACTTGGACCGAAGGGTGAAGCGTACGCCCTGCGCATGCTGCAGGAACGCGGGCACCGGCTGCTGGAGCGGAATTTCCGCTGTCCGCAAGGCGAACTGGACCTGGTCACCTGGCATCGCGATACGCTGGTCTTTGTCGAGGTTCGGGCACGCGCCGCGCATTCACACCGGAATCCCGCGGAAACGGTCACGCCGGCCAAGCAGCGGCGCATCATCCGTGCGGCCCAGTGGTATCTGGTCAAACGGCAGAAGGGTGGTGCGACGCCTTCCTGCCGCTTCGATGTCGTCTGGCTGACGGCGCGCGGTCGGGAAATTGTGGACGGAGGCGTGATGGAGGGCGCGTTTACCGGGTAGACGAGGGCGGACACGAGTGTGACGACGATTCCCAACGTCGCCGGTTTTAGAAAGCGGGGCTGCTGCGCTTTGGTTGAACTCATCGACTCCCACTGTCATCTGCCGGACGAAGCCTATGCGTCCGACCTGCCGGCGGTCCTGCATCGGGCGAGTGAGGCCGGCGTCATCGCCATGCTGGCCGTCGCGACATCGCCAGGTGACTGGCAACCGTATCTCGATCTCCCCGCACACGGCCCTCAGCTTCGTGTGGCGCTCGGTTTTCACCCCAACAGCGCGAAAGAATACACGCCAAAGACCTTCGAGCGGTTGCGTTCGCTGATCGACGCGAACCGGAAGGTCGTCGTGGCGGTCGGCGAAATCGGCCTCGATTTCTACCGCGACTGGGCGACGCCGGAGGAGCAGCGACCGCTGTTTGAGCTGCAACTCGATCTGGCTGTGGAACTGGATCTGCCGGTCGTGCTCCACTGTCGCGCGGCGGAGAAGGAAATGCTGGAAATGCTGCGCAGCCGACACTCGCAGGGAGCGAAGGCGTTGCGCGGCGTCTGGCATTCCTTCACCGGTCAGGTTGAAGACGCACGCGCCGCTATCGAACTGGGATTACACGTTGCTTTCAACGGCATCCTGACCTACCCGAAGGCGCAGAACGTTCGTGACGCCGCGCGCGCCCTTCCGCCGGAACGGTTGCTGTTGGAGACCGATGCGCCGTATCTGCCGCCCGAACCGCGGCGTGGAAAACGGAACGAGCCGGCCTTCATGGTCCGCACGGCCGAATGTCTGGCGCAGGAGCGGGGGAGTTCGCTGGAGGAAATCGCGCGGGTGACGACAGCGAACGCGCGGCAGTTGTTCGGCGCCTGGGTATGAGTGGCCGGATGCATGGCCGCGCCAGGAAGAGAGATCGATTCCGGATTCCCATAAAACCAAACGCCCCGCCGTGAGGCGGGGCATTTGCCAGAAGAGACGTGAGAACGTCATCTATTTCTTTTTCGCCTTCTTCTTAGTGGCCTTCTTGGCCTTCGTCTTACACGCACCACCGCAGCACTTCTTTGCCATTCTCCCACTCCTTTTCCTGGAACGATCAGTACGACTGTTTCCGCAGTCGCGTGAAGACTTCTATAGTCACTTTCATGTGCAACGTCAAGCGATCACCAGCAGTGAAATACAAACGCCCCGCTACAAGCGGGGCGTTCATACGCGAACAAAGAGCGAGGACTACTTTTTCTTCTTCGCAGCTTTCTTCTTCGCAACCTTCTTCTTCGCCTTCTTTGCCATTCTCCAACTCCTTTCCTGAACGGGATTCAGTGGCCGTTTCAACGGCCGCTCTACACTCTATAGGTTTTTTCTCAAGAAGTGTCAAGAATTCTGTTCAGAAAAATATGGACGACCCGCAATGCTCAATCGGCGGGGAACGGAGCGAGTGGTCACTTCGCGGGGCATTTTCCCTTTGCGACGCGTTTACCCTCCGGTGGGTGAGTTCCGTTGAGTGCGTCTTTTTCCCCCTCAGCTGTCGCGCGTTCGGCCTTGCGCCGTTCCGCGAGCATGTTGTCGAGATGCTCCTGCGTGATGCCGTCGGGCAGCTTCGCCGCGCCGGCTTTCACCGCCGCGTTCCAGTCTTCAACCTGGCGGCTGATGTGCATCGCGCAGAACTTCGGGCCGCACATCGAACAATACTCGGCCACCTTGTGCCCCGACTGCGGCAGCGTCCGGTCGTGGTACTCGCGCGCACGATCTGGATCCAGCGCGAGCTGGAACTGCTTTTCCCAGTCGAAGGTGTAGCGCGCGTGCGAGATCGCGTCGTCGCGCTCACGCGCGCCCGGCCGTTTGCGCGCGATGTCTGCCGCGTGTGCCGCGATCTTGTAGGCGATGATCCCCTGCCGGACGTCTTCCGGCTCGGGCAGACCAAGGTGTTCCTTCGGTGTAACGTAGCAGAGCAGCGCGGTGCCGTGCCACGCGATCATCGCCGCGCCGATGGCGCTGGTGATGTGGTCGTAGCCCGGCGCGATGTCGGTCACCAGCGGCCCGAGTGTATAGAAAGGCGCTTCGTGGCAGAGCTCCATCTGCCTCTTCACGTTCATCTCGATCTGATCCATCGGGACGTGGCCGGGACCTTCGATCATCACCTGGACGTCGTGCCTCCAGGCCCTCTTTGTCAGTTCGCCCAGCACCTTCAGCTCTGCAAACTGGGCTTCGTCCGAAGCGTCATGCAACGAACCGGGCCGCAAGCCGTCGCCGAGCGAGAAGGCCACGTCATGCTTCTTGAAGATTTCGCAGAGCGCATCGAAATGCGTGTAGAACGGATTCTGCTTGTGATGGTGCAGCATCCACTGCGCCATCAGGGAACCGCCGCGCGAAACGATGCCGGTCATGCGGCCCTGGATCAACGGCATGAACTCCAGCAGCAAGCCGGCATGGATCGTCATGTAGTCCACGCCTTGAATGGCCTGCGATTCGATCACGCCCAGCATGTCGTCGATGTTGAGCTTTGTGACATCGTCGACCATCTCGATGCACTCGTAGATCGGCACCGTGCCGAGCGGGATCGGGCTGTAGCGGAGCAGCGACTCGCGGATCTGCTTGATCCGGCTGCCGGTGGAGAGGTCCATCACCGTGTCGGCGCCGTAGCGGAGACAGAGGTACAGCTTTTCCAGTTCCTCCAGCTCGTCGCTGCGGATGGCGCTGTTGCCGATGTTCGCGTTGATCTTGCAGTTGAAGGCGATGCCGATACCCATCGGCTGAAGCTCGGGATGGTTCTTATTGGCCGGAATGATCGCGCGGCCGCGTGCGACTTCGTCGCGGACCCGTTCGGGCTCCAGGCGTTCGCGTCTGGCAACAAACTCGATCTCGGGCGTGACGAGTCCTCGCCGCGCGTAGTGCATCTGCGTAACATTCGTGTCCGCGGAACGCCGCGCGATCCACGGTGCGCGCAGCAGCGGCGGGGGGGTAGGACGGGGGCGGGAAGCAGGAGGCGTCGCATCGGATGGGATCTGAGGCATGGGTCTACGTCTCC
>CAYSBP010000021.1:0-23882 GCA_964429255.1 uncultured Planctomycetia bacterium
CCCGCACGGTAGGAGTAGACGAACGGGATCGCGATGTCCACGCTGGGCGTCTTCTGAATCGTCTCGAAGATGCGCTTGGTGATGCGGTAGGAGATCTCGGCGCGGTCCTTCACCCGCGTCTGATAGCGCAGTCGCATCAGGACGCCGTAGTCCCACATGTCCGAACGGATGTAGGGCTTCTCCTTGGTGGCGGCAACGATTTCGCGAGTCAGATCGGTTGCCGCGTCCATCAGGATCTTCTCTGCTGCTTCCCAGTCCGAATCGTAGGTGATGCGCGCCACGACTTCATCGAGCATGTACGGTGCATCTTGCGTGACGGTGTAATTGATGACGACCTGACTGAAGAGCATCGCGTTGGGCACCAGGATGTAACGCCCCACGGCCTCTTCGCTGCCGACGGAACCACCCACCTGGTCAAGGACCGTGTACATCGGGCCGATGTCCTGCACATCGCCGACAAGGCCCAGGTTAGGAAACTGCACACGGTCACCGGGGCGGATGGGGCGTTTGAGCGAGACCAACAACCAGGCGGCAAAACCGCTGACCGGCGCCTGCAAAGACCAACCCAGGACCATCCCGCCGATGGCCGCCACGGCCGTGCCCAGCGTTTCCAGTTTGCCCATGCCGTACGTGACGGCGGCCAAGACCGCGATGATCGAGGTGAGGACGAAAATGCGGCGCAGCATTGCGCCCTCAACGGGCGGTCTGCGCTGAAAGGCCAGCCATGCGTGGGCCACCAAGGCCAGCAACTCGCCGATCGCCAGGATGGCGGTCAGGAAACCGATCAGGCCTGGAACGGTCCACCCGGATGGCAACTGCAGCAGGCGCTCGCGAAACTGCAGGTTCACGACGAACGAGGCAACCGAGAGCACGGTCCAGATGACCAGCATGGTCACCGTGTGCGAACGGTTTCGGGTATGGAGGAAGAAATTCACGGCGAAGGAGACCTTCCTGGGTGCGCGGCGATCGCTTGTCTCTGGACACCAATCGTGCCGCAGATCCAGCGACCGTCATGAGTGCGATGTGCGGCAGGAGTATGCAGGCTACCTGTGCGGCCGATACGGTTCGAGGGAGGATCGCATTCCGGGGTGCACCGGGGGCGCGTTCTGAAACACGCCCCTGCAACGGCCGCGTTGATGGCGTGCTACCTCTTCCTACAACACCCGTTCTGCCCCTCGTCCTCAAGGATCTGAAAGAGGCTCCTTTTGCGGCGGGTTTCGGTCCCATCGTGCAAGCTCCATACGTCGTAAGGTCAGAGGGGCGAGAACGCCCCGAAACCATCGGGGTCAGCCCCGACTTTCTGGAGGTCAAGGACCATGCATCCATCCGGACATCAGCGCTTCTGGCAGATCACGGCACTGGCAGCCCTGCTGCTTTGTGGCTATAGCGTCTTCTCACGAGGTGGGCCGGTCGCCAACGCCGACAACGGCGGCGCCTCCATGGACGGCATGATCGCCATGGTGGGCAACAGCAACACCCACGAGCACCTGTACCTGATCGACACGCGAACCAAGAACATCCTGATGTACGAATCCCGCAGCGGGAACAACTTCACCCTCGTAGCCGGACGTTCCTACGATCCAGACATGCTCTGCCTGACCCGCACGGCCAACAAGGAACTGCCGTTCGATTCAAAGGGCTACACGACCGCCAAGATCCAAGCCGCCGTCCAGCAGATCCAGGCGGCCCACAACCTTAAGCGGCCGTAGGAGCCGCTACTTCTCGCCCCACCGCGGCCCCAGGCGGTGCTCCACACCCAGATGATCAAGCACGCGCGCGGCGATAAAATCCACCAACTCCTCGACGCGCGTGGGCTTGCCATAGAACCCCGGCGCCGCCGGAAGGACGGTCACCCCCGCCTGGGAAAGCTTTAACAGATTCTCCAGATGTATCGCCGAGAGGGGTGTTTCCCGGGGGACAATGACCAGCCGGCGCCGTTCCTTGATGCAGACATCCGCGGCCCGTTCGACCAGGTCGCCGGAGATGCCGTTGGCCAGTCGTCCCACACAGCCCATCGAGCAAGGCACGATCGCCATACCCTCCAGCCGGAAGGACCCCGACGCCATCGGTGCCCCCACGTTCGTGTGATGGTGATAAACCAGCGACCGGCTTTTTTTCACACCCAACACGCACGGATCGAAACGCGCCAGATCCAGCTCGATGCCTTCCTCGAGGCGCAGGACCTCACGCGCAGAGGGACTGATGGTCACATGCACTTCGATGTCTGGCACCCGGAGCAGTTCCTGCAGCACGCGTACGCCGTAGCGTGCGCCACTAGCGCCGGTGAATCCGAGGGCGATCCGTCTGGTACGAAGCATGTTTGGGCTCCTGGGAGCACTAGCTGAACGGCACGGCGCGTTCAGCCGGTAGCACCCGAACAACAACCCAACCGGCACGCGACGTCCTGCGGCAATACGGAGCGCCTGTCCACACGCCAGCCTTCACCCGATCGGGTCCAGTCTGTCGTGGTGCCACCGGCTGCGCTGTCGTTTGCGCAGCCAGTGTCCTGCTACATCATTTTCGCCGTCTCGAGCGCCAGCTTAGCGATCTCGGCGTCGTCCGCATCCGAATGGCAGGTGATGCGCACCTGGCCGTCCACGTCGACAAAGAGGAATGTCTTGGCCGGTTCTCGCAATGCGATTTCCATGCCTAAGGCGTTATGTTGCGGTTGCTCAAGAATCTTCTTCACACCGCCGTAATCCTTCGTATTCACCACGGCCCGGTTGATCGTACCCAACCGGACTTCGACATCCTTGAGTCGCAGCTTGCGGACATCGGCCACCATTCCCTGCTGTTCGTACTTGTCCAGGATCAGGTTCAAATCCACCTCGGGCGGCTCGATCTTGAAGAGCGCATCCAGGTTGACCATCTGGTCCTCCGTACCCGGCTTACTGCCGGCATTCTTGAGCGCCAGCGCCTCGAAGAACCCCACGATCTCCTTCACCTCCGATGCGGTGCCCCGCACCAGCAACCGGCCCTGTTTGGGCTGGAAGACCGTTGCGCGAAGCGTATTCACTTCCTGCTCGGAGAGCGTGTCGCCAATCGGGTCGTAGTTCTTCAGCGTCACGACGCGCAGATAGGTTAGAATGAACCAGTCATCGCGGCGGCGCACCTGCCCGGGCGCGACCTTCTGATGGTCGGTGACTTCGCTCTCCAGCGTGGCCTGGAGTGCGCGGGAAAGATGCATCTTGCGTACGAGGACCTGATACTTCAGCACCGCCGGGCTCCTTTGCTCTGTCGGTTTAACGATCGGTCAGTTTAGCGATGTGCACATAGTAGCTCCTGACGCGGTCAAGGCGAACACATATCGGAGTACCAAGGCGACTGGACTCTGTCCCTGTGGTTTGTTACTTAAGGAACCTCAGGCACTTCAACCGCGGGTCCCTTGTGGAGGATCAGGCACATTCGCCCTTCGGACATCTCCGACCCCATGACCCGCCGGTTCCTGGAGCAGCACTCGTCCGTCTGCGCTGCACACTGTCTGCGTCTTGGACCGTTCTACCTTCCGACCACGATCCGCCAGCTCGCCTTCTACGCCCTGCTCATCGTGGGCCTGGCGGTCTTCTACTGCTGGGACAAGAAGATCTGGTTGACGGTGCTGACCTTCGCACTGTCGATCGCCTACGCGGTGGTCATCCTGTACCGACTGGGCTCCGTTTTCCTGGCGCTCTTCTTCCGCGCCATCGGCAGGCCCTACGAACATCGTCCGACCCCCGAACAACTCGCTGATCTGAAACCGGAGGACCTTCCCGTCTTCACCATCCTCGTGCCGATGTACAAGGAACCCGAAGTGGCGCAAAAGATCGCCCACGCGGTCACATCCTTCGACTATCCGGTCGACAAACTGGATGTGAAGCTGCTGCTCGAAGAGGACGATCCGCAGACGCGCGGAAAGGTGGACGAGTTCTTCGATCGCCTCCCCAAGTGTGTTGAGGTACTGGTCTGCCCGCGCGTGCCGAAGGGCGAACCGCGCACCAAACCGCGTGCCTGCAACTGGGGTCTGGAAAAGGCGCGTGGCAAGTACCTGGTGATCTACGACGCCGAGGACCAGCCGGAAGGAGACCAGCTCAAGAAGGCCGTGCATACCTTCCGCAAGCTGGAGGCGGCGGGACAGCAGAAGGTCGTCTGTCTGCAGGCCAAACTGAATTACTTCAACGCGCGGCATAACTGGCTGACGCGCTTCTTCACGCTGGAATACACGACGTGGTTTGATCTCTTCCTGCCCGGGTTGCATGCCTTCGGTACGCCGATCCCTTTGGGCGGCACATCGAATCATTTCCGCACCTCGGTGCTCAAAGAGGTGGGTGGTTGGGATCCGTTCAACGTCACCGAAGACTGTGATCTGGGCGAGCGCCTGGCGCGACGCGGCTACCGGACGCACATCCTGGATTCCACGACCTGGGAGGAAGCCAATAGCCACGTCGGCAACTGGATCCGCCAGCGCAGTCGCTGGGTGAAGGGCTACATCCAGACGCATCTGGTCCACACGCGAGACAGTATTCTGCCGTTCTTTCTGCTGGCGGCGGGATTGCTTCTGCTGAAGTCGCTGATCGATCAGGATGTCGCCACGAAGTTGGACGCCTCCGTCGTGCAGAAGGTGGGTCCGATCGCCAGTTGGGTGTGTCTGGGCGCGGCGCTGATCAGCGGCGTGCTGGGTTTAATGGCGCTTGCGGAACGGTTTCGCCAGACGCCGCGCACCGGATACCACGAGGGTCGGTTCGGGCTTTGCGACGCATTGACGTTCCGCATTACGGTGGGCGGTCTCTCGGGCATGCTGCTCCTGAACATGCCCTTCTGGATCTTGAGCTGCGCCTACCTTTTTCACAAGCCGCTGGCGGAAGGCATGGACGCGTTCCGAAGCGTGCCGGTGGTGAATTGGGTCACGGAATACGAAGTCGACAACGAAGGCACGCCCCTGCGCGATGCGGTGCGTGAGTGGAAGCTCCAGTACACCGAAGTGCGCGACGAGTCCTATGCCGGGGCCACGGTCTGGAACGTGACGGGACACCTCGTCGGCGGGCACATGACCATCGCCGAGGCACGCGACGCGTACGACGCGATCGACCGCTGGTCGATGGCCTCGCAACTTCTCTATCCGATCGTCATAGGGCTCTTCCTGGCCAATTTCGTCTTCATCCTACTGAATCTGGTGGCGTGCGGCGTGCGCGGGATGTGGGATCTCTTCCCACAGGCGATCCTGGCTCCGTTCTACTGGATTCTCATCTCCATCGGCGCATGCAAAGGCGCGTGGCAGCTCGGATGGGATCCGTTCTTTTGGGAGAAGACGATCCACGGATTGACGCCGGCAGGTACGCCGCCGCCCGTCGCACGCGCGCCCGTTCTGCCACCTCCGCCGGTTTTCGGCGCGGAGGATCTGCAAGCGACCGGGGCCGACGCAACGCCGTCTGACCAACCTGCTGCGGGGCCGCCGCACGAGCCTTCGGAGGCACCACAACCGCCCGCTGCGCCCGTCGCAGTGGATGTGCCGGGCGAAGCGCCCGCTACGACTTCTCCTGCGGCCGAGCCGGCGGCAAACGGGACACCGCCCGAGCCAGGACCGGAGGGCGGTACGGAACCGTCCACGTCCTCCGATAACCGGCCGGCGTCTCCGGCGACAACACCATGAACCATTCGAGCCTGGCCACCGGGGTACTGCATCGGAGACGCCCGATCCTGTTCGTCTCCGTGTTCGTGTTCACGGCGCTCGCGTGGGCGGCCGACGGCGACGCGATGCCGGAAGCGCTGCGACCGTGGGCCTCGGACCAATACAGTGTCCGTTACTTTCTGCGCGTCGAACCGTCGCCTGCCGCCGGTTCAACCGAGATCCTGCCCGAAGCCGAGATCGCCAGCCTGTACCTTCCGCTGGCGCGTTTTACCGAGAACGATGGCAAGACGCCACGACTGGAACAGGTTCTATTGTTGGACGAGTCGGGGCAGGTCCAGCCGGTCTTCATGCGTCCCGTGAGCGGCGGAAACGAGATCGAGATCGCGTTTCCGACGAAACTGGCGAGGCGATGCTATAGCCTGTACGCGGGCGCCAAGGACGGTCGGGCGGAACAGACCAGTCCGCAGGCATACGAACCGAGCGCCTTGACGGTTCGGATCCGCGGTTACTCCACCCCGGCGATCTGGTCGAGAGACGCCGTGGGGTTGACCGCTGAGAAACTGGACCAGGCGATCCGCCGAGGCCTTCCGATCGGCGACGTGTCACGTCGACAGCTTCTCGATGGCGACCCGCCTTTCGAGGAGAATCCGCGCAGGGACCGCGGGTCCGACCACGGCGCGGTACCCACCAACGACAGGAACTATGCGGCGGTCTGCGAAGGCTATCTGCGCGTGCCGGTGTCCGGCACCTATGGATTCTCGGTCAATACCTTCGGCCTGGTCGACCTGCAGGTCGACGGCGCGAGCCTGTTGACGGCGGGCACACCAGACGAGGAACGTCCGCCCTTCCGTCTCACGGGGCAGACGGAACTGCGTGCGGGTATCCACCGCGTTTCGATCCGCCACGCGCAGGCGGGCGGAAAGGCGGGGCTTCACTTGCTGTGGAAGACCCCGGGCCGACAGGACTTTATCGCCGTCCCGGCACAGGCCTTTCCGCGCGCACTCCCAGCCGTGGTGCTGGCCCGGGAAGAGAACCATGTGGCGACGCCTTTCATCGGCGTCGAACTGGCTGGGTTTTATCGCACGGGCGTCCAGCAGGGCCTGCAACAGGCACGCGAGTGGGTGGACGTGCTCGCCTACGGTTCGGGTTCGGCTGAAGGCGTCCTGGTCTTCCGTTCCTCCGATACAGAGCCGGTCGAAGGTCCCGCATCCGGTGCGCGTGCGTGGCTCCCGGCGGGCCAATTGATCGACATCGAATGGCGCCGGAACGGGAGGACCCTGACCCGTCGCGCGGTGCTCTTCCCGACCGGCGAGCAGGGTGGTCGCGACCGCACGGAGTTGACCGGCGAATTGACCATCAAGGAGGCCGCCCGATTCATCTATCCCGACGAGACCGGGCAGTTTCACTTCGAAACGCAGCTCAGTCCAATCATCCCGATCATCAACAAGCAGCGGCACACGCGGGGTCCCGAACTCCCGCACCCGCTACCCGTCGGCTCTTTCCGCCTGACGTGGCGGCTGACCGGGGTGTCCAGCTCGGGCACAGCGATGGATTTCAAGTCCGGCGAACTGGATGCGACGCCGGACCTGACCGGCCGGCGCAAGATTCGTCTACCCCTGGAGATGGGCGCCCTGGAGGTCGCACTGCGCGAGCGATCCGCGCTCTTCGAAGTGATCCTTCAGGTGGGCGGCATCCCGGTGGGGCGGCGGGCGTTTCGCCTGCTGCACTCTCGTGCGGACTGGGACGGCCGGCTGGAAGCACAACTGGACCGGCTGGTCTACGTCACCGGAAAGGAAGCGTCGAACGTCGAGGAGACCGTCTTCCTGCTTCCGCGCGAAGACGATTCGGCGTATCGGCGCTTCAATCTTCCGCTGTTGGACGGCAAGGACGCGGTGAAGGAGGCGCTCTTCCTGGGCGATCCGTGGGTGGAACCGACCGAGGCCTCCGCGCCGGGAGCCGCCGCGGGATTGTCGGCGCGCCTGGCCGCGCAGTTTCCGGACGGCCGCTGGTCGCATCTCTGCGTGCCTGGTCCGCACCGCGGATATTACATCTTTCGCCTCCTGGCCGCCGCGGATCGACTGATCCGTTCGACACCCAACGGGAAGCTGCCGCCCCTGGCCGTCCTTTCGCTCGGTTCGGGTGACATGATTCGCCAGACACCCGGCTACGATTTCGAACGCGGTCTAGATCTGCTGGTGGACCGCCTGCGTCAAGCCGGTACGAAACGGATCTTCGTGGTGGGCGTGCTGCCGATTCCCGAGCAGGAAAAGGCTTCGCTGCTTTATCAGACGCGTGCGGGCGATGCGATCCGGCACCACCACCTGGAAGGGCTGGATCTGGTCGCCGCATGGCTGAAGACATCGGACTGGACAAAACGATTCCTGATCCCCTTCGACGAAAACGCCGCACCGGCCTACGCCCCCGTGCCCAACGCCGAAACGATCGAGAAGACCGCACGGCAAGTGGCCGACCGGATCAGGTGACCCGTTTATGAATGATCGGATCTTCTACTGTTTTGTCAGTTTCAGTGCTTCGAGTTGCCCCTGGCGGAAGTAGTCGCAGGCCTCACCCAGGATCCGTGCGGCCTCTTGCGGGGCGTGGAAACCCATGCTGTTCTCCGCGGCCACATAATCCAAGCGCCACTGCCCTTTGCGCTGCTTCTCGAAGGCGGCCACGAGCTGCTCGTCAGTCGCACCGGTCTCTTTGGCCGTCTTGATCGCATCGAGCATCTCCGTCATCGCCTTTGCGGCGCGCTGCATCAACTGGTAATTGCGGGTCTGGATGACGTCCACGCGCGCCTTCATCTCCTCCTCTGAGAAGTGATGGCAGGTCTGGCAGGCGCGGTTCACGTTCAGCAGTGGGCTGCGCACCCAGTGATCACTGACCTTGAGCGCGCCTTCGCGCGTATAGGGCATATGGCAGTCAGCGCAGGAGACGCCACTGCGTGAATGCACGCCCTGCATCCACAGTTCAAACTCCGGGTGCTGCGCCTTCAGGACCTTGGCGCCTGTCTCCTTGTGCGTCCAGTCTGAGAAGCCCGTTTCATTGTAGTACGCTTCGGCATCCTCGACCTTGAGGCCCTGGTGCCAGGGGTACGTCACCACTTTGCCTTCGCCCTTGAAGTAGTACTCGACGTGACACTGGCCGCAGACAAAGGAACGCATCTCGGCGCGTGTGGCCATGGCGTTAACGTCGTACTTCAGTTCGGGGTTGCTCTTCTTCTTTGCGCGATACTGGTTGATGCTGGTCAACTGGGGCGCTTCCTGCCCGCTGTCGGAAAAGGCCTGGATGCCGTTAATGAAACCGGGACGCGTGACACGCAACTGCATCGTCCTGGGGTCGTGACAGTCCACACAACCGACGGGGTGCTGGACCAGTTTCTCGCCCTTTTCGTTCTTCAGATCGTGCGCCTCCGCGTAGGGCATGGCGCAGACTTTTTCGAAGCCCTTCATCACGTCGCCGTCGCCGGCAAAGCGATAGGCGGGCATTACCGATGCGTGGCAGTGCAGGCAGGCGCCGGGTTGCTTTCTCTCGGTAACGCGTTTGGTGGCTTCCTGATCCGATAGCATGTACGCGTGACCACGGCGGTCACGGTAATCGATGGAGAAGGCGTAGCCGGCAAAGAGACGCTTGAGCCACGGGTCCTTCTCGATCTTCTCGTCCGGCATCGCGTCGCTACCGCCATGTCCGCCGAAGCGCGTCCGCGTCGCCTCTTCCGTGCGTTTGTAGCCATTGAACTGGCTGGGGAACGTCTTGCCCCATTCGGAAGAATCGGTGGTTTCGTCACTCACCGGAACCAGCCAGTTGAACGTGTGGCGCGCTTCGGTCTTGCGCTCGATGATGTTTGTCAGCAGGAACGCGACGCCGACGCCCACAACGATCGCCACGAGGAAGCAGGCGATGACCAGGATCGTCAGGAAGCCCTTCTTCGATGTCGTGGCGCCGGTCGTTTCGGTGGTGCTCATCTTTTGCCTCCCACGTACGTCAAACGGGGCGCGGCCATCGTGGCCGCACAGGTCGGGCAGGATGCCCGCAATCCTACCTTCTCAAGCTATGCCCTACGCTCATGTGGCACTTCACACAATTCGCGCGATCCGATTCGTTCGGGCCGCGCTGAAGGATTTCGCAGACGAAGTCCGCGTGGCAACGTTCGCAGTTCTTCTGCAGAATCGCTGAACTCCGTTTAATCAGTTGAATGGGCTCGTGGAAATTCTGGAAGGTAAACGCGTTCGAGTGTCGATAGCCGTTGTCCGCCTTGGCGATCATCTTCGGGATGAAGTCGTGCGGCAAATGGCAGTCCACGCAGGCGGCATGGGCGTGGTGGCTGGATTTCTGCCACGAGTCGTACTCGTCACGCATGATATGGCAATTTACGCAAGCCTTCGGATCCGAGGAGAAATAGGAGAGCCCTTCCGCGTAGCCGAAGGTAAACAGGCCCACGCCGGCGACCAGACCCACGAGCAGGCTGAGTCCCACACAGGTCTTCAGACCGACGCGCTGGAGCAGCTCCGGCCAGCGCACTGGCATTAAACAGGATAAGTTCATGTGATTTACCTCCATAGAAAATACCGGTTTCCCAACGACCTTGCAAGCCCTTTCTCAACGTACTTCTGGATACACACGTCTAATCTGCCCCACGCGGAGCCCATCCGATTCCATTGCCCATCCAACCTACATCCGCTGTCGCTTACAAAGACATCACCGCGGACGGTTTGCCCCCGACCTTCCAAGAGAATCCTAACTTGCACAATGCTCGCCGATTGTAGAGAGTGCTTTTCCTGATCATCGCCCTGCCATTGGCGTCGCGATTGCTGCGCTTAGGGGAGATTAGGAGGATGGCACCAAGCGTCTCGGTGGACAACCAGAACGACGGACGTGTCTGACCCATGACCACTGACCCCTGAACCCTCCTCGGCCGACCCGTAAGGAGACCACCATGCGTATCATCGATCCGCACATCCACATGTACAGCCGCACCACCGACGACTACGAGATGATGGCGATCTGCGGCATCGAGGCCGTCGTCGAACCGTCCTTCTGGCTCGGCAGTGATCGCAAGTACGCCGGGACGTTCTTCGACTACTTCGATCACATCAGCACCTGGGAGCCGCAAAACCGTGCACCCAAGCGTGGCATCAAACACTTCTGCACCATCGGCGTGAACCCCAAGGAGGCCGACAACCTGCCGCTTTCCACGGAAGTGCTCGCCGGCCTGAAGCCCTACTTCACCCGTCCCACCGTCGTCGGCATCGGCGAAATCGGACTGAACAACATCACCGCCAACGAAGAGACCGTCCTGCGCGAACAGCTGGCGTTGGCCAGGGAGTTCAACGTCCCCGTACTGATCCACACGCCGCATAACAACAAACTGGAAGGCACGCTGCGCATCATCGCGATGGTCAAGGAGGTCGGGCTCAGGCCCGAATTGGTGGATATCGACCACAACACCGAAGAGACGATGCAGCATTCGCTCGACGCGGGTTGCTGGGCCGGCATCACGATGTATCCGCGCACGAAATGCACGCCGCAACGCGCCCGCGACATGGCCGAACGCTTCGGCATCGAGCGCCTTCTGCTGAACAGCTCTGGCGACTGGGAGTGGTCCGATCCGCTGGCCGTACCAAAGTGCGCACACCTGATGCTGCAGACCGGCTTTACGCGCAAGCAGGTCAAGCAGGCCGTCTGGCGCAACCCGTACCGGTTCTTCGCGCAGAGCCCGAACTTCCGGACGGCAATGGAAGCGACGTACACGGAAGAGGAGTAGCCCCTTTCCTCACCGTATCGGCTTGGCCAGCGTGCCGTAGTTCTCAGGGTGGCGCAAACGAATCAGTTCCAGATAGTGCCGTGTCAGTGGGAACTGCGAGGTCTCCTCCAGCAAAGCCGATTAGTTAAAATGCACATGTGCATTACTGCGCGTCCAGTGTGCACCAGTCAAGAAGAACGAGTGGAGGGGGTGCGAGACCGATTTCGTCAGGGCACAGGTGTCGTTTTCCCCCTCTTCTAAGAGAGGGAAATGGTGCCCGCCGATTCATCCCCCAGAGGCAATTGTTCCCCAAAAAAGATTTGACAGACCCCATTCTCCCCCCTAACTTATTTCAGTCTCTTGGCTTGAGTGGTTTAGCGGGTGGAGCAGAGCCGACCGGCCTTGGTCCGGTGTTCGGCTTGTGGAGGAAGTCTCATGCGATTCCCTCATGTGAGTCTGGTCTTGGCGGTGGTCTTCGCTGCTTCTCGTCTGGCCGCGCTGGAAATCGTGCTGCTCGAACAGCAGAACAAGCCGCCGGGGATCGAGAAGTCTGATCCCAAATACGACGAGTATCTGGAAGCCAAGAAGAAAGTGCGTCAGGCTCGGGCTGACTTCGAAGTGCAGGAGCTTGCGAAGATTGCCGAGCGGATAAAGAGCCTGGAAGAGGAAGACGCCAAACTCGCCATTCCCGCCACGGACAACGTTACGATCGACGGCGAGACCATTGCAGTCAAGCAACCCGAAACGATCCAGGAAGTCATTAGAAGGAAGACCGTACGTGACATTTACGAAGTGAGCACCGAGGACTTCGACATCGAGGTTCACGAACGGTGGTCGTTGAACAAGACCGACTTCCTGATGGATGATCCGCGGCACATCGTCGTGGATGGCAAAGCCGGCGATCCGATCAAGTATTGGGGATTCACTTTCTCCATTAAGAACACCACGACCAAGCCCCGTCTGATCATGCCGGTCTTTGTCGCCGTTACGAACAAGGGCGCGTTCAGCTATCAGACGGGCGGATTTCTTCCGCATCGCATCGTGGCGGACAGCATGTACCGCCCGTTGACGGACACCACCAGCGCGCACGACAAGAAGCTGCTTTCCGAAAACGTGCCGCCGCTCGAATCCGTGAGCCAGTTGGCGACCGAGTTGCTGGGTGAAGGTGGCGCCAGGAAGATGGCCCTTCCGCCCGAACCTGTAGCCACGTTCCAGCCCGGTCAAACCCGTTGGGGCATCGCCTTGTGGCGCGATTTCAACGATGATTTCACCGACCTCAAGGTGGTCGTTCACGGGCTAACCAACGCGCACCGGTACAACGAGAAGCTTCGGCGCGTCCTCGTCCTCTCCTTCAACCGGAACGACGACGAGTTCGATGTCGATCGAAGTCGCTTGTTCTACCTGAGTAAGGATTGGCGCTACGAATGGATGTGGGACCAGGACACAATCGTCCCGATTCCGGAAGATCCCAAAGCCCCGCAGATCATGGCCAAAGTCTTGGCCACACCCGGCGGTGCTCAGCGGCTATTGTGGGCCTGTCCGCTTCGCGTGACCAACTCGACATCCCAGGTGCAGAATCTCAAGATCAACGCCATCCGGTTCTGCCTGCCGGTGGCCGAACAGGGCCAGCCGGTACAGGGCATCGAAGTGGACGTGGGTGGCCAGAAGGTACGGGTCGAGGTACAGATTCTGGACGACGGGCGATCCAGTATCTACAAGGCGCAGTTGCTCCGTGAACTGGGCAAGTCCGAACCGGCCAAGGAAGTGCAGCGCTATGCCGCGCAGCCGGACAAGGTCGTCAAGGACGAAGGGATGACGCACACGATCGAGCCTGACAAGGCGCTCGACCTGCTGGGCGTCTGGGACGCGAACGATGTCGATTGGGCGTACATTTACGAACAGATCGAGGCGCAGCTGACGCTGGCGATGGACAAGTCGGCGGCGACCGAAAAGAACTTCAAGGAACTGGCGTCTGCCTCGCCCGATCTGGCCAAGAAGGGCCTGATGCCCGTCTACAACCCCAGCCGTAACCTGACCTGCGATAGGGTGACGCTGAAGGACGGTCGCTCGTTCAGCGGGATGCTGATCCGCGATGACGATCAGTTGGCCCTCCTGGACACTAAGGACCAGGGACGCCTGGAGTTTGGGCGTGCCGAGGTCGAGAAGGTCGAGAAGGGCGAGAGGTGGCTGGTGAAGGATCAGATCCTGGCCGCCATTCCCGCAGCCCTGGAAGCCGCCAAGCAGAAGAAACAGGTGCTGGCTGTTCTGGATGCGCAGTCGGGCCTCTCTACCGGTCAGTTCCGCATTCGCCGCTCGTATCGCCAGCCGGGCAAGATCGAGGAAAGCTGGCTGAAGGCGTGGGAAGAGGCCGAGTAGCCCTCCACACACATTACTGTGCTTCAGGCGGGGCAGGCTCAAGGTACAGCCTGCCCCGCTCTTTTGGGCGCGGCATCTGGCGCCTGAACGTTTTCGCCCGGTTGCCCGTACTTTCGAGTCATCCGTGACCGAGCCTGTCCTTTCCTCCTCACGCCGTTCGCATCCAGTGGATGAAGCCAGCCTGCGCACCGGCATCCGCCAGGTGTGGGGGTGGGCCATCATGTTCGGCGCCGGCGAGATCTCGTTCGCCCTCTTTGCCGCCGAAATTGAGATGCCCACGTTCTTCTTTGGCATCTTGACGGGCGTCCCAATGCTGCTCGGACCGCTTGTCCAGGCGCTGGCCGCGAACTGCCTGGACCGCTACGGACACCGCAAGGGCCTAGTGCTGGGCGGCGTGCTGACGCAGATGACCTGTTTTGTCCCGCTGGCGATCCTCTCCTTCGCCATCGCCCGGACGGAACCGACGGATCGCGGAGCGCTCTGGATCCCCGTCCTCTTCACGCTGATCGTTTGCGTCTACTTCGCCGCTGGGAGTTTCACCCATCCTCCGTTCAGCAGCATGATCAGCGAACTGGTGCCGGAGCAACGCCGGGGAAGCTACTTCGCCCGGTCCAGCCGGGATGCCTCGCTCCTGGTGCTGGTGGCGCAGGCGCTGGTCTTCGGAGCGTTCCTGTTTGCGGAACGAAAGGATGCCCGTGAAGACCTAACGCTGCTCATCTTCGCTGGCGCCTTCGCCCTGGCTGGCGTCGCCCGACTGCACTCCTATGTCCAGATCGCGTCCATGAAGGACCCTCCCTACAATCCCAAACCCGACCAATACTTCACATTCGTTCAGTTCATTCGCCGCGCCCGCGAATCGAACTTCGTCAAATTCGTTGTCTTCATCGCGTTGACGCACTTCAGCGCCCAGGTGGCCGGACCCTTTTTCCTGCCCTATTGGAAATACGAGCTGAACTACAGCACCTCGCAATGGGTCGTTATGAGCGGGGCCGCCACGCTGGCTTCGATCCTGATGCTGCCGTTATGGGGCCGGTTCAGCGACCGTTTTGGGAACAAGTGCACGCTTTTCCTGACAGGCATGGCTATCTCGGCCATCCCGCTGGGTTGGATCTTCACCGCCAACCCATACGTCCTCGTCGCCGTCAATCTCTTCTCCGGCGTCGTCTGGTCCGGCTTCAACCTCTCGTCCTGGAACTACATCCTCGATGCGGTCACCCCGCACAAACGGGCACGCTGTGTTGCCTACTTCAATATTGTCTGTGGACTGGGCATGTTCGGAGGATCGATGGCCGGTGGCTGGCTCCTACAGGCCATGCAGCCTGATGGATGGCTCTTTCCGTTCCTCCCACGCTATGAGATCAGACCCGGCCTCGCCTCGGCCTTCTCTTACCTGCTGCTTGCGTCCGCTGTCTGCCGGCTCCTGGCCTGCGTCCTCCTGATACCGCTTTTTCGCGAACTTCGTTCAGTGCAGCCCTTGCCGGTCAAGCGTTGGGTCTTCCAGATCACCCACATACGATTGCCGGTGGGGATACGTTTCGAGGCCCAACCATACGATGAAGATGACGACACGCCATCCGATGCCGGAAAACACTAGTGGGCCGTCACACCTTCTCCATTTCATTCAGGTGCCGCCTCTTCGGGAGCGTCCTGTATTCCTGCCGACTGCGCCCACCCACACGTTCGCGCCATACGACGTGCGGTTGCCATTCCCTTCTCCTGGCGGTAAATGTTTGAAGCTCGGATACGATGCACTCTTTTCATCCGCCGGCAAAGGAGCATGGCTGTGATCATTCCCGATTACCTCAACCTGGACGATCTGAGCAAGCGGTTTCCTGCCACGTTCAGCAAGGACCGGGTCGCGCGGGCGCAGACGATCTTTCTCAAGAAGCTTTCTGTTGCGGCCCACGCCTTCTATGGCGGGAAGTTACAGATGGTCCCCAAAGCAGGTCTGTACGGTTTTGGCTGGTTCGGCGTCTGGTACACCCCGGGCGTCTCGGCGATCTCGACGGCCATCCGTGAAAATCCCAGACGCAGCTACGAACTTTCGAGCCGCGGGCAGATGGTTGCCGTGGTCTCCGACTCCACCCGCGTGCTCGGCGACGGCGACTGCACGCCCTCCGGCGGCCTCGGCGTCATGGAAGGCAAGGCCTTCCTGATGTACTACCTCGGCGGCATCTCCGCTGTGCCGCTCTGCATCAACACACACACCTATCAGGACTGTCACAAGCCGGACTGCCCGTTCGATCACAGGAAGTCGCACGATCACAGCCCGGAGAAGCTGATCGAGTTCGTCCGCATGGCGGCCCCGTCCTTCGGCGCGGTGAATTTGGAGGACATCCAGCAGCCCAACTGCTTCGCGGTGCTGGACCGCCTGCAAGACTGCGGCATCCCCGTGTGGCACGACGATGCCCAGGGCACCGCCTGCGTCACGCTGGCCGGCATGATCAACGCGCTGAAGATTACGGGACGTAACTGGCACAACACTCGATTCGTTTTCTACGGTGCGGGGGCCTCGAACACGACCATCGTGCGCCTGATGCTGGCTGACGGCCTGGACCCGAAGAACGTCATCGTCTTCGACTCCAAAGGCGGCCTCCACGCCGGCCGCGACGACGTCAAGTGGGACCTGCGCTTCTACCGCAAATGGGAGATTTGCCAGACCACCAACCCGCAGAAAGTCGACAATATCGAAGAGGCCATGAATGGCGCGGACGTCCTGGTGGCTCTCTCGAAGTCCGGTCCGGGCGTGGTGCCGAAAAGGTGGATCGAACGGATGAACAAGCGTGCGATCGTCTTCGCCTGCGCCAACCCTGTTCCCGAGATCTATCCGCACGAAGCGAAGGAAGCCGGCGCCGAGATCGTCGCAACCGGTCGCAGCGACTTCCCCAACCAGATAAACAACTCGCTGGGCTTCCCCGGCATCCTGAAGGGCGTGCTGCTGGTCAACGCCACCCGCATCAGCGATTCGATGGCCATCGCCGCGGCGCGCTGCCTGGCCAGGGTGAAGGAAGAGAAGGGCATGGACAGCGAACACATTGTTTCGACGATGGATGACGTGGAGATCTATCCGCGGCAGGCGGCCGACGTCGCAATGCAGGCCGTCCACGAAGGCCTGGCCCAGCGCCCCCTCTCGCGCGAGGAGGTGTATCGAAAGGCCAAGGCCGACATCGGGGAAGCGCGAAAGACCGTGCAGACGTTGATGGACAGCGGCCTGATCCAGCCGCCACCGGCCGACCTGATTGAAAAAGCCCTGCAGGAGACGATCGCCGAAGTTGAGGGAACGTAGGGCGACCATCCTCGTCCGACGATCGTCGCGGACGAGGACGTCCACGCCACGCGTCAGGCGGAGAAGCCTGGCGCACCGCACAGCCGCTTCCAGTTCTTCTCCGCATAACGGTCGGTCATGCCACTGACGTAATCGCAGATGATTCGTTCCAGTGCCTCGCCTTTCCGTTCAATGCGCCGGACGTAGTCGGCGGGCAGCAGTCTGGGATCGGCGCGGTAGGCCCGAAAGATCTCCTTCAGCCGCTCCTGCCAGAGTGCCGTGTGGCTTCGGACGCGCGGTGAGCTATAGAAGTTGAGGTGCAGGAAGCGCTCCAGGTCCTCTTTTCGAGTGCCCAACCCAGCGGAGAAGCCGGCCAGTTCCTGAGGGCAGGCGCGCACGTCGTCCAGGGAGCGGATGCGGTGTGTCGAGATGCGCCGCTCGGTCTCGGTGATCAGGTCGAAGACGAGGCGGCCGATCAGGTGCCGAACGACGGCGCGCAGGCAAAGCCGGCGGTCCTGCGCCAGCGCCGGTGTCTCGGCAATGACCTCGGCCTTCGTCTCGCGCCAGAGGGCCACCTGGCAAACGTCCTCCTCGGTAAGGGTGCCCGAGACGATCGCGTCTTCGACATCGTGCGTATCGTAAGCGATTTCGTCGGCGTGGCCGACGAGCTGGACTTCGACGCTCGGGGACTCCTCGGCGGCGAAACCCAGCGCGCCGCGCGTGTCCGGCTGTCCCACTCCGCGCGCGAGGTTCTTGGTGAATCCTTCGCGTGTTTCGTAGGCCAGGTTCAACCCCAGGAAACCCGGGTATCGCCGTTCGAGATGATCGACGATGCGCAGGCCCTGGCGGTTGTGGTCGAAGCCTCCGTGGTCGATCATCATCTCGTTTAGCGCGGTCTCGCCTGAATGGCCGAAGGGGCCGTGGCCCAGATCATGCGCCAACGCAATGGCCTCCACCAGATCCTCGTTGAGCCCCAGCGCTCGCGCAGCGGTGCGCGCAATCTGCGTGACCTCCATGGTATGGGTCAGGCGCGTGCGGAAGTGGTCGCCTTCGACACCGACGACGAAAACCTGCGTCTTGTACTCGAGCCTCCGGAACGCTGTGCAGTGGACCAGGCGATCGCGGTCGCGCTGGTAGAGCGCACGGTACCCCGGCTCGTGCTCGGGATGGACGCGCCCCCGGCTTGCCGAAGCGCGCATCGCGTGCGGCGCCAAGTGGGCGTCGAGCCGATGGGAAAGGACCTCTCGATCGAGCATTCGCGAAAGACTCCGTCGATTACGCGTTACCGGCCGCCGTCTTAGCCTGCTGGTGCTTACGGTAGCAGATCTTGGCCATCACGATCGACAGGCCGTACAGGAAGACCAGCGAGAGGGACATGATGATCATCGAGATCGGATCGGCGCCCGGCGAAAGGATCGAACCCGCCACGAAACATCCGACGATGATGTAGCGCCAGAAGACCAGCGTCCACTGAGGCTTCAGCATGCCCAGACGCGCGAAGATGGCGGAGACCAGTGGAATCTCGAAGGTCGCACCGAAGATCAGCATGAACGTGGTCAGCATGCCGAAGTAGTCGGTGGGCACGTAGCTGGGCTTGAACCCCAGGTTCACGTCGAACCAGACCAGAAACTCGATCGTGCGTGGAAAAACCAAAAAGTAGCAGAACGCTGCACCGCCCACGAAGAAGAAGATCCCGCCAAACAGGACCGGACGTATGGCGCCGGCCTCCTTCGGGGTCAACCCCGGCGAGACAAAAGCCCAGATCTGATAGAGCACCCACGGCGAGGCCAGGATGAGCCCGGCATAGATCGAGATCCTCATTAAGATCATCATCAGACCCATCGGATCGGTCGTGATGGGTTCGATGATGTTCTTGGTCGGATCGAATTCCTTCCGAATCAGCAGTTCCACGTATCCGGGATCGGTCTTGAATTTGGCGTTTACCGCGTCCAGGGGCGCACGGAGGAAGACGAAAACGGGTTCGTAGAAGATCAGCGTCACCACGGTAGTAAGTACGATGGCGTAAACCGAGGACATCAGGCGCTTGCGCAACTCGAGCAGATGCTCGAGAAAGGTCATGCGCTTCTCGGTATCGGGCTTCTCGGAAGTCTCGTCTCCGGTTCTCATAGTCAAGGAGACAGCGTATCGCCAACCGGCGCGAGTTCAATGCAAGGACGGGCAAATCGTCTGGCCTGCATCATTCATGGCTTGCAGTCCCGTCGGGCAGTCCTCCAAAGGGGAACAACGGGGGGAAGAACTAGAGTGTATGGTGGTCCAGATCAAGCCCCTGCATGAGCGGCCGAGATAGGCAACGGTATTCGCCACCGACGCAATTCCTGTGGAGGATACTTAACCGACCCGCAACGCTGGCAGGCAAACGAACTGCCCTGGATGTCGTGCCGCGTAGTCTGGCTACAATGTGAGCAGTAGCGGTTCTCCTGGGTATGGCGCCGATGCATAATACCATCACCTCCCTTCGCGAGCCCAAGACAAACGGACTCAACTACTTCAACGCGCAACTCAGAGGCCACTTGCCCGGGAATTCCGTTCTGCACAGCCCGGGCTTTCTTTTTCAGCCTCCACTCAGCACTTAGATGTAGAAGCCGCCCCTCTTATTCGACCCTTGGTGGAGGGATTTATTGCGGATTGAGCATAGCCTTTCGGTCTATTTTTCCAAGGTGTGCAGAAACCGCCATTTCGCCGACCCTTCGTGTGGCAAAATGACGCGTGGCTGGCGTCCAACAGACGAGCGGCGTTGAGAACTTCGTGGCGAGTGGTAGGCTGGAAAAGCGTTCGCTGGTTGGTTAGGGACTCTCCCTTGGCCGAAGTGAAATGTCGGTACTGCGGTGAAGCCTTCCACCTCGACCTGGCTCCCGGCCAGAGCGTGGATGCCTTGTCGCCGGAACGGTGCGTATGTGGCGGCTGTTCCTCCAATTCCGGGGGCGCGGACGATGGAGACGGCACGATCATGCTGTCGCCCGAAGCGGCCAACGTATCGGGTCATTCGCGGGCGCAGACCGAATCGGTTCCGAATCGCGAATCCCGGGCCTCGGAGCGTTCCGTTGGCACCTATGGGATCATCGAGGAGATCAGCCGGGGCAGTTTCGGTGTGGTCTATCGCGCCCGTCAGAAGGGCCTGGACCGTGTCGTCGCCTTGAAGGTGCTGTTAGCCGGCGCGCACGCCTCGCCCGACATGGTGGCGCGGTTTCAGCGCGAAGCGCGCGCGGCGGCGCGGGTCAGGCACCCCTGTATCGTTCCCATCTACGACATCGGATCGCAGGACGAGCATCACTATTTCGCCATGGAGTTCATCGAGGGCGAGTCGCTTTCGACACGGATCTCGCGGGGCGGCCTGCTCATCCCGGAGGCGCTGGCCATTGCGGAAGACCTGGCCGACGCCATGGAGACAGCGCACCGGCAGAGCGTCGTGCACCGCGATTTGAAGCCCTCCAATATCATCCTGGACGCGTCCGGTCGGCCGCACATTACCGACTTCGGTCTGGCCAAGCAGGTGGACCTGGATACCCGCTACACGCAGTCCGGCACGACGCTGGGCACGCCGGCCTACATGCCGCCAGAACAGGCACGCGGAGAGGTGGACACGATCGACGCAAGGTCCGACGTGTACGCGTTGGGAGCCATCCTTTACGAGATGCTGACCGGAAGCCCCCCGTTCGGTGGCCGCTCGCTACTGGAAGTCGTCGTCGCCGTCCTTAATGAACCTGTCCGACCGCCACGCCAGGTAAATCCAAAGATTCACCGCGATATCCAGACGATGGTGTTGAAGTGTTTGGAGAAACAGCCAGGGCTGCGTTACGTCAGTGCCGGCGAGTTACGCGACGACATCCGCCGCTTCCGCTCGGGGGAGGCCATTCGTGCGCGGCCCATCGGTTCACTCCGTCATGTGGGCCGCTTTTTGCGCCGCCATGGCTTCTTCTTCCTCGCCGTGGCCATGGTCCTCCTGGTTGTCTTGGTCAGTTGGTGGTACGTGCGCGAGATCCAGCTTGAGGCCAACAGGAGGCTGGCGGAGGAACGACAGACCCGCGATCTTCGCGAACAACTGGAGCGACAGAAGGAAAGGAAGTCCACCCAGCCGGAATGGAAGCCGTTCTGGTGGACGCCGGACCGGCCCAAGGACAACATTCCACCGGAGGAATTACCCCTTTTCCGCAACGGTTTCGTTCGTGCGAAACGGCCCGTTCCGGACTGGGTCGGTGGGCGCGACGGAGTGCTGGATCCGTCCCTCGCGCTGGTCAGTCCCGAGGAGAAGCGTATCTTCCGTGATTTGGAGGCACGGATCCGGTTCCGGCTGTCTGCGCAAGCCGCCGGCGAGGGTGTCCGCATCGGAATCCAGAGCTTCGAAGGCGGCCTGCCGTTCATCCTCGCCATACGCCCCAATCGGTTGACATTGATCGGTCCCACCGGGCTGTATGAAAGGGGGAACGATGCCCGTCCCCCACTCGTGGTTAAAGCCGAAAAGGACGGGCCCGTCCTGATCGCCGGCGATTATCAGTTGACCGTGCGCCGCGAAGGCCTGCACCTCAGTTTCCTCCTCCAACCTCCCGACAACGCGGCGCCGGTGCATCTGAACGTGTGGGACGTGGGCTTGAGTCACTGGAGGCTCAAGTACACGCAGGTGGCCATACGTGAATCGTCGGCGACGGGCTTCAAGATCGTCGACGCCATGGTACTTCGGAAATCCGTCCCGGAGCGCGCGGACGATTTGAGTCAGGCGCTGAGCAACTTCCACGACGGCGAGTACACGGGCGCGGAGATCACCCTGGAGGCCATTGTCGACAAGCAGGAACTGGGGGAGAAGGATCCGCTCAAAATGGCCCAGGCCGCCTATTACCTGGGCCTGATCCAGGAAATCTGCTTGTCGACCACGGGGGCCGACGCACGCAATTACGCCCGCGCGCTGGATGCGCTGACGCGCTGCGCGAACAACCGCGACACGCGCATGCTCGAAGGTCGCATCCGACTCAGGCGGCTGATCCTGTTGGTCCGCCAGGAACGTTGGGCGCGCGCAGAAGAGGAACGCACCCGCCTCGCGGTCCTAGCCGCCGATCTTCCTGCCTTCCCACCACCGGTGGCGGGCATCGGAGAGCCGTTGGCCTGGGAACTGGTCCCACTCTTCCCTGCCCTCTTGCAGCGTGGTGAGGCCGAACCGCGCGAGTTGGCCTTTGCCCTTTTCAAGCTCCTGGGCTTGTCGCCTGGATCCGAACAACTGGGACGCAACGCGGCTGAGCTGGGCCGACAACTTGCGTCCGGCCAGCGCTACGACGATCTGCTAGCCCTGCAGCAAGCCTTCCCGGCGCCGACACTCCTGCCGGCCTTCAAGCAGGCCCTGGAGGGAGCGATCGCGGAGGGTAACCGGGGACGCGCCTTTGAGTTGCTCGAGATCTCGTTGCAGGGCCTGGCCGCTCCGCCGGATACGCTGGAGGGTCCGGGAGCCACACTGCTCCAGCGCACGCTGTTGGAGGATGACCCGACCCAGGCAAACCGGATATTCGAATTGCTGCCCCGACCTGCCCTGGCTCATGCCCTTCGTCAGACACTCGAACAGCTCGACGCCGTCAACGTAATCGGGCACCTGAAGGACTACCTGGGCTTGCTGCGTCGCGTGCACACCATGGATCTGGGTGAGGAGGACCGAAGGGGCCTGACCGCCTGTGTGGTCCGTCTGGCTAACCGTTCCTGCACGGACTCCCGTTGGCAGGACGTCCGGGATCTTCACGCCGCCTGGCCAATGCCCCAGTTAGCTGTACCCATGGCGCAGGCCGTCCTGGCACTAGCGGAACTGCGAACGGTGGAGGCTGAAAACGAAGCGCTGAGCCTGCTGCGCTATGCCGCCGCCCAGAACCTGAAGGATTCGGCGGATCTGCAGTCGGCTGCCCTCCAGTTCGCGAGCAAAGGCGCGGTGGGCCGAAGCGAAGATGCCCACGCCCTGATCCTCAGCGTTCACCAGGCTTTCCCCGTCCCGAAACTGATCGAACTGGCCTCGGATGCGCTGCGCGACCTGACCCAGCGAAAGGCGCAGGGCCAGGCGCTTTCCTTCTTCGGTTCCGCCCGAATCGCGTTCGGCCGAGAGGCCGAACGCCTCAGACCTCAGATCGTCGACCTCCTCCGTTCGCTTCCGCAGAATCAAGCGTCTCAGGCACTGGCTGACCTTCGTGTGGCCGTACGGCAGCCCATCCAGGACAAGACGAATGAAGAGCAACAGTGGCAACTGGAGTGCGGCGATCTGTACCTGGCCATCGGCCGCACGGAGAAGGCGGCCGAGCTCTGGAACGAACTGGCCGTGGCAGAGAGGCTTGATCCGGAGATGACGGCCCGCATCACCTTGCGTCTTTGCGGCTGGAATCTGGCGCAAGGCCACCTGCTGCCGCTCGAGATCTGGACACCAGCCACAGTGGCCGATGATAACCCCGAGGAGGCCCGGTTGCTGGCACGCTTCGCTTCGGGCGGCCTGGTCCCACAAGAATTCGAGGCCTGCCTGCAGCGAATTCCCGATCCACGGATCTTCACGGACGCCGAGTGGGATGTGGCGCGCGCATTGCGAGCACGGGCAGAAGGGCGCGATTCCGATTCTGTGCAGCTGCTTGAGTCTGCTGCAGACAGGGCCGGTGCCACCCGCACATGGCCCCACTACTTGCTGGACATGCTGCGCACCCGGACGCAGTGAGACCCTAGCCTGGATTATTCACGCTCAGAGGGATGGGCGTTGCAGACTGCCGGCGCCGCGAGCGTGAATCATCCAGGTTAGCCCTGAGCGAGGCCTCGGGAGAGGCCGAGTCGAAGAGGATTATTCATGGGGAGGGGCCCATGAATAATCCGGGCTAGCGGGGAAGGAGGTACCGAAGGATGGCCGTGAACCACCCTGCACCTCATAC
>CAYSBP010000022.1:0-22823 GCA_964429255.1 uncultured Planctomycetia bacterium
GGCGGGTGTCACCGCAGATTCTCCCACTCCTTTCGCCAACTGCAACGATTTCTTTGATTGCGTTAGCGAGGGGGGGGGGGCTAGATTCTGTTGTTATTCGAGGAATGCCGCGTGGGACTGGCCGTAAGGGGTGTCCCCATGGAGGTAGCGTTGCAGAACGGACCGGAACGAAATGTCTCAACGCCCCCGCAGTTACCGGAGCACCTTCGACGGTTGGAGGCCGAGAGTATCCATATTTTCCGCGAGGTTGTGGCCGAAGCCAGCAACCCTGTTCTTCTTTATTCCGTAGGTAAGGATTCGTCGGTGCTGGTGCGCCTTGCACAGAAGGCCTTTCATCCGGCGCGGCTCCCTCTGCCGTTACTGCATGTCGATACCACGATGAAGTTCAAGGAGATGTACACCTTCCGCGATGAATTTGTGGCCGGTATTGGCGCGGAGTTGCGTGTCTACATTAATCGGCATGCCGTGGAGGGAGGCGCGAATCCGTGGCGCCTGGGGACCGTGAAGTGCTGCGGGTTGCTCAAGACGCAGGCGCTGCTCCAGGCGCTCACTGAAGGGCACTACGACGTGGCGATCGGCGGCGCGCGCAGGGAAGAGGAGCGTTCGCGGGCCAAGGAACGGGTCTTCTCTTTCCGTGACCGCTTCGGGCAGTGGGATCCCAAGCGGCAGCGTCCTGAGTTGTGGCGTCTGTACAACACGCGAAAGAATCAGGATGAATCCATCCGTGTCTTCCCGTTGTCGAACTGGACGGAGTTGGACATCTGGGAGTACATCCGCTGCGAACGGTTGCCCTTGAATTCGCTCTATTTTGCACATGAGCGGGACGTGGTGGTGCGTGAGAATCAGATCATTCCCTTTACCGGCGCCCTGCCGTTGCGGCCTGGTGAACAACCGCAGCGGTTGAAGGTCCGGTTCCGCACGCTGGGTTGTTATCCATGCACGGGCGCCGTCCGTTCCGAGGCGGGCAACGTCGATGAGATCATCGCGGAGCTGCGGAGCTGCAATCTCTCCGAGCGGATCACGCGCGTGATCGACCACGATCAGGACGGATCCATGGAAGAGAAGAAACGGGAAGGCTACTTCTGATGCCCCCGATTGCGCAGGAAAAGCTGAAGGACGACCCCGCGATGAAGGATCTCCTTCGTCTGGCGATCATCGGCAGCGTGGACGACGGCAAGTCCAGCCTGCTGGGCCGGTTGCTTTATGATTCGGACAGCATTCCGCAAGATCAGCTGGCCTCTCTCCGGACGGCGACGAAACAGCGCAGCGGGACTAAGCAGGACGTGATGGAACTGGATCTCTCACTGGTGACGGACGGGTTGAAGGCCGAGCGGGAGCAGGGCATCACGATCGACGTGGCGTACCGGTATTTTGCTTCGGCGAAACGCAAGTACATCATCGCGGATTGTCCGGGACACGAAGAGTACACGCGCAACGCCGCCACGGGATCGTCGACGGCAGAGGCGGCCATCATTCTGATCGATGCCCGTGCGGGCGTCTTGACGCAATCGCGCCGGCATGGGTTTATCGCTTCATTGCTGGGTATCCGGCATTTTGTCCTGGCGGTGAACAAAATGGACCTGGTAACGTACTCGGAAGCGGTTTTCAACAGCATCGCGCACGAATACCGGAGCTTTGCGGCGTCTCTGGGTATTCGGGGTTTCCATGCGGTGCCGGTCAGCGCGATGGAAGGCGGAAATGTCGTGAACCGCGACGACAGGATGAGCTGGTACAAGGGGCCGACGCTGCTGGAAGTGCTGGACGCCTTGCCGGTCGAGGGGCCGCGGGACGAGGGCATGCGTTTCCCGGTGCAGTTGGTGCTGCGTCCGCAGCAGGATCTCCGGCTTTATCTCGGGACGGTGGTCTCGGGACAAATACGGCCGGGCGATCCGGTGATTGCACTGCCTTCGCGCCGCACGTCGCGGGTTAAACGGCTCTCCACGTTTGCGGGTGACCCGGCGATGGCGGGGCCGGAGGATGTGGTGGGCGTCGAGTTGACGGATGATATCGACCTGAGCCGTGGCGACATGCTGGTTCATCCTAACAACCTGCCCATGGTACGTCACCGTCTGGATGCAATGCTCATCTGGATGTCTCCGGACGCTGCGCGACCGGGCATGGCGTGCCGGATCAAGCATACGACGCGGACGGTCGGCGCGCGGTTGACTACGGTTCACCATTGCATTGATGTTAATACGATGGCGCGGAATTCTGCGAGCGCCCTGGGATTGAATGATATTGCGCATGTGACATTTGAGATGTACCAGCCGGTCTTTGTGGATGCGTACAAGGAAAACCGCGGGACAGGTGCGTTTATTGTGATGGACCCGCAGAGCAATAATACCGTCGGCGCCGGGATGGTCTTGCATCACGGTGATATGGCTGCAACAGACCGGCATGACGCGACCGATGAAAAGACTCATTCCGGACCCGCGACGCGTGATGACCGGGAGATGTTGACTGGGCAGTCCGGTGCGGTGGTCTGGTTGACGGGCTTGCCGGCAGCAGGCAAAACGACGCTGGGTGTGGCGCTGGAGTGGCGGTTGCTGCGTGAAGGGCATCTGGCGTATCTCCTGGACAGTGAATGGTTTCGGCGCACACTGAGCGCCGATTTGGATTTCACGCCGGAAGGCCGAGGAGAAAACGTACGGCGTGCGAGCGAAGTGGCCTCGTTCTTCGCGGATGCCGGTGTGATTGCGATTGCGGCGTTTGTCTCGCCCTTCCGAACGGAGCGGCAGAAGGCCCGTCGCGTCATGACGCCGGGGCGGTTCTTCGAGGTTTTCCTGGAGTGTCCGGTCGAGATCTGTGCGAAGCGGGATACGACGGGATTCTACGCGAAGGCCCGGACCGGCGAGATCCGCGACTACACGGGTGTGGGATCGCCCTATGAAGTGCCGGATAACGCCGATCTGGTCCTGCCCACCGGGCAATTGACGGTGGATGAATCGGTCGAGCGTCTTGTGGAATTCCTGCGCGGACAGGGCGTGCTCCGTCGGACAGGCAGGCATGGAATGGGGGCCGGACGATTGTGATCGGGGCGCCGAAAAAGAATCGCACACGCCTGTTACACCAGCAAGGCTCAGTCGTGTGGCTGACGGGGTTGCCCGGGGCGGGCAAGACCACGATTGCCACCGCACTGGAAGAGCAACTGTTGCAGCGCGGTCATCTGGCGTATGTGCTGGATGGCGACGTATTTCGCAAGCAGATGAGTTCCGACTTGACCTTCTCGGCGGCGGACCGGTCAGAGAATATCCGTCGGGCCGGTGAAGTAGCAGCGTTGCTGGCGGATGCCGGTGCGATTGCGCTCCTGGCGTTTGTCTCGCCGTATCGCAGTGACCGGAAACGGGCGCGCCAGGCGATGCCGCCGGGGCGTTTCTTCGAGATCTTCATCGACACACCCCTGCCGGTTTGCGAAGGGCGCGATCCCAAGGGAATGTACAAGAAGGCACGCGCGGGGTTGCTGCCGGACTTCACGGGCGTCTCCGCGCCGTACGAGGCGCCGGAGAATCCGGAGCTGGTGCTCAAAACGGTGGAGATGCCGCTGGAACAGTGCACCCAGCTGATTCTGACGCTGTTACTGGACGCTGGAATTTTGCTCCGTTGATGCACAGTATTTCGAGAGGCGCAAAGGCCATGCGAGAATTCCAAGGGTTGCTGCTGTTCATTCTGTGTCTGGGATTCCTGAACGGGTGCAGTCAGCACGATGGCCGCCCCGTGCTTGTGGTGCCGAAGAAAAAAACGGAAGCGGTGATATTGCGTTTGGGACATTTCCCAAATGTGACCCATGCGCAGGCGCTGTTGGGGCGCGCCACGGGCTCGTATGAAAAGGCGTTGGGGGGACGGATTGAGTGGCAGATGTTCAATGCCGGTCCGTCCGCTGTGGAGGCCCTTTTCTCAGACTCGCTGGATGCGACGTACATAGGACCCAATCCGGCCATCAACGGATTCGCCAAATCAAAGGGGGCGAGTTTTGTGATCGTAGCCTTCGCCGCCAGTGGCGGAGCGGGGTTGGTGGTCCGGCGTGACGCGGGGATCAAGAGCGAGAAGGATTTCAACGGCCGGACGGTGGCGACGCCGCAGTTGGGTAATACGCAGGATGTGGCGGCGCGCTGCTGGTTCAAGGCGCAGGGGTTCAAGACCATTGACCAGGGCGGGGCGCTGAATCTCCTGCCGTTGCGCAATCCGGACCAGTTGCTCATGTTCCAGCGGAAGGAGATCGACGCGGCGTGGACGGTGGAGCCGTGGATCTCGCGCCTGGAGCAGGAAGGCGGGGGCCAGCTTTTCCTGGACGAGCGGACGCTTTGGCCGCAGGGGCGGTTTGTGACGACCGTCCTGATCGTGCGCAGGGCGTTTCTTGCGCAGCATCGTGATGTGGTGGAACGCCTGGTGGCGGCGCATGTTGAAGCGACCCGGATCATCAATGCAGACAAGGCAAAAGCCTCAACAGTGATCAACGAGGAGATCAAGCGGGAGACCATGAAGGCGCTGGCCGAACCGGTGATTCTCAGCGCGATGCAGCGAGTGGACTTTTCATGGGAACCGTTGATGGCGGAGTTGGAACTGGCGGCGCGAAATGCCGAGGCGGTCGGGATGCTGAAGTGTCCGGATGACTTAGCGAGGCTCTGGGATCCGCAATTCATATCCCGCTACGGTCCTTCAACAGTCCCTGCCGTGTCGGCACCCGACGGCAAAAAGTAAAGTGAGAAGCGACGTATGGCGGATGACCCCACAATGGACGCAGCCGTACACTCGCAGGTCACCATTTGTCTTGAGCGTGTGACCAAAGTCTTTGGCCGCCGGCAGGGGGACCTGACGGCGCTGGAACCCATCACCCTGTCGGTCGTGGAGGGGGAATTTCTGGTTCTGGTGGGTCCGTCGGGTTGCGGAAAGACGACGTTGCTGAATCTCATTGCCGGGTTCGAGGCGCCCTCGTCCGGCCGTGTGTATCTCGACGGGCACGAGTTGAAGGCGCCGGGACCCGACCGGATGATGTTGTTCCAGGAGTCGGCTCTTTTTCCCTGGTTGGATGTGTTGGACAATGTGGCCTTCGGGCTTCGTCGGAACCGGGAATTATCCGCCTCGCAGCGTGCGGACATAGCGGCGAACTATCTGCGTATGGTCCATTTGAGCGGGTTTGAGCATGCGCACGTACACGAATTGTCCGGCGGGATGAAGCAACGTGTGGCGCTGGCGCGCGCGCTGGCGCCCAACCCGCGGGTCTTGTTGTGTGATGAGCCGTTTGCGTCGTTGGATGCGCTTACGCGGGAACGGCTCTACGCTCAGGTGCAGGAAATCCAGACGGAGACCGGGAAGACCATCGTTTTCATCACCCACAACGTCCGCGAGGCCGCCTGTCTGGGTGACCGTGTGATTGTGCTTTCCGGACGTCCCGGCCAGATCCGGAAAGAAGTGATTGTCGCATTGCCGCGACCACGGAGTTTTTACGATTCGCACGTCAGCGAGATCGCGGGTGGGTTGCTGGCGGAACTTCAGCGCTCGTCATTGCTGGGTGAGGAGCAAACGCCATGAAGGAAAGGCGCTCGTGGGGTCGGCGTAGCATTCCCGTCCTCCTTTTCTTTGGCGGGTTGCTGGGTGTGTGGCAGTTGGTCACGATGCTTCGCTGGTTGCCGTTTTATGTTTTTCCATCACCGGCCGAGGTTTGGGTGAGTCTGGTGGCGTTGACCAGCGATGGCGTTTTGTGGCGGAGCATGGCGGCTTCGCTGCAGCGGATGCTAATCGGTTTCGGACTGGCCGCCTTGCTGGGTGTGGCGCTGGGGTTGAGCATGGGCATCAGCCAGACCTTCCGCGACTGTCTGAAGGCGCTTTTTCTTGGGATTCAGACTCTTCCTTCGGCGGCCTGGGTGCCGATTGCCCTCCTTGTTTTCGGCTTGAGCAATGCGGCCGTTTACTTTGTGGTGGTGATGAGTTCGATGGCGGCAATCGCGGTGGCGACGTCGGACGGCATCTCGCGGATACCACCGGTGTATTTGCGGGCGGCCCAATGCATGGGGGCGAGCCGGATGCAGATGGCGTGGAGTGTGGTGCTGCCTGCGGCATTGCCCAACATTCTGACGGGCTTGAAGCTGGGTTGGACCATGGGCTGGCATGGCGTGGTTTCGGCCGAGTTGATCAAGTCTTCCATCGGGTTGGGATTCCTGCTGCATATGGGGCGGGAGTTGAACGATGCCGGGCAGGTGGTGGGCATCATGCTCGTCACGATCGCCATTGGCATGCTGGTGGACCGGCTGCTTTTTACATGGGTTGAGCGGGAAATCTCCAGGCGCTGGGGTTTCCAGTCGACGTAATCATGGCCACGAGGTCGTTGATCTTGATCGCGGTACAGGGTCAGTCCAACGGCGGCCCTTCCGCGTGCGGCAGGCTGTCCAGGTCGCCCTGGCCTGACGAGAAACGCTGGTAGAGCTGCGCGTAGAAGCCCTGCCGCTCCAGCAGCTCCGCGTGCGTGCCCTGCTCAATGATCTTTCCGTGCGCCAGGACCACGATGCGGTCGGCGCGGACGACGGTGGAGAGCCGGTGCGCGACGATCACGGTCGTGCGGTCTTTCACCAGCTTGTCGAGCGCCGTCTGGACTTCGAGTTCGGTCACGGTGTCGATCGACGAGGTCGCTTCGTCGAACAGGAAGATGCGCGGGTTGGCCAGCAGCACACGGGTGAAGCAAATGAGCTGGCGCAGGCCGAGCGACAGCGCCGCGCCGCGTTCGCCGACCACCGTCTGGTACCCTTTCCCCAGCCCCAAGAAGCGTTCATGGACGCCGAGCGCCCTGGCCGCGTTGTAAACGTCTTCATCGGTCGCTCCGGGTCGCGGATAGCGGATGTTGTCCAGAACGGTGCCGGAAAAGAGGTAGTTCACCTGCAGCACCATGCCCATCCGTTTGTGCAGGCTCTGGATCGTCACGTCGCGCACGTCGTGGCCGTCCACCAGGATGCGACCTTCGCTGAGTTCGTAGAAGCGCGCCAGCAGCGAAAGTGTGGTGGACTTGCCACAGCCGGTCGCGCCGACGAGGGCGTAGGTCTGGCCCGCGGGGATGTCCAGGCAGATGTCGTGCAACACGGGGCACCCGGGCACATAGGCGAACGTGACGTGATCGAAGACGATGTGGCCGTCCACCTTCGAGAGCGGCTTGGCGTCAGGGCGGTCCCGCACTTCGGGGACCGTGTCGAGCAGCGAGAAGATCCGTTCGCCCGAGGCCATGGCCTGCATCACGCTATTGACGAAGTTACCCATGTTGATGGTCGGTCGCATGAAGAGGTCCCAGTAGAAGAAGCAGGCCAGGACCGTGCCGGCCTCGAACCGGCCGTTCAGTACGCCAACGCCACCGTAGGCCAGGATGATCATCTGACCCAAGAAACGGGTGGTCTCGAGAATCGGCTGGTAGAGCCCCTGCATGTTCGCGGCGCGGACGTTGTTCCAAGTGTTCTCGTCCTGGAGTTCGTTGAAGCGACCCAGGTTGGTTTCCTGACGGTTGAAGGCCGAGACGACACGCACGCCGGTGATGTTCTCGGCCAGGTTTGAAGCCACGCGCGAGAAACCCGCACGTACCAGTTGCCACTCGTGGCCCACGCGCCGCCCGTAATAGTGGTTCAGGATGCCCAGCAGTGGCGAGAGCCACGCGACGACCAAAAACAGACGCCAGCTTGTCACGGCGATCATCGCGCCAGCGCCGACCATCAGGAGAATGTTCAGGACCAGCGTGTTGACCCCGTTGACCACCGCGCCGCGCAACGCGTTCAAATCGCTGGTGCCACGTGTAATGATCCGGCCCAGTTTGGTCTGGTCGAAGAAGGACATCGAAAGACGCTGCAGATGCCCGAAGATCGCGAACCGCAGATCCTGGATGACCAACTCGCCCGCCTTGGCCGTTAAGCCCATCTGCAGGGCGTCGAAAAGAAGCGCCAGGGCCATCACGCCGGCCCAGAGGCCGGTCCATCGGATCACGTTTTCGGCCACCCCCGACGGAATCGCTTCGTCCACGAGATGCTGGATCACCCAGGGCGGAACCAGTTCCAGCGCGGTACAGACCGATCCACAGAGGCCGGAGAGCAGGTAGAGCTTCCAGTATGGTTTCATCCAGCCGGCCAGGCGGCGGACCATTTTCATCGAGATGGGCTTGAACTTATCTTCGTCTTCGGGGTGTTCGACGCGCTTGCTGATCGCGACGGGTTTGTAACGTATGAGTTCGCTGAGGCTCGGTGCACGGGTGGCGCTGGGCTGAAGGGGAGAACCGCCGGCCGTCTGGCTCATGCCTCGTCCTCCTCGTCGGCGGTTTCCTTGCGGATCAGGATAGGATTCCGCTCGCCCTTGCCCACGCGGTCCATGTGGGATTCTTCATGCACCCGACCGGGTTCGGCGAACTGACTCTCAGCCATCTCGCGATAGTAGCCCTTCCGGCGGATCAGGTCGCTGTGCTTGCCGCGCTGCGTAATGCACCCGTCTTCGATGACCAGGATCAGGTCCGCGCGCTGCGCCGTCGAGATGCGGCTGGTGATGATGAAGGTCGTGCGGTGCTTCATGATTTTTTCGAGCTGCGCGCGGATCTGCGATTCGGTTTCCGGATCGACGGCGGAAAGGGAGTCGTCGAGCACCAACAGGCGCGGGTTGTGCAGGATCGCGCGGGCGATGGCGAGCCGCTGGCGCTGTCCGCCGCTGAGCGTGGCGCCGTATTCGCCGATCGGGTTGTCATAGCCTTTCGGCAGTTCCTTGATGAATTCATCGGCCTGCGCGATACGCGCCGCCTGTTGGATCTGGCAGGGCGTGGCGTTCAGGTCCGAATAGGCGATATTGCGCGCGATGGTGTCGCTGAAGAGGTACGTTTCCTGGAAGACGTAGCCCACCTGGTCGCGGATCGACTGGATCGTGCACGACCGGACGTCCTCGCCATCGATCAGGATCCGGCCTTTCTGCGGGTCGTAGCAGCGCCCCAGCAGCGACATCAGCGTCGTTTTTCCCGAGCCGGTGGGCCCGACCAGCGCCACCACCGAACCGGTGGGCACCTCGAAGCTGATGTCCTTGATCACCTGACGCGCCGGGTCGTAACCGAACGTGACGTTCTCGAAACGCACCGCGCCGCCGCCGGGGGGCAGCGGATCGGCATCGGGCACTTCCGGCGTCGTGTCGGCGCTGTCGAGGATTTCAAAGAGCCTCCCGCTGGAGACCAGCGCGTGCTGATAGGCGTCGGCCATCATGTTGATCTGATGCATCTTGCCCAGAATGATGCCCATCGCCGCGCCGAAAACGACCAGGTCGCCCAGTTTCAGTTCACCGCGCTGGACCAGGATCGCCCCGTATGTCCAAATCGTCACATTGGTGGCGATGGCGATGGCCCGGATCATCGGCAGCATCCGCTGGCGCAGGCCCACACCGTCCATAATCCGGTCCAGCAGCGTAACGCAGACGCTGCGGTACTTCCGCTCTTCCAGTTCCTCCGTAGCGAAGGCCCGCACCACGTGGACGCCGGCGGCGTTTTCAGTGAGCACGTTCACGACTTCGTCCGAGGCTTTCATCTGGCGTTCGTAGATCGGGCGCGCACGGATCGCGAAGCGCCGGATGGCCCAGATCCACAGCGGCAGCGAAATCGCGGCAATGGCGGCCAGCTGCGGCGAGGTGGTGATGAAGATGGCGAAGTAACCCAGCGTGGAGAAGATCAGGTCCACGCCCGCGTGCAGCGTCTCCTGGATAAAGTGCCGCACGGCCTGCAGGTCACTCAGGGCGCGGTTGATCAGTGCGCCGCTGGCATACCGGTCGTGGAAGGCGAAGCCCACGCGCTGCAGCCGGTCGTAGACCGATGCGCGCATGTAATAGACCATCGACATGTTCTGCCAGCTCATGGTAACGGTGCGGATCCAGATCAGAAGCGCGTGAGCCAGTTTGGCGAGCGCGAGAAAGTATAGTGCGCGGCGCAGCGCGGCGCCGCTGCCATCGGGTTGCGTGAGCCACTGCCAGAGCGAGATCGGTTCGGCAGGCGACTGGCTTTGCGCGGATGCGGGCTCTGCGGCGGCCGGTCGTGTCACCGGTTCGGCCGGCGACTCATCGGGCGCAACTTCTCCGGTTCCGAACGGCGTGGCGGGTTCGGGTGGCTTTTCCTGCGCGTCCTTCTTCGGCCGTTCCTGAGCGCGCATTTCTTTGACGACGTCGACGGCGGGACCAAGCAGTCGAACGGTGAGGATTTCGCAACCGATACCTACGATAAAGACGATGACGACGACAAAGGCCTGAAACTTGATCGGTTTGAGGAACGCGAACATGCGGCACATGACGCGCCACTGTTCGGCGAATTCTTTGGGCGGTTCAGGTGTCGGGTCGTCGACGCCTTGCCATCGTTGGCTGAACTTGGCCACGCCACGCTCCGTTTACAACCGGTCCGTTCCGGACCTCCCGGGCGTCTGGTTTTCGGGTGAACGCGACAGAGAGGCGCCCGGCGCGAGAAAGCGGACTAACGTTGTCGTTCTGTTAAGCCCATGCCATTGAGAAGCAACGAATTCCTTATAGCGCAATCCGGAATACCGACAATGCCCCTTTTCCTGATGCGCTCCCGTGCTACTTCCTGTGGCTGACAGACGGACTGGACGGTATAGTATGCGGGCGCATCCGGGAGAAGATGCCCATGTTGTTCGGCGTCGAATCGATGTCATTCCAGACACGCCCTACATCCCGATGCCGGCCACGTCAACCGCCTCATCTCGCCGGCCCTTCCGAACGGGGCTTGAAGAACCGGAGAGTGAACCGGAGCGCAGGATCAGCACCATGACCTCACCGATCGCCCTGATCACGGACGTTCACTCCAACTGGCCCGCGCTCGAGGTGTTGCTGGGTGACATTAAAAAGCGCGGGATCCGGGACATCTGGTGTCTGGGTGACGTCGTCGACTTCGGCCCGTGGCCCACCAAGTGCCTGGAGGTCATCGACAGACTCTGCGGTCCCCGGCGCGTGCTTGGAAACCACGACCTGGCGGTCTGCGGCATTGATCGCGAAGAGCAGGTCGACAGGTTCTGGCTGCCCATCGCCGATTGGACGATGGAGAAACTTGGCGAAAAAGGCCTTGCGACGCTGGTGGATGGAATCGGCCTGACGGCCAACTTCATGCTCGGTGACCTTCGCGTCAGCGTGGCCCATGCGATGCCGGCGGTGCGACCCCAGGTGAAATACGGCGAGACCCAACCGTATGTCTACGCCGGAACGCAGAAACATCCCGAGACACCGTTGCTGCGGGAAATCAGCGCTGCCATGGTCGAGCGCAGGGTCGACGTGGCGGCCTATGGACACACACATATCCCGTTCATCTACTCCATCCGGCCAGGGCTGCTGTACGGCCTGCCGTTACGGGAACTACTGCGAAAAAAACTGCCGAAGTTCAAAGACTACTGGTATTCGTCGGCTCTCGAGAAACACGACCGGCCACGCGAGGAGTATGCGGTACCCGTCGAACGGGGCAAAAAGATCATCGTCAACGTACCCTCCTGCGGACAGCCTCGCGACAACGACCCGCGAACCGGCTACGCCATCGTCAGTGAGAAGGAGGTTCGCATTGTACGGCTCGAGTACAACATCGAATCCGTGATCGACGCCCTGGGCATGTCGGGCATGCCCGTCAACGAAAGACAGAAAGGGTACCTGCACAACTTCCTGCGCTACGGCGACTCGTTGCCGACCCACTCACAGGCCTTCCAACCTGCGCCGAAGAAGAAGAAACAGGGCTGACATCATGTCGCGTAGTGTAGTCCGCGATGGATGTCCGCGTTGCGAGCGCTGCCAGATGCCGTTCCGGTGGTGCATCTGCGACGGGATCCGGCAAATCGAATGCCCGTTGAGCGTGGACGTGCTCATGCACGGGCGGGAACAATGGCGGCCGACCAGTACGGGACACCTGATCCAGCGCGTGATCCCGACAGCCGGCCTTCACCTCTACCGGCGCGAGCACCTGCCGGAACGCGCGGCGATCGTCCGGCCTGGCAAGACCCTCTGGATTCTGCATCCGGCCGGTGATCCGATTCCCGCAAACGCCTCGCCGGTGAGCCTCCAGGTGTTGCTACTCGACGGCAACTGGCAGCAGGCGAACGAGATGATGCGCAGGACCGGCTCGTGGGGCCGCCCGGTCTGCTTGCCCATGTCCGGCGAGAACCGTTACTGGCTGCGCACAGAAGCCGGGGCGGGAAGGTACTGCACTGTCGAAGCGCTGATCTTCCTGCTGGCCGCGCTGGGCCTCGAGCAAACGCACACGCAACTCCGCCTTCAGTTCGAACTCCACGTCTACGCCGGGCTCTGCTCGCGCGGGGCCAAGACCAGGGCCGCACAGTACCTCGCGACCTCTCCCTTGCGCCACGCCATGCCGCACCTGATCGACCGGCTGGCCCAACCTCGCCCGCTGAACGTGACCCACAGTCGGGCCGGAAGGAATCAAGATCGTACCATTCCGTCTCCTGCGGGCGCGTAGACGGGCTTGTTGGTGCGGTTGACCAGCACGTAGCGCAGCACAGGGAGGGGCAGTCCGCTGGATTCGGCGTCGCCAGGGATCCGCGGGGTGAAGGCCTCAATGCGCACCGCGACGGGAACGTCGGGATCGGCCCAACGCTCCTGCATCAGCGGATATCCCACTTCAGAAAGCCCGTCAGGCCATCAGGGCCTAGCCGCGACACCATCCCTTTCCCGCACCAGCGTCCGGTAGCGCGCCGGAGGACACCCCATCACCTCGCGGAAGACGCGGTGGAACTGGGCGTAGCTGCCAAAGCCGGCGGCGAAGGCCGCGGTCAGCATGTTCATCTTGCGCCCTTCGCCATACGCCTTTACGAACCGTTCGATGCGCCGCTGGTTGCGGTACTCGGTCAGCGTAATCCCCACCTGGCGCTTGAAGACGCGGCTCAGCCGGGCCGGGCTCAGGCCGGCGCGGTGTGCAAGCGCCTCCAATCGAAGCGCGTTCTCTTCTTCGGCGAGCAACCGCGTGGCCTGTTCCACGGCTGGATGCAGGTCGTAGCCGCCCTCGGTCAGGGGTGCCGAGACGAAGAGCCGCCAGGCGCGCAGCAGCAAGAAACGCAAACCTGCGTTGAAGGCCGCCACGTCCGGATGGCTGGCGCTGACTTCGCTGCAGAGTGCATCCAGTTGCTGCACCGGCTCGACCGGAAGAAGCCTGCAGAAGTGCCCCGCAGGTGCCTCTTCGCGCAGCACCGTCGTCTCCGTTGTCGTGCAGACCGAACGGATCAGGTGCGGGCGAAAGACCACGATCCACATCTCGAAGTCCTGCGACAGGTCCAGCAGGATATGCTCCTGCCCGGGAAAGAACCAGGCGATCGTGTGTCGGCGCAGGTCGTAACGCTGATTGCGGACCAAGTAACGGCCCGAACCGTGCCGCACCAGGTTCATTTCGACTTCCGGGTGGCTGTGCCGCCCGGCCATGGGCATGCGGACAGCATGGCCCGTGGACAGCCTCAACTGGGCGAATCCGTCGCGTTCCGGGGCGATCTTCAGACTCTCGCGCATGCGACAATAAATGATAACTTGTGGGCGGCTTCATGAGAAGACCAAAAATGCCCCTCCGCGTATGCTGAGGGGACATTGCACGTGGGGGAGGACGGACATCAGCCACAGTGGGCACGGAGTTTACGGGAGAACGGGGGGTTCATCATGTCGCTGGAACGCAAGCTGGACTTCGAGAAGACCCTGGAACGCTACGAGGCGTGGTGGCACGCTGAGATCATCGACCGCCCGGTCGTTACACTGCACGTGAAACCTGAAGGACCGCAGGCGCCGTGGCCGCAGAAGAAGCACGCCACCATCCGCGAGCGCTGGATGGACATCGAGTACAACGTGGCCTGTCACGAGACGGCCGTGCAGAACACCACGTTTATCGCCGACCACTACCCGCGACACAACCCGAACCTGGGCCCCGACCTGTGCGCGACACTGTATGGGGGAGACCTGGAGTTCCACGAAGGCACCAGCTGGTCGAAGCCTTTCCTGAAAGACATCCGCGACCTGCTGAAGACGCAGCCGAACCTCGAGAACCCGTATTGGCAGCGCATTCGCGCGCTGACCGAACTCTCCGCCGAGCGCGGCCGGGGAAAATGGGTCACGGGCGTCACCGACCTGCACATGGACGGCGACCTGCTCTCGGCGCTGCGCGGGCCCGAAGACCTCTGCCTCGACTGTGTCGACGACGACGAGGGCGTCGGCCTGGCCTGCCGCCACGTCACGGCCAGCTGGGGTGCGGTCTACGATGACCTCTGGAAACGTGCCAACGCATACAGCCCCATCACTTCATCCTGGACGCCGACGCTGCACCAGGGCAAGTCGTACAACATCCAGTGCGATTTCATCTGCTTCCTGTCACCCAGGCAGTTCCGCGAACTGGTCCTGCCGTCACTGGTCACCGAGATGCGACACGTCGAGCGGAGCATCTATCACCTCGATGGCCCGGACGCACTGCGGCATCTGGACGCCTTGACCGAAACGCCCGAACTGAATGCGATCCAGTGGATCTACGGTGCGGGTCGCGGTCCGGCGGCGCGCTGGGTGGATGTCTACAAGCGCATCCAGGCCGGTGGAAAAGCGATGCAGGTGGTTTGCGAGAACATCGAGGACGCGCGCCGCGTTGCCGAACAACTACGCCCCGAAGGCGTCTGGCTGGACGTCGGCGGGTCTTACCTGCGCGCCGAGGCCGAGGCCTTCCTGAAGTGGGTTGAGCAGTGGGCGGCCAGGCCGGCTTTGGCCGCGCGGTAAGGAGAACGACCGCAAGCCCGCTTCCCGCAACCCATCATGAACATTGCGCTGCGGAAGTTGGGCATACTGTTCAATTATGCAACGAGAAATCAAACCGTCACAACGCCCTGCTGACCCAGCCAATCCTTGTGCGCGCGCAGGACGGGTTGTACTTGGCGGCGCAGGAAGTCGTTCGTCTGTTCGGCCGAAAGGCCCACATAGCGCGACGGATCCATGTAATGGTGCAGGTCGCGGGCCAGCTTGGCGAAAGCGGGGTCCTTCGCGATCCGTTCGAGCAGATCGTTGGGCTTGCCGTGCAGCTTCACCTGCTCGGCCGCCGCCTGGCTGTGCTGGCGGATGCGTTCGTGTAGGACCTGGCGGTCGCCGCCGAGTTTCGCCGCTTCCATCATCAGGTTCTCGGTCGCCATGAACGGCAACTCGGATTTCAGGTGCGCTTCAATCACGGCAGGATAGACAACCAGGTTCTGCGAGACGTTCAGATAGATTTCCAGCATGACGTCAGCGGTGAGGAACGCTTCGGGCACGCTGAGCCGCTTGTTGGCCGAGTCGTCGAGGGTCCGCTCGAACCACTGTTCGGCGGCGGTTAACGCCGGGTCGAGCACGAGGACGATCAGGTGCCGCGCCAGTGCCGTCAGGCGTTCCGCGCGCATCGGGTTGCGCTTGTAGGCCATCGCCGAACTGCCCACCTGGTGCTTTTCGAAAGGCTCCTCGACTTCCTTCATGTGCTGCAGCAGTCGCAAATCATTGGCGAACTTGTGGCCGCTCTGCGCCAGGCCGGAGAGCGCCTGGACGACGCGGTAATCCAGCTTGCGTGTGTAGGTCTGGCCCGAGACGGGCAGCACGTTCGAAAAGCCCATGCGTTGGGCGACGAGCTGTTCGAGCTGCTGGACCTTGCGGTAATTCCCGTCGAAGAGCTGCAGGAAGCTGGCCTGCGTACCGGTCGCGCCTTTGACCCCGAGGAACGGCATTTCTTCGGCGAGCTGCTCGATGTCTTTCAGGTCGAGCAGCAGGTCCTGGATCCACAGGCAGGCGCGCTTGCCCACCGTTGTCGGCTGCGCGGGCTGGAGGTGCGTGAAGGCGAGCGTCGGCTGGTCGCGGTACTCTTCGGCGAACGTGGCCAGCGAAGCGATGACATTGACCACCTTGCGTGCGACCAGTTCCAGGCCGGCCTTCATCTGGATCAGGTCGGTGTTGTCCGTGACATAGGCGCTGGTGGCGCCGAGGTGGATGATGCCTTTGGCCGCGGGCGCCTGTACGCCGTAGGCGTGGACGTGGGCCATGACGTCGTGACGGATTTCGCGCTCTTTCGCGTCGGCGACGGCGAAGTTGATGTCTTCGATATGCGCGCGCATCTCCTTGAGGGCCTTCTCGGAGATGGCCAGGCCGAGCTGTTTCTCGCTTTCGGCCAGCGCGATCCAGAGTCGGCGCCACGTGGAGAACTTGAACTGCGGACTGAAAATGAAGCTCATCGGTCCGGAGCCGTACCGTTCGGTAAGCGGGTACTGGAAGACGGTGTAGTCCTTGGGCGCGGCAGACGTTGGGCCGGCCTTCTGGGTGGGGGCGGCCTTGGATTTGGCCATGGCTTGTGGTCCCTCGCGTATTCGTTTCAGCACAGGAAACTTAGGCGAGAGCGGGCAGGATTCAAGGAATGATAAGAGGAATGATTTTTCAGCCTCTACCTCCGGCGTATCGATTGTGGATCAACCGGTCCAGGGATAGCGGTCCGGCCCCGCGCAAGAACAGGCAGACGGCCATGCTGAGCAGCGCGACCTGCCACTCGAAGCCGCCAGTCCTTCCCTCGACCACGGTCATTTTGAACCCTTGCGCCCAATGGACTTGAAAAACAGCCACAGCCATCACGCCAATGTGTCCCAAAGCGGCTAGTCGTGTGCCCAAGCCCAGCAGCAACAACACGGCGCCGCCGAACTCAGCCAGCGCCGCCACCCAAGCCATCAGGCCAGGCGCCGGAACACCCATCTTCGCCAGTGCGCCGGCGAACCCGTCGATTCCGCCGAAAAGTTTCGGATAACCGTGCACGATGAACGTGGCCGCAAGCGCCAGACGCAGGGGAATGTCCGACCAGTCCACCAGCACTTCGCGCCACGGCCGTCCAGTCTCTGACTGAGACATTCAACCACCCTCCCGGTTCATTCCGGCGTCGCCAAGGCAACGCGCTGCTACAGATTGAAGGTGAAGGACTGCCGGAGATATTCCATTCTGCCGCTCCTCTGGCCCCCGGCCTCATCCCTCCGCCGGCCAACAGCGGAAACGCGCGGCAGTCGGGCTTTTCCGCCCCGTAATGGCTCGATTGAATCCGTACCATGAACAAACCTGGAATAGACCTGTTACGTCAGCAAAATTCTGAGCTAGCCGCGCCGAGAAGTACGGAAAGAGGGACAGGCACAGCTTTGAGGGTGGGGTTCAAGGGCCTCACCGGCTTAATTTTTCACTTTCATATGACCGATATCTCCGCTCCTGGCAGACTGATACAGCGCCAGCGCGGTACAAACGTGATTCCGTGTTTCGGTCAAGGTTAAATAACCTGGCTGTTGATCTAGAATCGCGCTGTGCATGTCTTCCACTTCGCCGAGATATAGTTCCTTCTCTGGTACCGGAACTTCTTCGATCGTGTCATCGGGATGATGGTACAGCAGTTGGCGACGGCCATCATCCACATCCACAAATGGCCGGCTCAACGTCATCCTGCCCTTGGTCCCCATAATCTCAATCCAGGCATTAAATGGCAGGCGAAACGAACAGCTGATTTGAGCTGTACGCCCGTCACCATAATCCATCTGGCCGGCGAACGATTCATCCACTCCGGAGTCGCCCAGCCACTGTTTGCCCCATACTACGTTCGGCGCTCCGCCCATCACAAATTGGGAAAAGCTCAGCGGATAAATGCCAATGTCCCACAAACTGCCACCACCGTATTCCGGATTCAGCCGGACGTCGTTGCGGTTTACAAGCTTGAAACTAAAATGGCCGCGCACAAAAACGATATCACCGAGCCGGCCGTTTCTGATCCATTCACCGGCAATTTTCGTTTGCGGGTGGTGTCGGTACATGAACGCTTCGGCCAGATGCATGCCCGTTTGCTGAGAAACGGCCATCATCCCATCCACTTCGGCCAGTGACAAAGCAAACGGCTTTTCGCACAAAACATGTTTGCCGTTTTGCATCGCCGTAACGCTCCATTCGGCGTGCATATGATTGGGCAGGCCAATATAAACCGCATCCACCGCATCCGATTCCAGCATTGCCTGGTAAGTTCCAAACGCCTGCGGTATTCCCCATTCGGCGGCATAGGCTTCGGCCGATTCCTGGCTCCGGCTGGCTACCGCCGCCAATTCGCCCCGTGCCGACATCCGAATCGCCGGAATCAACCGGCGGTTAATCGATGCTGTGGAAAGTAATCCCCACCGTACTTTATCCACTTCGTTTCTCCTTTGAACCAATCTTGCCCCTGGCAACTTTCTAATGATAGGAGGAACGATTCTTCCCATGGCGGTAGACTAGTGGGATGGAGGTGGAATTCAAGGGGGGGGTAAACCGCAGGCTCCGACCACTGCTCCATCGTCTTTCACAACACGTAGGCCAGCGATTTCGGGAATCCTCCCGTCGGTGCGACCACAGAATCGGCCGTTTCCGCCACTCGCCAGGACTTTGCATTTGCCGCGAACCGTGGTACAGTGGGTATGGATGGCTCGCCGAAAAACATAACATAGTGGAGGGGGCTCACCATGGAACAGCAGGTCGAAGCGCAGCCGCAGTCACAGGACCCGACACAGGAGGCGGTGAAGGAGATCGACAAGCTCTTCACGGCTGCAAAGAAGACGGGCGCCAGCGACGTTCACCTTAAAGTCGGTTCGCCGCCCCTCTTCCGCGTGCACGGCACCATCGTGCGGGCCAAGCTTCCGCCGCTGACGCTGGACTACATCAAGCAACTCGTCGGCGAGATTATGAGCCCCAGGGAGCAGCAGGCCCTGGCGGATGTCGGCGCGACCGACTTCGCACACAGCGTCAAAGGCGTGGGCCGCTTTCGCGTGAACGTCTTCAAGCAGCGCGGCGCCATCTCCATGGCCGCCCGCCGCGTGCAGACCGACATCCCCACTGTCGAGCAGCTCAATCTGCCCGAAGGCGTGAAGATCATCCCGACCTACGAGCAGGGCCTGGTCATCATCGCTGGCGTCACCGGCAGCGGCAAGTCCACCACGCTGGCCGCGCTGATCGAAATTATGAACCAGACGCAGGCCCTGCACATCATCACGATCGAGAACCCGATCGAGTATCTGTACCGCGACACCAAGTCGTTCATCAACCAGCGCGAAGTGGGCATCGACTGCGTCTCGTTCTTCGACGGACTGAAGTACGCCGTGCGTCAGGACCCCGACGTCATACTGGTCGGCGAACTGCGCGACGAGGACACTGTCGAAACAGCGCTGATGGCCGCTGAAACCGGCCACCTGGTCTTCGGCACCGTGCACGCAAGCAACGCCGCCGGCACCATCGGCCGCATCCTGGACTTCTTCCCCGTCACCAAGCACCACCAGATCCGCCAGCTTCTCTACTTCAACCTGCGTGCCATCGCCGTGCAGAAGCTCCTCCGCGGCGCACGCCCCGCCGCTCCGCGCGTGCCGGCGGTTGAGTTGATGCTTGTCAACCCGATGATCAAGAAGCTGATCTTCGAGAACGAGGACAACAAGATTCCCGACGTCATCCGTTCGTCGCGCGAGGAAGGCATGCAGGATATCAACCAGTCGCTGATGGACCTGGTCTTCCGCGGCATGATCACCGAGCAGGTCGCCCTGGAGAACTCGCCCAACGCCGAACAGCTCGCCATGAACCTCAAGGGCATCGTGCTGGGCAGCGACCGCGGCGCGCTGATCAGTTGAGACGGCGCTGGGCTTTCAAGCTCCGCCCGGGATGAGAAACGTACTATTGTTCGTGAAGCGGACTGGAATGTCTTCCCCCGCGTGGGCCCGCGTGGGGGCGGGGGTCTCGCTTCTTCGCTTACGCAATCCCACCCTTCGCGGCCTCGTCCGCTGCTTGTCCGCACCGCGGAATCATCGTAGGATCGCGCTCGGGACGGGTCCTGTCACCGGAGGGGTAGCGCATGTTCCTTCACACGCTCAACGACGCCGAACGCGAAGCCTTTCTAGCGCTGGCCCGCAATTACATCCAGGCCGATCAGAAGGTCTCCTTTCAGGAAGAGGCGATGCTCAAGCAACTTTGCCTGGAGATTGGCTTGGCGCCTGAACACGACCTGCCCTCGCACCCGCGAGCGTACTGGCTGGCGCAAATCGTCCGCCGTCGGGCGCGCATCTCGGCCCTGTTCGAACTGTTGGCACTTGTCAATGCCGACAGGAACTTCCATGTCCGCGAACGTGAACTGGTCTTTGAGACAGCCACGGCCTGGGGCATTACCAACGCCGAACTCGAGAAGATGTCCACCTGGCATGACCGGCTGGCCGAACTGGTCGGCGAAGGTTTCCTTTTGATGGAGATGCCCGAGCCACCGCCCTTGCCGGGCCAGCCAACCCAACAAAAGAATCCACCAAAGAAGGCCGTGAAGAAGACTTCACCGAAGGCCGCGAACAAGCGGCCCGCGAAGAAGAAGACGACCAGGAAGAACGTCGTGAAACGCAAGAAGTAACGGGCTGCTAATCCTTCTTCGTCTCCGTCGGAAAGAGCTTGCGGATCTTTTCCACCTTCGGCAGTGCCTGCTGGCGGATGTAGGGGTGGTTCGGGTTACGTTGTACGAAATCCTGATGGTACTCCTCTGCGGAGAAGAACTCCTTCAACGGCTCCAGCGTCGTCACAACCGGTTTCCCATGGACCTTCTTCGCGTTAAGCTTCGCGATGTATTTCCCGGCCACCTCCTTCTGCGCTTCGGTCGTGAAGAAGATCGCCGAGCGATATTGGGTGCCGCTGTCCGGCCCCTGCGCATTGAGCTGTGTTGGATCGTGGGTGGCGAAGAAGACCTCCAGCAGCTTCTCGTAAGCGATCTTCGCCGGATCATAGGCGACTTTGATGACCTCGGCATGACCTGTGTCGCCTTCGCAGACCGCCTTGTAGTTGGCTCGGCTGGCGTCACCGCCGGCATAGCCCGAGGCGACACCGGTGACACCCCGGAGTTGCTCGAAGACCGCCTCCGTACACCAGAAGCAGCCGCCGGCAAAAACGGCCATGGCCTGCCCCAGCGCCGGATCGGCCAGCTTCCTGACATCCTCGGATGCCGTAAAGGCAAGGGATTCGGAGTTCAGACAGTGCCGCCGTCCCGTCGGTGGCGGCCCGTCTTCGAAAACGTGGCCCAGGTGCCCGTCACAGCGCGCACAGAGGATTTCGACGCGCTTCATGCCGTGGCTTTCATCGGACTGCTCGGTGACATTCTCCGCCGCGATCGGCTGGAAGAAACTCGGCCAGCCCGACTTCGAGTTGAACTTGGCCTCCGACGAAAAGAGGGGGAGTTCGCAGCAGACACAGGCGTAGATGCCCTGCTTCTTGTTGTCGAACAGCGTGCCGCAGAAGGGACGTTCGGTGCCCTTGGCTCGCGTAATCTCGTACTGCTCCGGCGTCAACCGCTTCTTCCATTCCTCGTCGGTCCTGATCACCTTGGCCATCTCGACCGGACCGACCAGCTCCCCTTCGGCGTTGAAGACTTTTGCACGCACCATGGGTGTGCTCCGCACATCCAGCGGTTCGGACTCGGCCCCGATACCACGATGCGAACACATCGCCATGTACCCCGCACCGAATACCGCCAACGACGCAAGGAAGAGGGCCCGGTGGAAACGCATGGAACACCTCCCTCGGAGCCACATCATGCGCCTACTCACCCGGAGAAGGTAATGAAATAGGGGGATTAGTCCGATGAAAAGGACCGGCATAAACGTAAACCCGGCACCGAAACCAAGTCGACCGGCGGAGGTTCGGTCGACTAGGCAACGGCGCCGAGTTCTATTCGCGTGACCCGAAGCCGGTATGTCAGGCCTCGGCCTGGAACAGCGACGACAGGTTCGCCGCCGTCTGCTCCAAAACGCCTTGATCGTTGTAGAGGCCTTGTTCCAGGAACTGCTTCGCGACCTCTACAGCTTCCGGCCGCACGTCCGGGTCTTCCACGGCCAGGCGAGCCATCTCCTGTGCCCTGGCCGCCGCACGTGCTTCCGGCGAAATCTCCACCTTGTCGCCCTGCTGAGCACCGCCCGTCCCCTCATGGCCGGTGGGCAAGACACGATTCACCCCGTCTACCTGCCCCGTGTTGTTCGCTCCGGGGGGTACCTGCGGGGTGGGATTCGGTACAACTCCTTCGATCTTCATTGCTCATCCCTCTACCAGTCCATCGGCTTGTCCTTACAGCAATTAAGCCCCGATTGCCGGAAAAAACAAGCCGGTCAAGAGCACCCTACCATTCTGCAACGGCACAGTACACCGGTAGACTGGGCGGCAAGACCCATGCCATTCCACTGAACTCAACGAGTGCGCCTTTGCTTGGCAGGCAGAAAAAACCATCCTCCATCACATAACACCATTATTTACAATAGGATGCGCCACATAAGTGGGTGTTGAACGAACCGCTTTCAAAAAATCACCCGATCCGCCTGGTCGGAAAAAACAACCTGTGTCGACTTGGGTATCCGGTTTGCGAGTTCCTTTTTTCCGGCAGCAGGCGGAGGAGAAAATTCAATGCTTCGTCCAGCAACTACTGAAAAAAAACCGATCCGCTCCCTGGTCATGACTCCGTCACACGTTGTTCGGCGTCGAACGATTCGGTTCAACCCCAGCCCGATATCCATCAGCTACCCCATGGATGGTTGTGAATCCAATCTGGTTGTTCACCGTGAGAACGGCGTCGTCAAGTCGCTGGAGTATCGTTGCAAGTGTGGCCATACAGACAAGTTTATTTGCGAATAACGCCCTGCCGCCAAGGAACTACCCAAGGGCACCTGATGCTATCCTGCAGGCATCACATCCACTCACAACTCCGTCCTCCGTGTTGACTCAAGCAGTTTAGTCCTTCGGACTGACGGGCATCAGCACATACAGGTACTCGTTTCCCTCACGCAACAGCCCTGGACGACTGGCATCCTTCATCTCCA
>CAYSBP010000023.1:0-13121 GCA_964429255.1 uncultured Planctomycetia bacterium
GGGGGCCTTCTTTTCAGCGGCGTTTGCGACCAAGCTGGGTCATCCGTCCCAGTACTGGAAAACCCCGCGCGCCCATAGACAATCGCGCCTCGCGTTTCAGTTCACTCCATGAAAGGACCGAGCATGATGGCCCAGACCGTTCCCTCCAACTCCGTACGCGTGCGTTTCGCGCCCAGCCCCACGGGCTACCTCCATGTGGGCGGCGTGCGTACCGCCATCTTCAACTGGCTTTTCGCGCGCCACCACGGCGGCACGTTCATCCTGCGCATCGACGACACGGACGTGAAACGGCACATCGAAGAAGCGGTGCAGGTCATCGTCGACGGCATGAAGTGGGCGGGACTCGATTGGGACGAAGGACCCGAGAAAGGCGGTGCGTACGGCCCGTACTACCAGTCGCAGCGCATGGACCACTACAAGGCCGCCGCGAAGAAGTTGGAAGAATCCGGCCGCGCCGGCTGGATCAAGAAGGAACGCAAAGGCGAACTGCCCGAGTGGAAAATCGAGAAGCTTAAGAAGGCCGGCAAGTGGGACGAGGACCTCGCAAAGGCCGAGGAAGACCCGCGCCCGGCGCTCTACTTCAACCTTCACAAGGGCGAACCCGCACCGATCGGTTTCAAGGACGCCGTATGGGGCGACTACAGCGTTCCGCCTGAGTTGCTGCCGGACCTGGTGATCATGCGCGGCGATGGTACGCCGACGTACAACTTCGCCTCCGTGGTGGACGATGCCGAGATGAAGATCACGCACATTATCCGCGGCGAAGACCATCTGGCGAATACGGCCAAGCAGATCCCGATCTTCGAGACCCTGGGCGTGCCGGTCCCGCAGTTCGCGCACCTGCCGATGATCCACAATGAGAAGGGCCAGAAGATCAGCAAGCGACGCGACCCGGTGGCCGTGACGCTCTATCAGGCCTGCGGTCTGCAGCCCGAAGGCTTCTTCAACTTCCTCGCACTGCTGGGGTGGTCGCCGGGCGACAACCGCGAGATGCTGACGAAGGAAGAGATGGTCTCGGCCTTCAGCCTGGACCGGATCAACAAGTCGCCGGCACAGTTCGCGCTGAAGCGCAAGGGCGACCCGGCGCCGGAAGCGACCGACGAGCAGCGCGTGGCCTGGCTGAACGAGTCGCTGCCGGGCAGCAAGATCGAGTGGATGAGCGGCGAGTACCTGAAGAAGATGCCGTCAGCCGACGCGCTGAAGGCGGCACGGTCGTTCCTGACGGCGGCCGGCTACAATCTGGATGGGCGCGACGAGGCGTGGCTGTTGGGCGTGATGAAGTTGGGCCAGGAGCGCGCGCGAACGTACAAGCAGTTGGCCGATGCGATCCGGCTTTTCTTCGTGGTGCCGACCAGCTACGACGAGAAGGCGATCGAGAAGTTCATCCGGAAGAACGACGGGCTGAACGTGTTGAAGGCGATCCGCGAACTGGTGGCATCAACCGAGTGGGACGGCGAGAAGCTCAAGGTCGCGCTGGAGGCTTTCGCGACGACGAAGAACCTCAAGTTCGGCGACGTGGCGCAACCCATCCGCGTGGCGCTGGCCGGCGCGGCCGTTTCGCCGCCGATCCACGATACGCTCTTCCTGCTGGGCAAGGCCGAATCCCTGCGGCGATTGGATGCGGCGCTGGCGAAGCTGGGGTGAGGATGGGTCCGGCAGGCGCTGCCCTCGCCCCAACGTGGAAAAGGGCTGACGTGAGCGAAGCAAACGTGGGGAGTGGGGTTTCCTTTGCACGCCGACGACAAGATCAAAGAGGCCCTGATCCGTACCGCAGCGGTGGGGCCATCTTCCCGGTATCCGGCTTCACACCCGGCATCGTGACGTCCTCGCCGCTCAACAGACGGCCCGCCGCGCCGGCAGATCGCGCACCTCGCAATCCGGAGAATTGCGTTACTTTTCGATCATGGTCTCGAGCAGCCTGCCTATCTCCTTGGCCGCATCGACAATTTCGTCGGCGGTGGCGGGGCTGATGACCTGTTTGAGCAGTTTGCCGGTCTTGTCGTAGACCTGGACCATGGTTTCGTCGGCGGGCGTGTTCAACGCCTTGCGGAGCGAACCATCCTCGTCGACCAGGAGTAGCGTTTCCTGACCGGGTTTGTACTTCTCCTTCATGCTCTTCTCGGCCTTCCCGCGCACGTTCGACTGGCTCATGTCTTCGACCATGACCAGGCGCGGGCCGCCGGGCGGGATCTGTTTCTTGAGATGGTTCTTCCAGACGGACTGGAAGCCGCCGTGTTTGGCATTCGGGATGGTGATCAGCACCACCGCACCGCGCTCGAGCAGTTCCTTCTGCGTGTGAACCGCGCCGGCCGGATCCTTGGCTGAAAACTCCGGCAAGTCGGACGCCCATACCGGCAGGCTCATCAGGCTCAACGCCAGCAAACCAACGAGGCTTCGCATCGTTATTTCTCCTATTGCTCCCCCATGACAGACGAACACCGGGCTCGTTTCTTCAACGCAGGGCTGGAATGCTCGGTAAAGGGTTATTTTACCGCCGTGCCGGTGGGGACACGCGCCCACCGCCTTCTTGGCGGCACAAGGCTTAGCCGCATGGCCGTCTCGCCGCAATCGGGGAATTTGGGGCACTTTACGCAATCGACCCACACCTTGTGTGGCAACTCGCTGCGGTCGCAGACCTTGAACCCGAAATGCTTGAAGTACCCGGGTACGTAGGTCAGCGTGAAGACCTCGTCCGCGCCCATTTCCCGCGCTTCCTTCAGGGCCGCCTTGACCAGACGTTTACCGAGTCCACGCTTCTGAAGGTCCTTGCGCACCGCCAGCGATCGGATCTCGACGAGTTTTCCCCACGTCACGTGCACCGCCACGCTGCCGATGACCTTGCCGCCGTCCAAGGCCACCCAGAAATCCCGCAGACGATCCGTCACGTCACCGATCGAGAGCGGGAGCATCAGGTCGCCACCGGCAAACTCGTTCACCAGTCGATGGATGGGCGCGACTTCGGAGAGCAGTGCCTTGCGGATCCGAGGGGTCCTCCGCCGCGATGTGTTCTTCACTGGAGTGCCGCCGCCACAATGCCGGCGGCATCGATGCCGATATGCGCCAACTGCCAAGGACGCGGAGCGTGTTCCACATAGCGGTCCGGTATGCCCAGCCGGCGCAGTTTGCGTGGGTCCATCCCGCGATCGCAGGCCTCCTCCAACACCGCCGAGCCGAAGCCATTCTGCAACTGATGGTCCTCGACCGTGATCACGCGGTCGTGTGTCTCGAAGAGTTTCCGCAGAAGCTCGGTGTCGAGCGGCTTGCAGAATCGTGCGTTGGCCACCGTGACGCGCCGGCCGTGCTCCTTCTCGATCAGATCCGCGGCCTTGAGCGACTCGACGACCGTCGCGCCGTAGCCGAGCAGCGCAATGCCCTCGCCCTGCCGCAGGATCTCGCCCTTGCCCAACTCGATCGGACGCAGCTCGGGTGTCAGCGGCTCCACCGGCACCATGTCGCGCGGGTAACGAATCGCGACCGGCCGGTTCTGTTCGATCGCCCAGCGAACCATCGCCGCGGACTCCGCACCGTCCTTGGGCGCGGCCAGCACGAAATGAGGGAAGGAGCGCATGTAGGCGATGTCAAAGACGCCGTTGTGCGTCGGGCCGTCGTCGCCCACCAGGCCCGCGCGGTCGAGGCAGAGCACCACCGGCAAGCCTTCCTGGAGCGAGACGTCGTGCATCAGCTGGTCGACGGCGCGCTGAAGAAAACTCGAATAGATGCAGACCACCGGGCGCAAGCCGCCCTTGGCCAGCGCCGCGGCAAAACAGACCGCGTGCTGTTCGCAGATGCCCACGTCGTAGTAACGGTCGGGGAACTGCTTCTGGAAGTTGATCAGCCCCGTGCCGTCCGGCATCGCGGCCGTGATCGCCACGACCTTGGGATTCTCCTTCGCCACCTCAATGATCGCGTCGCTGATCACCTTGGTGTAGGCGGGCGGGGAGGGGGCGTTGGACTTCTTGAACGACGCGGTCTGGCCCTGCACCTCGTACGGTCGCGCCCCGTGCCACGTCACCGGATCCTGCGCCGCCCACGGCAACCCATAGCCTTTGTGCGTGACCACGTGCAACAGCTTGGGGCCGGTGATCGTGCGCATCTCGGCTAGCCACTTCTCGAGCGCCACCAGATCGTGTCCGTCCATCGGGCCGAAGTAGCGGAAACCCAGGTCCATGAAGATCGAACCGGGCTGATGCGTCAAGCGACTGGCCGCGTCCAACACGTTGCCCGCTATACGACTGGCGTCGCGACCCAGGTACGGGATCTTTTCCAGGAACTCCCGCCCACGATCGCGGAACTGGCGGAAGAAGTGCGTCACGCGGATGTCCGAACAGGTCGCCGAAAGCGCGCCCGTCGTCGGACTGATCGAACAGCCGTTGTCGTTCAGGACCACCAGCACATCGGAACCGACATGCCCGGCGTGATTCATCGCCTCAAAGACGACACCGGACGTCAACGCGCCGTCGCCGACGACCGCCACGCTGCGCACGTCGCGGCCGGACGTCTTGTCCGCCTCGGCCAAACCCAGAACCGTACTCACCGAACATCCGGCGTGCGCCGTGTGAAAGAGATCGTACTCGCTCTCGCGCGGGTTCGGATAGCCGGACAAGCCGCCCTGCTGGCGCAGCGTATGGAAAAGCTTCGCACGACCCGTCAGCAACTTGTGCGTGTACACCTGATGCCCGACGTCAAGCACCAGGTGGTCCTTGCGGAAATCGTAGATGCGATGCAACGCAATCGTCAGTTCAACCACGCCCAGATTCGAGGCCAGATGCCCGCCGGTCCGACTGACCGCCTCGTGGATCTTCTGCCGGATTTCGTAGGCAAGCGCGGGCAGCAGCGTTGGGGGTATCCTTCTGACGTCCTCGGCCGTCTGGATGTGCTCCAGGAACGGCTGCGGGATCGGACACGGTTCAGGTTCCGCTCCGATGGCGCCGGCCGCCTTCTTGATCAGATCTGTATTGAGGCTATCGGCGGGATTCATCGCGCCCGCCCCCAATGCGCCACTGCGCTCGGTACTCATCGCAGATCAGGTCTCCTCCGAGACGCGAAACGGAACCAACGCCCCACTTGCCGAAGACCATGCCTTCAGTTCTTCCGCTCTACGACAAAACGTGCCAACGCTCTCAGAGCACCGCCGTTAGAGCCGAAGAAGGCCAGTTCGCGCTCGGCCGATTCGATCAGTCCCTCCGCCTCGGCCCGCGCTTCTTCCAGGCCCATGATGGAAGGATAGGTGGCTTTGCCCGCCTTCTGGTCCTTACCCGGCGTCTTGCCCAACTGCTCAGGCGAGCTGGAACAATCCAATATATCGTCCAGGACTTGGAATGCCAGGCCTATCTTCTGGCCGAAAAGGCGCATCTTCTCGGCTTCCAAGGGGGTTGCCCCGGCGGCCAATGCGCCCGCCTCGCAGGAGGCGGAGATAAGGGCGGCCGTCTTCCATCGATGTATCGCCTTTACGGAATTCAGGTTAGCGGGTTTCCCCTCGCCCTCGATATCCAGTGCCTGTCCACCGACCATGCCCTGACAGCCGGCGCCACGGGCGACCGATCCAAGGACGGCAGGGATGACCTGTGTCTTCGAACAGTGCGTCAGCGTCTCGAAGGCCAGCGTTAGCAGGCCGTCACCGGCTAGGATCGCCATGGCGTCGCCGAAGACCTTATGGTTCGTCGGCCGGCCGCGTCGAAGGTCGTCGTTGTCCATCGCGGGCAGGTCGTCGTGAATCAACGAGTAGGTATGGATCATCTCCAGCGCGCAGGCGACCGGCGCGGCGTCTTGGAAGGACCCTCCGACGGCCTCGGCGGCCGCCAGCACCAGTGCCGGACGGAGTCGCTTGCCACCGGCGAAGATCGAGTAGCGCATCGCCTTGTGCAGTGTCTGTGGGGACTCGGATTCCTTCGGGATGTACTCGTCGAGCTTGCGGTCGGTGAACTCGCGGGAACGTTCGAGGAACTCGGCAGCGCCGGATGTGCTCATCGCCATCGCCTCCAGGTCGGTTGACGCGGGGATGATACTTGCGCAAGCCGGTCGCGCCAAGTGCGTGTAAATCTAATGAATAGGAGCGGCTCTTGCAAGACCCCCCGCAAACCGCTCACGAAGAGCGCCGTGAGGCCAACTTCGGGAGGGGTTTTGCAAGAGCCTCTTATCAGAATCAGACGGCCACAGGGAATGCACTAACGAGCTCGCACGAACCCGCATCATCCGATGCCCGTTTATCCCTTGGATCGTGCGCAATGTCGCGAGTGGTGTTCCGGCAGGTGGACGCGCACCTGCTCGGCCAGTTCGTCGTCCGTGATGGCGCTCGTCCGGTTGTCGATTTCATACTGGTCCATGACCCAGCGTGCGATCTTGTGGACGTTAACCTTCTTGAGCTTCTCGTCGCCTTCGAGCCCGAGGAAGTTGTTGACCCACAGGACGATCCCGTCCACGCCCGACTTGTCGGTGATGGCGACGCGGGGCGGCCGGCCCAGGATGCGGGTGGTGTCAAAGATATTGTAGATGCGCTCGTCGCGGCGCAGGCCGTCGGCATGGATGCCGGCGCGGGTGACGTTGAAATCACGGCCCACGAACGGATGGCGGGGCGGGATTTCGATGTGCATTACGTTGGTGAAGTAGTCGGCGATTTCAGTGATCACGCGCAGGTCGGCGCCGTGGGTGGTGCCCTTGAGCTGCACGTATTCGAACAGGGCGCCCTCGAGCGGGGGATTGCCCGTGCGCTCGCCGATGCCCATGAGTGCCGTATTGGCGGCGTTCAGGCCGTAAAGCCAGCCGGTGACGGCGTTGACGTGCACCTTATGGAAGTCGTTGTGCCCGTGCCATTCCAGGCATTCGGGGGGCACGCCGGCGTCGTGGGTCATTCGGTAGATCAGCTTTGGGACGCTGCGGGGCAGAGCGGCGCCGGGATACGTTACGCCGAACCCCATGGTGTCGCAGAGGCGGATCTTGACCCGTTGGCTCTCCGGAGCCGATTCGGACAGCTCCATCAGGCGGCTGACGAAGGGCAGGACAAAACCGTCGATGTCGGCACGGGTCACGTCTTCCAGGTGGCAGCGAGGCCGGATGCCGGCGGCCAAGGCCTCCTCCACGACCTTGATGTAGTCGGCCATGGCGGTCTTCCGGTTCTTCCGACTCTTGTAGAAGATGTGGTAGTCGGAGCACGACGTCAGCATGCCGGTTTCCTTAAGACCCATCTCCTTGACGAGGCGGAGATCGCCGACATCGGCGCGGATCCATCCGGTGATTTCGGGGAAGCGGTGTCCCAGCGCACGGCATCGGTCGAGGGCTTCGCGGTCGCGCTTGGTGTAGAGGAAGAACTCGGTTTGGCGGATGATGCCGTTCGGGCCGCCCAGTTTGGCGAGGTAGTCGTACAGCTTGACGACGTGGTCGACGCTGAACGGCGGCAGCGACTGCTGGCCGTCGCGGAACGTGGTGTCGGTGATGTGAATGTCGCGGGCCAGGGCCTCACTCGCACTAAACGTGACCTGTTTGCCGTCGATCTCTTCGATGATGGCGGAATCGAACGGGATCAGAGGAACGGAATCGTGGGGGAAGATGCCCTCCCAGAGGTTGGGCTCGGTGACATCCTTGAGTTCGTGCTTCTTTGTTTTCGCATGGCTCACGGGTCAGATCTCCTGCTGTTCGCGAATACACTTGCCAATGTAGGTCACGGCGTCGCCAACGGTTTCCACGGCGAGCGCTTCATCTTCGTCCATCGAGATGTCGAACTCCTCTTCGAACGCGGCCACGAGCTCGACGCTCTGGATCGATTCGGCCCCCAGGTCGGCGGCGAATCGCGCGGTCGGCTTGATCCGCTCGGGGTCGACCTTCAGGACCTTGACCACGACTTTCTTCACTTTGTCTTCGACGGACTCCTGCATGGCGCGAGCGCTCCTTCCGTTCTTGTCTTCATTCGCACAACCGATATGTTAAAGTAGTCGAAGGCCGCAGAAGCGTCAAGGCCTTCACGCCCGGGGACATTCAAACGATTCGCAGGAAGGGAAACGACATCATGGCGACGCACTGTCAGATACCGAATGCGATAGAGCGGTTGTTGTCGGCGAGTTACGTCAATGTGGCGTTTGTCGGCGGGTCCCTGACGGTTGGGGTGGGAGCCAGCAATTCGGCGGAAACCTCGTGGCGTGCGTTGTTCGTGAAGTACCTCTACCAAAACTACCACACCAAGTATCAGTCCCAGGTCAGCGAAGTCATGGGCGCCGTGGGAGCGGCGGAATCCTATGTCACGGTCTTCACGCTGGGCCGGAATGTCCTCCCCAACAACCCGGGCCTGACCTTTATCGAGTTCTGTGTCAACGACCAGGGCGCGCCCGACAAACAGCTCGTTACCAAGGGCATGGAAGGCATGGTGCGTCAGCTATTGTCGCTTCAGAATCCCAGCCAGGTCATCATCGTCGGTGCCGGCGCCCGGTCGGGCGATATCGATCACTCGATCCACCGTAAGGTGGCGGATCACTACGACGTGCCCTTCGTCGATGTGCAAAGCTACATCTTTGCCAAGCTCAAGGAGCGTGGGCAGACGTGGGACGATGTGGCTCTCGAGTTCGAGGAGAAGGATCCCTGCCATCTGAACGACCTGGGCCAGCGCCTGTGGTTCGAGGCGCTGCGCGATTGCTTCGAGGAGCACGTGGCGTTGTACCATGCCGGCAAGCGCAAGGAACGGCGTCCACCGCTGCCGGCACCCATCCAGTCCGATGAGTTTCAGTTCGTGCGGCTGATCGATCCCTCGGTGAAGAGCAAGGCCGTGGTGCTGGAAGGCGAGTGGAAGCGCAAACCGGACGGTTTTTTCCCGTGGTATTTCGACAGCCTGCTGGCCGGCCAGCCCGGCGCCCGCATGACCCTGAAGTTCAAGGGAACGGGCGTGGCGGTATTCGGTCTAATGCAACACAATGGCCTGAAGGCCGAGGTGGAGCTGGATGGCAAGGAGATCCCGGGCGCCTACCTGAGGCACGTGATCGAATTCGGCAAAGGCATTGTGCTGGCGCACGGCCTGCCAGACGGCGAACACGTCCTGAAACTGACGGTGGCTGAGGCGAGCAAGCGGCACAACAAGCATGAGAGTCCGACCACCCAGATCGCGTACTTCGGTGTGGCCGGCAAGACGGATGGCCCTGACCCCCGCGGCCCCTCTACGTCGCGCTGATCGGCTACAACTTCATGGAGACTCTTGCCCCCCCCCGCAACGTCACCCGGCGGCGCTCTTCGTGAACGGGTTTTCGAGCGTGTTTTCTCTCGCATAGCGCCAGAGGGCTGGTTCGGCGGCAAGCGCGCATCGCCCGGCGGGGTTCGTCCTGGTGCGGCTCTTTAGAACGCTTCTTTGGGAGTGCCCTTCACACACAAGGAGTCTTTCTCATGGCGGCAACAGCCCTGGCGTCGGAAGTCAAACCCTGTTCCTTTTCCAAGTTCGACGCCCGGGCCCGGGCGGGCGAGCGCCTCACCGTCGTCTTCTTCGGCTCCTCGCTGACGTGGGGGGCCAACGCCACGGACCAGGCGTTAACCTCCTACCGCGCACAGATGAAGAATCTGCTGGAGGCGCGCTATCCCAAGGCGCACTTCCAATGCTATGACGCCGCGATCGGCGGGAGCGGCTCGCCGCTCGGCGTGTTCCGGCTGGAACGAGATGTGCTGGCGCGCAAACCGGACCTGGTGTTCATGGAATTCAGCGCGAACGACGACAACTGGGTCGGGAATCCGCTTGTGTTCGCGTCGTACGAGTCCCTCCTGCGGCGCATCATCCGCGACGGCGGCGTGCCGGTGGTGACGGTGATGTTCTTCTTCAAGGGGGAGATCGGGCCAGGCCTTGAGAGTGGCACGCCCGCCCACCTCAGAGGCCTGACGCGGCGCATGGAAATCGCCGCCGCGTACGGCGTCCCCGCCGCCGATACCGTGACGTTTGTCCTCGACTGCGTCCGCAAGAAGGAGACCACTCTCGATCGCATCTGGGAGACCGACGGCGCGCATCCCGGCGATGCGGGCTACCAGCTCTTTACCGACGCGGTCTTCGCCTGTTTCGAGAAAGGCGTGCGCGACAACACCGTGTGCGTGGTCCCGGAGACGATGCTGTACGATACTCTCTTCATGACCAACCGGCGTGGTGTGCTCGCGGACCTGATTCCGTCCGACGCGTTGCCGTCGGGGTGGGCGGTGGGCAAGCCGCGGCTTACGGGCGCCTGCCACGACCAGATGATGTCGCGCTGGCTGGGCCGGCTGCTCGTCGCATCGAATCGCAAGCGGATCAAGGACGCCGAAGGAAAGGACGAATCCGTTCCCCAGACCCCGGCCGCGCTCCGGTTCGAGGTGCGGGCGTCCTACGTGATGGTGTTCGGAGAAGCCACGTTGACATCCGGGAAGTATCGGGTCCGCATCGACGGCAAGCCACACACCTACACGCCCGTTGTCAATAAGGAACCGACAGACCTCTACGACATGACCTCCGAACGGTTCAATGGCAATTGGAACTACCACAAGTGCATCGTGGACAACCTCGACGCGAACGTGCCCCACGTGATCGAGATCGAGCCGGTCCTGGACGGAAACACGGAGCAGGAATTGCGCATCGAAAGCCTGTGCGTGGCGGGGGGCGCCGCCGAGATCAAGGCGCTGCCATAGAGGCCGGCGGAATGGCTGCGCCCGCCTCCGCCGGAGGTGCCGCGACGGTAGCCGAGATCGCCCTGCATCGACGCCGTAACCGTTAACCAGCCCTCCGATGCGGCCTGGTGCTCCACAGGTCCTCACGTCGAGACATCGCCTGGGGGCGATGTGCCTGCGGCGGTATTGCTCGGCGTTTCGTGTGACGTCGATGGCATGCCGGTCGATGAGGCTGGCAGACCCCAGGTCCGCTCAGCGTATTTGCTGTCGCGTTCAAGGCCGTCTACCGGCGCGCGAAGCATCGCCTCTTTTTGTTCGTACTGCAGACTTCGCTCGCATGCATCGCAGATCTGGCACGGGTCCTTTTCAGCGTCGGCGCAACCCGGCGTCGTCCCCATCTCGCGGCTCTTCGCCCATTCACGTTTCAGGAACGCCGGACTGACGGTGTCGTTGACCGCCACCCACGGAAGCGTCTCTTCGAGCGCCCGTTCGCGTAGCGCGAACCAGTCCGGATCGAGACGGCTCTCCAGGAACGCCGCCTGCCACGCGTCGAGCTTCAACTGATCGTCCCAGCCGTCGAAGCGCGCGCCCTTGCGCCACGCGGATTCCAGCACCGCACCGAGACGCCGGTCGCCGCGCGAGAAGATGCCTTCCAGGTACGAGACTTCGACGTTGTGGAACTTGCACTTGATCGTCCCGAGCCGGCAGGAGTCGCGCACGATCTTCTGCCTCCGGCGCCACTCGTCCCTCGAAAGCATGGGCGCCCACTGGAACGGCGTGCCGGGCTTGGGCACGAAGTTGCTTACCGAGACCGTCACCTTGGCCTTGCGGCCGCGGACGTCCATGCGCGCGAAGCTGATGCGCGCAGCCAGATCGCCGATCGCGCGCAGGTCGTCGTCCGTCTCGCCGGGCAGGCCGAGCATGAAGTAGAGCTTCACATGGTCGAAACCATACGCGTAGGCTTCGCGGCACGCCGCCAGGAGATGTTCGTCGAGGATCGGCTTGTTGATGATCATCCGCATCCGTTGGGTCGCGGCTTCCGGTGCGATGGTCAGACCGGCCTTGCGCGTGCGCGAGAGTTCCTTCGGCATCGTCGCCAGCACCGCTCCGACGCGCAGCGAAGGGAACGAAAGGCTGACGCCGAGCGGTTCGAAGAAGTCGTTCATCCTCTTCGCCAGATCGGCGATGCCGACGTAGTCGCTGGAGGAGAGCGAAAGGAGTCCGATCTCGTCGAAGCCCGTCGCTTCATAGCCGGCCCGCGCCAGTTCCATGATGCGTTCGGGACTGCGCTGACGCTGCGGACGCGTGATCATCCCGGCCTGACAGAAGCGGCAGCCGTTGACGCAACCGCGCATCACCTCGATGGCGTAGCGCTCGAAGACCGTCTCGACGAATGGCACGAGCGGCTTGGTGGGGAATGGCGCGTGTTCGAAGTCCCTCACCACGCGGCGCGCCACGGGCAGCGGAAGATGGGTGCGCGTCGGCTTCACGCCGGCGATGCGGCCGTCTTGCGCGTGCTCAACGCGGTAGAAGCGCGGGACGTACAGGCCGCGGACTTCGCGGGCGAGTCGGTAGAGGAGTTCCTCGCGCGAAAGCTGTCGCGGCTTCAACTCAGCAAGTTTGGCGGTCAGTTCGGCGGCCAGTTCCTCGCCTTCGCCCATGCAGGCGATGTCAATGAAATCGGCCACCGGTTCGGAATTGAAAACGGCGTGACCGCCCATGATCACGAGCGGGTGCGACGTATCGCGTTGTTCAGAACGCAGCGGAATGCCGCCCAGATCCAGCATCGTCAGGATGTTGGAAAAGCCGAGTTCGTACGCGACGGAGAAGGCCACGACATCGAACTCGCGCAACGGAGTGAACGTCTCCAGCGAATAGAGCGGAAGACCATGCTGACGCAGGCACGCCTCGAAGTCAGGCCACGGCGCGAAGACGCGTTCACAGAGCGTCCCGCGTTGCTCGTTCCAAACGTGATAGAGGATCTTCAGCCCGATGCTGGACATCCCCACCGAGTACGTATCGGGAAAGGCCAGCGCGACCTTGACCTTGGCCGTCGCATGATCCTTGACGATCTGATTCAATTCGCCACCGAGGTACTGAGCCGGCGTCCGGACGTACGGAAGCACGTGGCCTTCCAGAAACGCACGGAGGGCTTTACCGCTGAGCATGGACGAAGGAACGGTCATGGACGACGAACATCTCCCGGAAGTGAGCACACGTCGTCCAGTTTAGAATGGCGGGGGTCAGGAAATGCAAGTGACTTGCATCACGGATTCCCCCGGTGGCCGGATCAAGTGCGTCGAGGTGGCCGACAAGGCAGCGCCAAAGTCGCGCGCCCCGGACGGATACCGACGGGGTGCCCAGAGCATGAACCGCTAGTGCCGGCGACGGCCACGCGGTCGATCCAAGCCTTGAGCTGAGTCGGCACAGTGAAGTTATACATCGGCGCGCCAATGACGATGGCATCCGCAGCGAGAAACTCAAGAAGGGTGCTTTCAGCCAATTCTACTTCATGCTGCTGCGCAGCA
>CAYSBP010000023.1:13131-21887 GCA_964429255.1 uncultured Planctomycetia bacterium
AGTTTTGACTGGCGGGGGCCTGCAATTCCATGTGAATTGCACCCCGGTTTCCCCCGGTGGCGGGACATAGTGCGCCGAGGAAGCCTACAAGGATGCGCCAATGTCCCCCCCCCCGAACCGATACCCACTGGTTCCCCACAGCATGAACCCCATGTGCCAGCGACGGCCACGCGGTTCGCTACGTATGGTACAGCCGGTTGACGAGACGAATCGAATCAAGCGTAATAATCGACAGCGCCTTGGGCCTCCTCCGCAATCTCCATCTCCTGAGCCACAACGCCCTGCTGAACGGTGACTTGCAGTATATTCCGTACCATGTCCATTTGCATCTGGTTTACTTCTTTAAGGAGTCTTGCAAGATCATTAACCGATGAATTTGAACCGGATACAACCGAAGAGACGTCCATGGTGGTGCTCCCTCCGCGCGTCCACTGGATTCACATCGGTCGGCTACCCAGCGGATACAGTGGTACTTCGCTCAGAATCGGCAGGCACTGTCGGCGCAAGCGCCGCCTTCCCGCGTCCCCTTCCCTGCCCCCTAATCAGCCCTTTGAAGGACCTCTCGCCCTACCCCTCTCCCCACAGAGGGAAACAACAGCCCTCATTTTCAACGGACTGCTATCCCCGGCCCTGTTCTTGACATTCTCTCCACTTGCGCACGTGCCGTTCCGGCGTATAATGCCGCCCTGACGATTTACATTTTGGCAGGAGCCGCGACTGTTCTTCAGGGGAGGGTGCCATGGGCATTCTGGTTAAGGCCGCGTGTAGTGAGTGCATGACCATTCACTTCCCGAATCTGGAGTTCGGGCAGGAGAACATCCGGTGTCCCGCTTGCGGACACTCGATGAAGAACCTTCCCGAAGGCGAACTGAATGAGATAGACTTGGTCGTAAAGGGCCAACGAACCAGCCAGATCATCTCACTGGTGGCCTTCCTGATCGGCGCCTGCGGGTTCATCTATTGGGCCATGTTCACCGGCTGGATCTACGGCGTAGGGGATAAGCCGACGGATGCGATGAGCGAGTACGGATGGTTTGCCTTGTCCTGCGTGATGACCCTCGTGAGTCTCATCTTCGGTGCACTCGGTTCGCGGCGCCGGTACATCATTGAATTCTGAGTCAGTACCCTCCGGTTTCCTCTGAACGCCCTGCGCCGACCGCGCAGGGCGTTCTCGTTTCGGGAGGTTATTGCTTTCCCTCACATGTGCAGGTATAAGCCCTCTGCTTGTGGCGCGGGGTAAGGATCTCACGAGCGTCTGGATTCCGAGGTGCGCCCATGGAACGGCAGTTCATCCTGCTGGTGGAAGACAATCCCGATGACGCTGAACTGACGTGCCGCGCTTTACGCAGAAACGATGCCGACGTTCAGATGACGGTGGCGACCGACGGTGAGGCTGCGCTGGATATCCTCCTTGGCGGTGCCGATCATCCAGCCCTCCACCCCTCGTTTCTCCTGCTGGACTTGAACCTGCCCAAGATAGACGGACTGGAAGTCCTCCGGCGGATCCGCGCACACCCGCAGACCCGTGCGCTGCCCGTCATCATCATGACCGGGTCACGGGAGGAAGAGGCCTTCCTGGAGAGTTGCAGTCTGGGCGTGGACGCCTACATTCGGAAGCCCGTCGACAGCACGCAGATCGATGCGGCCCTCCGCCAGTTGAAACTATCCAGCCTGCTGGCCGGCTAGCAGGAAGTTGTCTTGACGCTTGCTATCCCGTACACCTCACCCGCATGAGCGCTGCTCCGGAACTGGTCATCCACGAGATCTACCGTTCGCTCCAGGGTGAAAGCACCTGGGCGGGGCTTTCGTTCACCCTAGTCCGCTTGACGGGCTGTCCGCTGCGCTGCACCTACTGCGACACGACCCATGCCTACGCAGGCGGCGAACGCCTGCGCGTCTCCGCGGTCAGGAGCCGCGTCAGGGAGATGGGCGACCGGCACGTGCTGGTAACGGGCGGCGAACCGTTGGCGCAGGCCAACTGCATCATCCTGCTGAGAGCGCTCTGCGACGATGGTCACACGGTCCTGCTCGAAACCGCCGGCAGTCACGACGTATCGACCGTGGATCCCCGCGTCCACCTGATCGTGGATCTGAAGACGCCCGGCTCGGGAGAGGCGGCACGGAATCTGTGGAGCAACATCGACCATCTCCGTCCGGATCGCGACGAGTTGAAGTTCGTGCTGACCGGCCGCGAGGACTACGACTGGGCCAAGGCGCGGATCGCGGAATATAACTTGGGGCGGCGCGTGCGCGCCATCCTGCTTTCGCCGGCCCACGGACGGATCGCCTATCCGGATCTCGCCCGCTGGATACTGGAAGACCGCCTGCCGCCGCCGGCGCGCTTCCACCTGCAACTCCACAAACTGGTCTGGGGTGCGGAGGCACGGGGCGTGTGACACAATCATCCGGATTGCAGCCGCAAGCCGGAGGTGAACGAAGCGTATTGCGCCGACCTGTTCCACTTCGGTGAGCAAGACACTGCTGGCGAGCCCGTCGAAGTCACGGCGGGTGACGATGAACACGAACGCCTCCCTGTCCTGAGGCCCGGTACGGAGCGGGGCGTTTACGCTCTGGGCCCGCCAGCCGCAACCGCCCGTGAGACGAAACGGGCGGGCCCTATGGAATTGCGCGCGACCGCATGGCATACTGTGCGGGCTTTGGGCCACCGCGTGACGTGCGTCCATGGTTTCCTGTCGAAGGGGTCGGAGACGTGCAACGATGAGACGGCTACTCAGAGCCATGGGTCTGGCCGAGCATGGCGGCGACGAACTGCTGATCACTGCGCTGACCTGCATCGCGCTGGCCTGGGTTCTCGACCTGACGCTGGGCGTCTGGGCCGTGCCGGTGGCGGCCATACCGTGGTTCTTCATGCTGTGGTTCTTCCGCGATCCTGAACGGCGGGTCCCTGATCGGGACGACGCGCTGCTGGCGCCCGCAGACGGACGCGTGCAGGACATCGAAGAGGTGGACGCCCCCTCGTACATGGGCGGACGGGCGTTGCGTATCGGGATCTTCCTCTCGCCGCTGGACGTCCACGTGAATCGCGTGCCGTGCGAGGGCACGGTGGAGCACCTCAGGTACCTGGCGGGCGAATTCCTGCCGGCCTACAACCCCAAGGCCCCCGAACGCAACGAAGCCGTGGAGTTGGGGCTGAGCACGCCGACCGGCATGAAGGTACTCGTCAAACAGATCACAGGGGTACTGGCTCGCCGCATCGTCTGCGCCGTGCGCCCCGGGGCGCGACTGGCGCGCGGCGCCCGGTATGGGATGATCAAGTTCGGCTCCAGGACCGAACTTTACGTACCGCTGGACGCCGGATTCCGCGCAACCGTGGAAATCGGTGACCGCGTGCGAGGGGGTGAGACCGTTGTGTTGGATCGCGCGGGACAACCTGCGGCGTCGGAGCCTGCCACACACGTACAGGAGGCCCGTTCATGACCAGCACCAGGAACCTGAAGGCGGCCAGGCGTAAGCGCCGGCTGCTCATCGGCGTCCGTCCGTTGCCAACAATGATCACGCTGGGCAATCTGCTCTGCGGCTTCGCCAGCATGGTGATGGCCATGCGCGCCGACAACCCGCCGACGGGTTTCAACGGCGTGGACTGCCTTTACGCCTCCGGCATCCTGATCTTCGTGGCCATGATCTTCGACGTCTTCGACGGCAGCGTGGCGCGCTGGACCAAGAGCACGAGCAAGTTCGGCATGGAGATGGACTCCCTGGCGGACGTGGTCTCCTTCGGCGTGGCGCCGGCCGTGCTGGTCTGGGCGGCCATCGAGAATATGGGGGTCCATCCCCTCCCCGCCCGTTACGTATGGCTGCTGCTCTCGGTCTACGTCTGTTGCGCGGCACTGCGCCTGGCGCGCTACAACGTCGAAGCCGACACGGGCCACCGGGATTTCTTCTTCGGACTCCCCTCCCCCGCGGCCGCCGGATGTGCGGCCAGTCTGGTCGTGTTGATCACGCAGGGCGTTGAGCACCGCCTGCCGCGCTGGAATCCGCCGCAGATACAGGTCCCCATGAACTGGGTCGAAGGCTGGCGTGAGCAGTGCTCGCAGATCGTGCTGATCGGCATGCCCTTCGTGCTGCTCTGTCTGGGCATCCTGATGGTCTCACGCGTCCACTACACGCATATCGGGGATCGGCTCCTGGGCGGCCGGCGGTCGCTGATGCACCTGTTGCTGATCGTCCTGCTGCTGGTACTCGTGACGATGATGAATGAAGTCATGCTGGCCGTGCTCTTCAACGGTTACATGCTCCTGGGCCTGGTAAACGAAACGCGGTTCCAGTTCTTTCCATCCACCCGCCCCGACGGGTGGGTGGCCTCCTCCGAAGAACTGCTGGCCCGGGGCCCGCCGCAGAAACCCGCGGACCACATCCCTCCCCAACCCTGCACAGAAACACCCCCGGCCTCCGCGCCGCCGGCAGGAAGACCGTGAGCGATCCCGACGTCCACACCACCCCCTGGTATGTCGACGGCCTGCGCTTCAGGTGCGTGGGTGGCTGCCGGCGTTGCTGTGGCGGATTCCCCGGATACATATGGGTGACCGAAGAGGAGATGGACCGCATCGCGGACTTCATGAAGATCGAACGGGACGCGTTCCGCCGCGAATATGTCCGGCCCGCGGGCCGTCGGTACAGCCTCCGCGAACGCACCGATGCCCATTACGACTGCGTGCTTCTGGGCGAAGAGGGCTGCACGGCCTATCCCGTGCGTCCACAGCAGTGCCGAACCTATCCGTTCTGGCCAGAGGTCGTACGCACACGCCAGGCGTGGGATGAAGAGGGCCGACGCTGTCCGGGCATCGGCGAAGGCGAACCGACCAGCGCCGAAGAGATCGATCGGATCCTGCGTGAGCAGGAATCCTAGCCCGGCAACCCGTCCAAATCTCTCATCTCCACTGCGCACCCGCCAACACAACCGTGAATCAAATCCGCTGGTTGCGGTCCTGCGGTTGGGGTAGGCTGCCGGGTAACCGAGAACCAGAAGGAGTCCCGCTATGCGTTCGTTCATCTGGCTTGCATCCGTGGCCGTACTGAGCACAGGGCTGCACGCCGGCGAGGGCTTGGTCAACACCTATCAACTGGACAGCGGCACCGAATCGTACCGACTGACCATCAAGGACAACTTCACCTTTGAACTGACCGGACCGGGCGGCCAGCAGGTCACGGGGAACTATGTGGCCTCCGTCCAGAAAATTGGGCTGGTCGCCGGCCATCTATTGCGACATTTCGACTACCAGCTCCAGAATGGCAACCTGCTCCTGCGCCCATGCAATACGGACGGCCCGGAACCGAACAACGTGTTGGGGCAGATGCCGCCGGTGCAGCGCGGAGAGCCGTTCACGTCCTACCTCACGGAAGCCAATCACAAACAGAAGTATGCCTTTCGTCCGGTCGTTCAGCCGCCTATCGCGCAGCCGCCCGCAGTTACACCACCGGCAACCGCCGCCCCGACGCTGGAGCAGCTCCTGATTCAGGCGCAGAACGACGCGCAGTATTACGCCTACATGGCTGCGGGGACCAAGGCCTTTGGCGAGAAGAAGTATCCCGAAGCGCGCGCGCATTTCATCGTGGCCGGTCGCCTCAAGCCCGACGCCGTCGAAGCCAAGGATCGACTGGCGCTCTGCGACGGCGCAACGGCCCTCGCGGAAGGCGATGCCTTGCGACAGCGCGGCGAATGGCGCGAGGCGCGCGATGCCTACCAGCGTGCCAAGCAGGCCTGTCCGGCCATAGGCGCCATCGTGGACGCCCAGATGCCCAGGTTGCGCCGGCATCATGATGCGCCCGACGTCCGACAGCCGATGGGCGCCCTGGACGCGGACATGGCCCAGCACTTGCGTCAGGGCCGCACGGCCGATGCCCTGCGCCTGGCCACGAACGCCTTCTCGTTGGAGTCGGCGAACCCCCGCCTGCGATCCCTGAAGGAGGGCCTCGAGGGACTGCAGACGTCCGAGACGATTCACCAGAACCTCAGAAACATCCTGACCCGAGCGCGCACGCAATGTGATGCCATTCAGAAAGAAGAGCCGCTGAACGGGCGCACGGCCGATTGGAACGCCGCGTTCGCCCAACTGATAGCGCAGCTCGACCAGCGCTTGGCAGCCACCCGGAACCGTTACATCGAGAACCCCTATGCAGGTCTGGAAACGACGCTGACCGATGCACGGGCTTCCGCCGGCGAATCCGTCGCGTTGCTCGACCGATGCCGGAACTACTACACTGGCAAGGCGACCGAAGTGGCCAAGGAGGGCGATATCGATTTGCCCTTCATCACCATCAAGACCGACAAGGAAAGCAAGCGGGCGGCCCGTCTCAACAGCTACGCCGAACGTTTCAAGGCATTGTCCGCCGAGGCCGCCGCACTGGCGAAGTAACTGGCGCGAAGCAGTTGCCCGCGCGCCGGCGCGCGCTACTCTTTTCTTCTTCCTGGATGAAACATCACGAAAGGAATGATTCCATGGCGGGCATGAAGAAAGAAAAGTGCATTCTCCTCTACTCCGGCGGCCTCGACACCAGCGTCATCGTCCATTGGCTCGCGCAGAAAGGCTACGAGGTCATCTGCGTGACCGTCGATGTCGGGCAGCATGAGGACATCCAGTTTAGGGAAAAAGCGCTCGGCAGCGGCGCCAGCAAGTTCATCATCAAGGACATCCGCGTGCCGTTCGTCGAGAAGGGCGTTTTCCAATGCGTGCGCTGGCAGGCCAAGTACGAGGGCCGCTACCTGCTGGGCACCTCGATCGCGCGGCCGTTCATGATCGAAGCCGTCGTCGACACGGCGAAGGAAGAAGGTACGAAATGCATCGCGCACGGCGCGACCGGCAAAGGCAATGACCAGTGCCGGTTCGAACTGACCGCCTACGCCCTCATTCCGGGCGCCAAGATCATCGCCCCGTGGCGTGACGCCGCGTTTCGCACGCTGATCCCCGGCCGCACGGAAGCCATCGCCTACGCCGCCAAGCACAAGATTCCGATCCAGGCGACCGCGAAGAAGCCCTGGTCCACCGACCCGAACCTCCAGCACCGCAGCCATGAGGCCGGCGAACTGGAAGACCCGTGGCGCGGACCGCGCGACGAGATGCTCCAACTCGTCACGCCGCTCTCCAAGACACCCGACCAGGGCGAAGACGTCGAAGTCACCTTCGAGCGCGGCATTCCCGTTGCGGTCAACGGAAAGAAGCTCAAGCCCGTCGACCTGCTGGACACGCTCAACCGGATCGCCGGACGGCATGGCGTCGGCGTGGTGGACATGGTCGAAAACCGCTTCGTCGGAATGAAGAGCCGCGGCGTCTACGAAGCGCCCGGCGCGACGGTGCTCTACGAGGCGCACCGCGACCTGGAAGGCCTGACCATGGACCGCGAAGTGATGCGCATCCGCGATACCCTGATGCCCACCTACGCGGCGCTGGTCTACAACGGCTTCTGGCATTCACCGGCCAAGGAGACGCTGGACGCCTTCATTGAGAAGGCGCAGGAGAACGTCACGGGTACCTCGCGCGTACTCCTCTACAAGGGCACCGCGCGCCCGACGGGTCGCAAGTCGCCAGTTTCGCTCTACGACGAGTCCATCGCCACGATGGAAGGCGGCGGGAGCTACAATCAGGACGACGCGACAGGCTTCCTGCGGATCGCCGGCCTGCCCACACGCGTGCAGGCGGGGTTGCGCGAGCGGAAGAGGAAGTAGGCACAGCCACGACAACCACCCGGCATGAGCAGGAAGAATGGGTCTTGGCCACGACCCTTCTCCAGACACCGAACACGGCCGCTCCTGCCTATGGCTTCTTGATCTCCTTCACATCCTCGACCTTCACGGTCCTGACCTGCCCTGTTTCGTCCTTGATGGCATACTCCTCGCCCATCTTCATGACCGTTTAGGCTTTGATCTCGGTCCCATCCCGCAAGACATAGATCTTGTAGGCTGCAGCCGGCGTGGGCACCTCGGTCCCCGTTTCGGAGGAGACCGCCGTTGCAACGGCGCCCAGGTCCTCGCCCCCCACTTCCTTGAACCGGTCCGCCACGAGTTGCTTGGCCTGCGCAAGCAGCTTGTCGGCCACCGCCGTCCCGCGGGACTCGTTCATGCCTTTCCAGTAGGTGACGATCTGGGCGCGCATCCGATCAATGGTCTTCTGCTTCTCTTTGCGGAGGCCTTCCTCGCTATCGGGCTTCCCAGGCACGCCCGAGGAGTTCACCTTGTCGAGCTGACGCAACCCCATCGTGACCAGGTTCCGTCCGGCTCGAAGGTTCTTCCCCGCCTGCTCGCCTGAACTCTGGAGCCGGTAGATGTGAGCCGTGAGCTTCTGATGCAGATCCTTCAGCACGACCGGGTCATCGATGGATCCGATACGCTGGAACACCTCCGGCGCCGTCACGATCGGTTCCTGGCGATTCGCATCATCGCTCATGGCCTGCCTGCAGAAGGCCGTCAGCATACCTTCGTCCCAGGTTATGAAACCGGGGACCTCGTCGGGCGAGCGATAGGTCGGTTGGACTGCCTTCTGGCCGACGGGGGTGGTCACGTAGGTGCGTTGGGTGCCCACCACCCTGACTTCCGGCGGGTACACCATGACAGCGTATGACGTCGCAACGTTCTGCTGAACCGACTCCATCCAGTTCGGCTAGCAACAACACCACCCCAAATACCATCAACCCCACTTTTGCATCCATGGCCATCTCCTCCAGAAACAGGCCCCCTTTAACGACTTCAGGGGCATAGCGCAGACTAAGCGGACCGGTATTCCTCGCGCTGGCGTGGGTCGCGC
>CAYSBP010000024.1:0-17034 GCA_964429255.1 uncultured Planctomycetia bacterium
GGAGATAATGGCAACGATGACAATGGCTTCCTTCGGCAGCATGAACCGACTCCTTTTGAACCGCCGCGCCTTGGCGCGGTCACCTCTTATTACTCAAGCCCCGGAGTTGGCCGGGTGGCCGGCGCGCCCATATTTCGCGCCCGTGTGAAATCCCTTTAGGCCCATGCCCCAAAGAATACACGAAGAGCCGGCGGGATGCTATGGTTCATTCTCCGTTGAACACGGTTCATCGGCCGATCGCAAGTCAAGGGGCTCACGTGCGTGCCCATCTCAATGAACAATGAACAATGAACAATGAAAAATGACCCATGACCAATCTCAGACCTCGATCTCTTCGCCCGGCTTCATCACCTTGCAGCGCCGGCCAAGTTTTTCAACCCGATATGCGAATTCCAGCGGGTCGATGGCGATTACGCTGAAGGTATTGAAGTGCATCGGCACGTACAGATGCGCCTCCACCCACGCCGCCGCCTGCGCCGCGTCGTCCACGCCCATCGTGTAGTTGTCGCCGATGGGCAGCAGCGCGACGTCCAGCGGTCCGTTCAGGCTGACCAGTTTCATGTCGCTGAAGAGCCCCGTGTCGCCGGAATGGTAGATGGACTTGGTTTTGCCCCAGGTGACCACGAAGCCGACGGGCGAGTTCGGTGGCGGGACGCGGCCGTCGGGGAGCGGATCGCTGCCCGAACCGTGCAGTGCCTGGATGACTTTGACGCGGCCAAAGGGAAACTCGTGCGCGCCGCCGATCGCCATCCCGTGTGCCTTCAACCCCTGCTGCATGCACCAGACGGCCAGTTCGTGTGTGGCGATTACGGTGGCGCTGTGGCGCTGTGCCAGTTCCAGCGTGTCGCCGAAGTGATCGGCGTGCCCGTGGGTCAAGAGGATGTAATCGCACTTGGGTAGTTGGTCCGGCGGCATCTTGCAGAGCGGGTTGCCGGTGAGGAATGGATCGATCAGTACCGCGTGCCGTTCGTCGCGGATGCGGAAGGCGCTGTGTCCATAGTAGGTCAAACGCGGCATGTGGGTCGCTCCGTGGAAAACCAAGGGCTCCATTATTGGAGCGGAGCGCGGGAATGCAACCGTTTTGCAGGATGGAATGTGCGGCGGCCCTTCTTGATCCTAGACACCGGATCACGGGAAATGAATTTTTCAGGCTTAACACCAAAAGTCCCACCGGTGGGACTCGCATTTAAAACATTATTTTTATTTAATGTTACGACTGAAAAATTTCGCATGGTCCGACGTCGAGGTTATCGGAAATGCGTCTTCGAGGACGACCACGAGAACGATGGGTCCCCATGGCTCTGGAATCCGTCGGGAATTGAAAGACCCGGGACCCGCGAGGGCCTTCCTTGATCGCTGGCTATGTATGGCGTATGGTTCAACACCCAGACCGGTGGCGTCGAATCTGTTCCACAACCTACGGAGATCACCGATCCCAAGGCACGCAAGATACGCCGCGGGTTGCCGGTCCCCGCGATCGGCTGATTCCGGAATGTCCGGATGGCCTGAGGAGTCGTGCGATGGCCCTTCGACACAACGATCCGATCGACACCACCGGACTCCACTCGCTGGATGAAGCGCTCAGCGGCATCCAGGCCGGCGACAACATCGTCTGGCACGTGGACGGCATCGCCGACTATCAGTCCTTCGTTACACCCTATGTCGCGGCGGCCGTGCGCGACCGAAGGCGGTTGGTCTACTTCCGCTTCGCGCGCCACGCGCCGCTGATTTCCGACGACGTTCCATGTGAACGTCACACGCTGGCACCTGAAGCCGGGTTCGAGAGCTTCATCCACACGATTCACCGGGTCATCGGCGAAGCGGGCGTCGGGGCCTACTACGTCTTCGACTGCCTCTCTGATCTGGCGACCGACTGGTACTCGGACGCCATGCTGGGCAACTTCTTCATGCTGACCTGCCCGTACCTCTTCAAGCTCGATACGATCGCGTATTTTGGCCTCTTGCGGCGGCGCCAGTCGCGCAACGCCACCGAACCGATCCAGGGGACGACGCAGCTCTTCCTGGATGTCTTTCGGCACAACGACGAACTTTACGTCCGGCCGATCAAGACGCAGTTCCGCTATACGCCGACGATCCACCTGCTGCACGTCTGGCGGCAGCCCGGGGATCGTTTCGACGTGGTCACCTCCAGCGCGGTGATTGCGCGGGTACTGGCCGAGGCCGGTCCGGACTGGAGTGCGGTCGAGACCTACGGCGACGAGGTGGTCCGGCGCGCCGAAGAGATCGTCTCGTCCGGTGCCGAAGGAAAGTACACGCAGGGGGAGGCGGCGGCGGTCCGGCGCCAGATCGTGCGCATGTTGGTTACGCGTGACGAATCGATGCTGCCGCTCGCTGAACGCTATCTCTCGCTTTCCGATCTCCTGGCGATCCGCAACCGGCACATCGGCACAGGGCTCATTGGCGGCAAGACGGTGGGCATGCTGATCGCGCGGAAGATCATCGAGGAGCATACGCCGGCTACCGCGTCGCGGCTGGAACCGCACGACTCCTTCTATATCGGTGCGGACGTCTTCTATACCTTCCTGGTGCGCAATGGGCTGTGGCCGTACCGCGAACGCCAGATCAGTGTGGAGACGTTCCTCGACGGCGTCGACGAGGCGCAGCAGAAGATCCTCGACGGGACCTTCCCCGATCACGTCTTGCGCAGCTTCGAAGAAATGCTGGACTACTTCGGGCAGTACCCGGTGATCGTGCGTTCCAGTTCGCTGCTCGAGGACAACTTCGGCAACGCCTTTGCCGGAAAGTACGAGAGTGTTTTCTGTGCCAACCAGGGGACGCGCGAGGAGCGTTTTGCGGCCTTCCTCAACGCCGTCCGGACGGTCTATGCGAGCACGATGAGTGCCGAAGCGCTGAACTACCGCGCGCGGCATGGCATCCTGAACCGCGACGAACAGATGGCGCTGCTGGTGATGCGCGTGACCGGGGCGATCCGCCATCGGTCGTTCTATCCGGATCTGGCAGGTGTGGGATTCTCGTACAATCCCTTCGCCTGGAGTTCCGACATCGATCCGCATGCCGGGGTGTTGCGACTGGTCTACGGGCTGGGCACTCGGGCGGTCGACCGGGTGGACGACGACTACACGCGCGTCGTGGCGCTCAACGCGCCGCTGCGACGCCCCGAGGCTGACTTCGACGAGATGGTCCGCCATTCGCAGCGCCGGATGGACTACATTGACTTGGACGCCGATGCGCTCCGTTCGGGCGATTTCCAGAAACTGGTGGCGCATGGCGGCGATGCGCCCATCTCGCTTTTTGCCTCTCAGGACCCGCAGGCGGAGAGTTCATCCGGCAAGGAGTATTGGTTCCTGACCTTCGAGGAGGTGCTCACGCGGACGGAGTTCGTGGCGGACCTGCGGGCCATGCTGGGGACGCTGGAGAAGGTCTACGCGCACCCGGTGGACATCGAGTTCGCCGCGAATTTCGTCGACCGCGAGGAGTATCGGATCAACCTGCTGCAATGCCGGCCGTTGCGGGTCAGCGGTTCGCACCGGACCGACTTGCCCGAGGTTACGGCTGCACCGGAGGATCGATTGCTGGAGGCCGTGGGTGCCGTGGTCGGTCACAGCCGCGTCATGCCGGTGGACTGGATCATTTTCGTCGATCCGGCCGGCTACGGCGTGGTGCCGGAGCGCGAGCGCTACGCGATGGCCCGCGCGATCGGCAAGATCAACGGGGCGTTGGGGCAGGGGAGTGGCGGGGTGCTGGCGATCGGTCCTGGGCGGTGGGGAACGAGTCTGCCCGCGCTGGGGATTCCGGTGGAGTTCTCGGAGATCAACCGCGTCTCGGCGGTGTGTGAGCTGGCCATGATGCACGCCAACCTTACGCCCGACATTTCGCTGGGTACGCATTTCTTCGGCGAACTGGTCGAGCTGAACCTGCTTTATTTCGCACTTTTCCCGGGCAAGGACGGGAATCGCATCGATCTGGAGCGTCTGCGTCAGGCGCCGAACCAGCTCTCGCGGATCGCACCCGAGTCCGCATCGTGGAGTCGCGTGCTGCGCGTAGTTTCGGCAGGCGATCTGGTCTCCGACCACCGGCGTCTGTTCGTGCACGCCGACACGCCGAAGCTGCGGGTGGTGTGTTACTTGGAATAACGAGCGTTGACGAGTAAGACACGGTCGGTTCATTGGGCCTGGCCCACGTACCACGCACGGCTCAGCGTAACGCCAATCTGTGGGCTTGGTAATGCTCTGGAAAGCCGCGCTCCGCCGCATGTTATAATATAACTAATACAAATAACATCTATTGCATTATCAAGAAATGTTTGAGCGCGTGCCTGACGCAGGTTATAGCCCGCTCCCCGTGGCGAGACCAATGCCGGTCGGGTTCAGGCAAGGTTGCGCGGCGGACACGGTCTCCCACATGCGCCGGCTGGAGTCTCGGGTCGTCGAGGCGGTTCGGTCGTCGAACTGCCGTCGAGGCTGCGGGGGCGCGGAGACGGTGGGCTTTGGAAATCTTGAGGGAGAGCGGAACATGTCGAAGTACATTCAGCAGTCGCTGGATCTGGTGATCAAGCGGAATCCCGGCGAGCCCGAGTTCCATCAGGCCGCGCAGGAAGTGCTCGAATCGCTCACGCCGATCATCGAGCGCCACTCGAAATACGAGAAGAACCGGATCCTCGAGCGGATCACGGAGCCCGAGCGGGTGATCATGTTCCGCGTCAACTGGATGGACGACAAGGGCGATATCCGCGTCAACAAAGGTTACCGTGTCGAGTTCAACAGCGCCATCGGTCCCTATAAGGGCGGCCTGCGTTTCCACCCTTCGGTCAATCTGGGCATCCTGAAGTTCCTGGGTTTCGAGCAGATCTTCAAGAACTCGCTGACCACGGTCATGATGGGCGGCGGCAAGGGTGGATCGGACTTCGATCCGAAGGGCAAGAGCGACAATGAAGTGATGCGATTCTGTCAGGCCTTCATGAGTGAACTCTTCCGCCACATCGGCGCGAACACCGACGTTCCGGCCGGTGACATCGGCGTCGGTGGCCGCGAGATCGGTTACATGTTCGGCCAGTACAAGAAGCTTCGCAACGAGTTCTCCGGCGTGCTGACGGGCAAGGGCCTGAACTGGGGCGGTTCGCTGATTCGGCCCGAGGCCACCGGCTACGGTGCCACCTACTTCGCCGCCGAAATGCTCGCGACGCGTCAGGATTCCCTGAAGGGCAAGGTTTGCACGGTCTCCGGTTCGGGCAACGTCGCGCAGTACACGGTCGAGAAGGTCAACCAACTGGGCGGCAAGTGCGTGACGCTGAGCGATTCCAGTGGCTTCATCTACGACCAGGACGGTATCTGCGCCGAGAAACTCGCCTTTGTCATGGATCTGAAGAACAACCGCCGCGGGCGCATCGCCGAGTACACCGACAAGTACAAGAAAGCCAATTTCTTCGCTGAGAAGCGCCCGTGGGGTGTCGAGTGCCAGTGTGCGTTCCCCAGCGCGACGCAGAACGAGATCAGTGGTTCGGACGCCAAGGACCTGGTCAAGAACGGCTGCATGCTGGTCAGCGAAGGCGCGAACATGCCGAGCGATCCGGATGCGGTCAAAGTCTTCCTGAGCAGCAAGGTGCTCTACGGTCCGGGCAAGGCCGCCAACGCCGGTGGCGTAGCCACCTCCGGCCTGGAAATGGCCCAGAACTCGCAGTTCCTCAACTGGACCCGCGAGGAGGTCGACGCGCGCCTGCAGCAGATCATGAAGGCGATCCACCGGAATGCCTACGACACCGCGAAGGAATACGGCGTCCTGGGCAACTACGTGATTGGCGCGAACATCGCCGGCTTCCGCAAGGTGGCCGATTCGATGATCGACCAGGGCCTCGTCTAGCCGGGTTGTTCGCCACGGGCGCCACGGAGTCACGGAGAGAATTGAATGGGGTCAGATTCCCACCCTTTCATCCTGTGCTCTCCGTGATCGCTGCGGTCAGAAAAGCAATCTCCCGCCTCCTTGCCCCCCGGAGCGCCATAGCGCTCCGGGGGGCCCTCAATGGTGTTCGGCGATCCAGTTGCTGTTCCGAATCCATGGCACCACGCCCTGGTTCCCAGGTTGTCGCTTTATCCCTCTTCGTCAGGGGCTTTCGCTTCATGGCCTGTAACAGACCGGCCGATACTCGTATGGCGACGAGAGATTTCCGCGTGGGGGACTGCATTGGGATTGCTCATTGATGTGTTACTGATCGTCTTTCTCGTGTACCAGACCTACCTGGGCTGGCGCAGCGGGTTTCTGTGGCAGGTGGCCGGGTTGGCGTCTGCCGGATTCGGCGTGATCGTAGGTGCGGCGACGGCTCCGTCGTTGGGCAGCCGGTTGCTGGGGACGGTGACGTCGAACCCCTTCCATGCCAAACTGGCGGCATTCCTGTTGGCGGCGGGGTTGGTCTGCATCGCGTTCCGAATGGCGGCGGTGTACGCGGATGCGCGTTCGGATGAGGGTGTGTCGAAGAAGGAACGCGAAGTTCGCCGGCGCGACGACCGGGTTCTGGGTTGTATCTTCGGCGCGATCAAAGGCAGCGTGCTGACGCTGGTCATTCTGGCGGGCCTGGCCGGGTTTGCTCCGGGAAACGCGTTATGGAATGAATCGCGGTTGGCGCCGCCGATGGCGAATGCCGGCATGCGGCTGCTGCCGGGTGGGATCGCGCAGAGCATGCAGGCATGGCTGGACGAATCCAAAGTGGCTGTCTGCGACGGCCTGAACATCCACACGCTGGACGAACGGTCCGGCGGACCTCGCCGTCGGGCGATGATGGAATGATGCGTGGCGGGCCTGACCTGTATTGGCGTTCGGCACTGTAAGAACCGTCTCAGCCGCACTACGCTTCTTCCGGCTTGCCATCGGGTGGCTTGCTTCGAATGCGTTTTGCGTTTGTCCGAGGAGGCGCCGCGAGCGACTTTATGAACTTTTCTTTAGGGCCACAGCTCGACGGCATGCAGCTCAAGGAATACCGGTTTCCATTCCCAGGGCGTGAATTGCGGATACTCGCGTTGGCCGAGCCGGCGAGTATTATCGGCTTAAGTGAGGGTGACCCGCTGCCCGAAATCTACTGGGGTGAGATCTGGCCGGCCGGTATGGCGATGGCCCAGGCGCTGATCAACGGAACGCTGCAGATTCCGGACGGAGTGGAAAGCGTCGTCGATCTGGGTTGCGGCTCGGGCGTGGTGGCGGTGGCCGCGGCGTGTGTCTGTCGGGGTCGGGCGACGGTGCTGGCGACGGACCGCGAACCACGGGCGCTGACGCTCGCGCGCATGAATGCGGACATCAATGACGTTTCGGCGAGCGTGGTCGTTCGTGGCGTGGACTGGCGGAAACCGTATGCCCTCCGACACCCGCTGATCCTGGCGGCCGACTGCATCTACCATCCCGACAGCGTTCCGTTGATTCTGGATTTTCTGAAGCGTTCGCTTGCACCTTCGCCCGCCGCGCGCGCCGTGCTCGCCGATCCGGGGCGTTGGGCCGCGAGGGACTTCCGCTACCATGCGCTGCAGGCAGGCTTCAGTGTCTCCGTCAGTCAGCACCTCGCGCCCTTCACGGCGGTCCAAGGCCCCATCGCCTGGTTCCCGCAGAGCGGTCCGCCGACGGACAGCGACCAACCCATCACCGATGCCGGGGTCAACATCACCTTCTACGAACTCAGATGGCCGCAGGACAAGGCATTGGACGGACGGTGGTCACCACAGATGAATACCGATAAGCGCTGATGCGGGGCTCTTGCGGTCTCGCACGCGGGCATCGTTATCCGTGGGCAGGACTGGAGAAGACGAAGCTGATCTCCCGCGATTTTCGCGCCGTTGGTGGGACCGTAGAATGGACATCGTTGCCGTCACGCGCGAACTGACCGTGGAGGACACCGAGGCGGCGTATCGTGCCGGGGTCTTCCCGATGTTCTATCCCGAGGAGAAGGTCTTCACATGGCATTGTCCCGATCCGCGCGCCATCCTGCCGCTGGATGGATTCCATGCGTCTCGAACGCTCCAAAAGACGATACGTAACGTCGGCTTCACCGTGACCTTTGACCGGGATTTCCGCGGGGTTATGGAAGGCTGCGCGGAAGGACGGCCGGTCTGGATCGGGCCGCGGTTCTACGAGGTGTACGGCGAGTTGCACAGGCAGGGCAAGGCGCACTCGGTAGAAGTCCGGATAGAGGGGAAGCTGGTCGGCGGCACATACGGGGTTCACCTGGGCGGGGCTTTTTTCGCCGAGTCCAAGTTTCACCGGGTGACGGATGCCTCGAAGGTGGCACTTGCGGCGCTGGTGGACCGCTTGAAGGAAGGCGGCTTTGCGTTGCTGGATGTGCAGTACCTGACGCCGCACCTGGCGCGTTTGGGAGTGAAGGAAGTGCCTCAGGTGAGGTATCTGCGGCTGCTGAGGACGGCGCTGGCGATGAAGTGCGTGCTATAGGTCCTATGAACTGAGTGGGACCTGCCGGGTAAATAGAACGTCTGGGGGGAAGGGGCTGATGCCAGCCGGACACCGACCGCCGCAACTGGACCTGACCCGCCGCGTGACCTTCACCGCTGGGCAGAGCTGCTGCGGGGCCGTGCTTTCCCGAGCCCAGCAGTGTGGGCTCTTTGGCGTGGCGGCGGAGCCATCCGGGCATGGCCACAATTACGTTCTTGAAGTCACGGTTCGTGGGCCGGTCGATCGACACAGCGGCATGGTCGTGAACATCAAGACACTGGACGAGCGTCTGGATGAACTGCTGGCCCCGGTCGATCGGCGGATGCGCCGTGTCGCACGGCCTGAATTCCGTAAGGGCATCCTGACCACCGAATGTCTTGCACAGGTTCTCTGGCGGCGTCTGCCGAGACGGGTGGGGGAGGCCAGACTGATCGCGATGCGGTTGGAGAAACACCCGGGGTACCATGTGGAGTTGAAGGGAGGGCATCCGCGCATGATCTATCTTACGCGTTCCATCGAATTCGCCGCTGCGCATCGGCTTGATACGTGCGAGATGAGCGCGGCGGAGAACCGAAGAGTCTACGGCAAGTGTAACAACCCCAACGGTCACGGGCATAATTACGTGGTGGAGATCTCGGTGGCGGGCATTCCGGATCGCACGACGGGTTGTGTCATTGATCTGGGGCGCTTCGATGCGCTCTTGAAGTCTGAAGTTGAGGATCGTTTCGACCATAAACACCTTAACCTGGATACGCGGTATTTCAGCCGCCTTGTACCCACTGCAGAGAACATCGCGAAGGTGGTGTGGCGGTTGCTGGCGGAGAAGGTTCCGCAGTGCCGAAAGCGGGGTCGCGTGAAGCTTCATCGCGTGCGGTTGATCGAGACCGCGCGAAGCTGGTTTGACTATTATGGCGACTGAGGGGAGGGTAGCGGCGGCAAAAGGTGTGTCGGTTTTGGCGTCCCGGCCTCGCAATGGACCACTTCAAGAACGCGTAGGGCTTGTCCAGATCCTCTCGGCTGCTCCTAATTCCTAACCGGGCATCACGGTCTCAGCCAAGGTGAAATCCAGCCGGCGGGTGCGAATATTGTCAAACAGCCATTGACGGCGAGGTGATTCTGGGGTGAATTAGTACAGGTTAGCCTTCCCAGAAACGGAGAAGCACATGGCCCGAGCCCCAGAACCACCCGGCCTTTTCGATGAGGTGCTCAAAGGCGAGTTTGTGACGGATCGCCTGCGTAACGATCTGAGGGAGCAGATCGAGTCTGGGAAGTTGGCCCCGGGAACTCTCATCAGGCCTGTTCGCGAACTAATGAAGCAATATAGAATCAGCTATAACTCGGTCCGTAAGGCATTGAATCAACTCGCGAAAGAGGGCTATGTCGCACTTGAACAGGGCCGTGGAACATTTGTAAGAGGACGAAAGGTACCTAGGCCTTTAGGGTCTCAAGATAATGTAATAAATAGTGTTAATGATGATTCAAAATCAGATTCAGTACGGGTCGAAGAAGGGCATTCCGTTGACGAGTCTCCGCCTCCGGGTTCTATGGATCGGAGCGCTCAGGGCGATGCTGGCGAAGTGACTCCTGCTGAGGACGAGTCTGCGCGTGAGTTGAAAGTGAATCAGTCTGGTGTCCGAACCCGCTGGCCCAAGCAGCCCGTATTCAAAGGGGCTATGGTGTCACCTCCTTCTTCTGTGGGGGAGGGATCGGAGCGGGATTCCTCCCAGAGCTGCAAGACAGGTCCTCGTAGTGTCTGTGTCTGGATCGGCGAAGAGGTGCTGGGTGGGGGTGCTCCGGGGCTGGAGGTCGGTCTGCATGCCTTCCAGACGGCCGCGTTGACTGCGGGGTGGTCGGTGACGATTGCTTCCGCGACATCTGTTGCCGATGACATAACTGTTGAGGGGCGCTTCTGTGTGGTCTGGGGCGCGGTTGATGTCCAGCGCCTGAGGATGATCATGGCGGGGTGTCGCGCTTGCCTCGTGGTGGGCAGTTGGCCCTCGGAAGGGGTCTTCTCTGCCGTAGTGCCGGACTATTTCATGGGGGCCAGCGAACTGGTGCGCCGAATGGTGCGGGCTGGCCACCGGAGGTTTGCGTTCCTTTACGATACGGCTCGGGTTCCGGGCAGTGCTTCTGCGGAACGGTGGGCAGGGCTCCAGGTGGCATTGCAGGAGGCGGGGTTGGACGTTTCGCCGCAGATGGCGTTGGAGTGTCCGGCGGGCGCTGAGTGGCTGGCGGACCGAATATTGAGTCTCAAGCCTCATCCGACGGCCATCCTGGTCTCCGAGCAGGCCATGGCGGAGCGGTTGATCGTCCAACTGACGGAGCGTGGAGTGTGTGTTCCGAACGGGATGTCGGTGGCCTGTTTTGGGGTCAAAGGCGAATCCAATCCGCTGGACATCTCCTCGGCTCGGGTGGATTGGTCGAGTGCGGGGACCTGTGTGCTTAGCCGGTTGCGCGAACTGCTGTCAGGCCGCTCAGTTGAGCGGCTTCGGATCGGGTTGCCGGTGGAGATCCATCCGGGTTCGACGGTGGGGTAGGGCAGGTGCCATGCGGGGGAGTGTTTCGAATTGAAACCCTCCCGCCAGACGGACGAAACTCCGCTCGGCATTGGCGCGGCGTGAAAAGATCCGTATAATTCAGCGCATCAACCGGGTGAGTTGAGGAAAGCAGCGAAACGGCACTATGAGTGACGGTCCAGACGAAACAGGAACTCCCAAGAACGAGGTCCCGCCGGAAGGTGCCGGGTCGGCCCCGCTTGCGGTGGGTGGTGGGCGTGTCACGCCTGCGGAAGGCGCTGCTGATTTTCACGGTGGCGTTGTCCGGGATATACTTATTGAGGAGGATCTCAAGCAGTCCTATCTGACCTATGCGATGTCGGTCATCGTTGCTCGCGCCCTGCCTGATGCGCGCGACGGTCTAAAACCCAGTCAGCGTCGTATCTTGGTCGCTATGAATGACTTGGGTCTTGGTCCGCGATCCAAGTATCGTAAGTGCGCCAAGATCGCCGGCGATACATCCGGAAACTATCATCCGCACGGTGAGGCGGTTGTTTACCCGACGCTGGTTCGCATGGCGCAGGACTGGAACCTGCGTTATCCCCTGATCCAGGGGCAAGGCAATTTCGGCTCGATCAACCCCGACCCGCCGGCGGCCATGCGGTACACCGAATCGCGGCTGACGGGTGTGGCGACGGACATGTTGGAGGATTTGGAGAAGGACACCGTCGACTTCGTCAAGAATTACGACGAGACGCGCGAAGAGCCGACGATTTTACCGGCCCAGTTCCCAAATCTGATGGTCAATGGCGGTCAGGGCATTGCGGTAGGCATGGCGACGAACATTCCGCCGCACAACCTGAAGGAGGTGTGCGACGGGTTGGTGTATTTGATCGAGAACCCCGACTGCACGGTGGCGGACCTGATGAAACATATCAAGGGTCCCGATTTTCCCACCGGTGGTTTGATCTGTGGCCGCAAGGGCATCCACGACGCGTTTCTGACCGGACGCGGGCACCTGACGCTGCGCGCGAAGTTCCACTTCGAGGAGGAACGGGACCGCGACAAGATCATCATCGACGAGATTCCCTATCAGGTTGGCATTCAGCGCCTGGTGGATAAGATTGTCGAGGTGGCCAAGAACGGGCGTGTCACCGGCATCTCGGACATCATCGACAACACCAACAAGGAAGGCATCCGGATCGTCATCGAGCTGAAGCGCGGCGAGAACCGCGACGTGGTGGTGAACCAGCTCTTTAAGTACACGCCGTTGGAGACGGGTTTCGGGATTATCCTGCTGGCGTTGGTGCGAGGCCGTCCGCGGTTGCTGGACCTGAAGCAACTGCTGCAGCAGTACATCGAACACCGCAAGGAAGTCGTCACGCGACGCACCCGCTGGTTGTTGGCGAAGGCCGAGGCGGAGTCGCACCTGCTGGAAGGCTTCCTGATTGCGATCGACCACATCGATGACATCATCAAGATCATCCGCGCCAGCAAGGACGTCGATACGGCACGCGACACGCTGATGGAGAAGTACGAATTCAGCACGCGGCAGGTGAACGCCATCCTGAACATGCCGCTGCGGCAGTTGACTGGTCTTGAGCGTGACAAGATCAAGTCGCGCTACGCCGAGGTGCAGGACGAGATCCGCGACTATCAGGACATCCTGACCAACGAGTCGCGCGTTTTCGATATCCTGAAGGAGGATCTGTACGAGGCGAAGGAGAAGTACGGCGATCCGCGGCGGACGCTGATCGTGGGTGATGCCGAAGAATTGACGATGGAGGACTTGGTCGCCGACGAGGTCATGGCCGTCACGGTCACGCATAAGGGCTACATCAAGCGCGAGCCGCTCAGTAGCTACCGTGTACAGGCGCGCGGCGGCAAGGGTATCATCGGGTCGCGCAGCAAGGACGACAACGATTTCCCCGAGCAGCTCTTCATCGCGAGCACGCACGACTTCCTGCTCTTCTACGCGAACGATGGCAAGGTCTACTGGCAGCGGGTCTACGATCTGCCGCAGTTGGGTCGCATGTCGCAGGGCCGTGCGATGGTGAACCTGCTGGAGTTGACGGGCGATCAGCGGGTGGTCTCGATCGTTCCGGTCGAGAACTTTGAGGCGGATGCCAGCGTCTTTATCGCGTCCAAACAGGGCTACCTGAAGAAGTGCCGGCTCTCGGAGTACTCCAATCCTCGGCGTGGCGGTATCATCACGATGGGGTTGGAGGACGGGGACGAGGTGCTGGCGGCACGATTGGTGAAGCGCGGCCAGGAAATCGTCCTGGCCACGCGTCAGGGGATGGCGATCCGCTTTGAAGAGAGCGTCGTGCGCGATATGGGCCGTTCGGCCCGTGGCGTGCACGGACCCAACTTGGAGAAAAACGACAGCCTGGTCAGCGTCGTTGTCGGGGTGCCGGGCGATTATCTGCTTTCGGTCTGCGAGAAGGGCGTTGGGAAACGCACGCAGATCGACGAGTACCGCAAGGTCGGTTCGCAGCGATCGAAGGGCGTTATCAATGTCAAGATCACCGAGAAGAACGGTCCTGTGGTGGCCGTGCGTCCCGTGAAGGAAGGGGACGAACTGATGGTGATGACGGAGAGCGGCAAGGTGATTCGCTGCCCGATCGAGGACGTTCGCGAGACCGGTCGCGCCGCGATTGGCGTGCGCCTGGTCGACCTTGACGAAGGCGACAAGGTGACCGCCGTTGCCCGGATCGCCCGGGAAGATGCGGCCGCGGCACAGGAACAGCGCGAAGCGCTGCAGGCCGAGGCGCGCGAGCAGGCCGAGCGCGACGGCAAGTCGAAGAGCGGCGTGCAGAAGGCCGTTACGGCCGACCAGGCGGCGCCTGCCGGCGAGGCTGTGAAGCCTCCAGTCGATGAAGCACCGAAGGCGGACTCCCCGGGCCAGGCCCCTCAGGTGATGGAGCTCCTGGGGCGGTCCGAAACGGCCGAATCGGAGGCCGATACGGGCAAAACGGATGAAGAGCCGGATGGCCCAGGCGAAGCGGATGCGGACGCAAAGCCCGGGTAACCGAGTGCCGCTTCTGGGCAGGCATAGCTCCATTCCACGCATCTCCGCCCCCTCGCCTCACCTGTTCTTTTTCGGAATACTCACCCGGCTTGTCTGGATACAGGAGATGGAATGTGTTAACGGTTTACGCCACGAGCCCATCTGCTGGGCGAAAGGAGCATGAGGATGAGTTGTGAGTGTGAGTGTGAGGGTGGATGCGATTGCGCATGCGGGCCCCAGGTCGGTCAGGAGGCTCCTGCGTTTTCCGGCAAGGCTGTTGTAGGGCAGCAGATGGTCGATCTGAACTACGAAAAGGGTGTGTTGAAGATCGGCGACAAGAAGCACCAGGGTAAGTACACGGTTCTCTTTTTCTACCCCTTGGATTTCACCTTCGTATGTCCGACGGAGATCCTGGCGTTTCACGAGAAGCTGAATGAGTTCGAGAAACTGGGTGCAAACGTCATTGGTGCTTCCGTGGACAGTCACTACACGCACTTGGCGTGGAGGAACACACCGCGCAAACAGGGCGGCCTGGGGGAGGTCGGGTTCCCGCTGCTTTCGGACTTGTCGCGAAACGCATCCAAGTCCTACGGTGTCCTGCTGGACGGCGGCATCGCTGCGCGTGGTACGTTTATCATCGACGACAAGGGTATCCTTCAGTCGGCCGCTGTGAACAACCTGGGTGTGGGCCGCAACGTGGACGAGGTTCTACGAACGATTGAGGCCTTCCAGTTTGTGGCCAAGCACGGAGAGGTCTGCCCCGCCAACTGGCGCAAAGGCTCCGCTACGATGAAGCCCGACCCTGTTGGTTCGAAGAAGTACTTCGAGAAGGTGAAGTGAGTCCTCCTGGGGGAATGGCCCGGCAGTTTCTGCACCGGATGCCGGGCCAAGACCTCCGGAGAATGTCTCCTTAGTACGGTTGACTTATTCCCATGACCTTGAGTATATTATTAACTCGTGGGATAAGTAATGTGGAGGTTTTAGGGAGAAAGACTTGGCGCATGACGACGAATTGAGCCGGTCCGTGATTCCAGTGGTCTATCTGGAAGACGATTCGTCGCGCAGAGCGTTGATTGTTCAGGCCTTGGCGAACTGTGGTTATTCCGGTTGCTGGTCGGCTCCCGCTCGATCCTCTATTCTGTCCGAACACTTGGAGGAGATCAAGCCGCGTTGCCCCGATCTGCTCATATTCGGTATCCATTCGGAGAGCGAAGAGAGTTGGCAGAATCTGGAGCGAGTGCGCAGTGTGTATCGCGGTCCTGTGCTGGTGGTAAGCGAGGTTTTTGACGAGCTGGTGCGCCAGCGCGTCATGAAACTGGGCGGGCCAGAGTATCTCCCGTGGGCTGAAGCGGGCCAGCTGGGTCTGGATCTCAAGATCGAGACCATGCTGGCGATCCACCATGTGGAGAACGTGATCGACGACAACGATCACCGCATGCAGCGCCTCTTCGTGAACATCCTGACGGTGATGGTCAAGATCCTGGAATCCAAGGACCCCTACACGCGGTTTCACAGTCATTCGGTGGCCATGTGGTCGCGCATGCTGGGTCGCAAGAAGGGCCTGAGTGAGGAGGAACTGCTGCGGATGGGATTGGCGGCGGTCTTCCACGATTTCGGGAAGATCGGAATTCCCGAGGAAATCCTGAACAAGCCGGTGCGCCTGACGAACGAAGAGTTTTCCGTGATGATGCAGCATCCACTGATCGCTCGCGACCTGCTCTCCTCGATCGACCTCCTCGCCGACCTGCTTCCGGCGATCACGCACCACCACGAGCACTGGGACGGTTCGGGCTATCCGAAACAACTGAAGGGCGAGGAGATCCCGCTGTGGGCTCGGATCATCGGTATCGCGGACGCGTATGACACCATGGCCAGTCGCCGCGCCTACAAGGAACCGAAGACGCCCGAGCAGGTGATGAACGAGTTTCGACGAAATCGCGGAACGCAGTTCGATCCACAACTGGTGGACCTGATGCTGGAGATTCTGGAGGAGAAGCATCGTTCGGGGCAGGTCTTCAATAGTTCGACCGAGAGCAGTCGGATGGCTCCGATCGACAGCGACACCCCTAAGCAGCCGTAGCGTTCGGAGGCCATGATCCGGCGGGCTTGGCTGGAACGCCTGATCTACCCCCGTGCAATCACCGCGGCTCGGATCCGTTGAATGCCGGCGCCGTGTAGCGTGCGTGCGCACTCGGAGAGTGTCGCGCCAGTGGTCATGACATCATCCACCAGCAGCACGCCGGTTGTTGTGTATCTCTTGGCGCGCCTGGATCCGGCGGCGAAGACGCCGCGCAGATTCTCGGTGCGTGCGTTGCGGTCCAGCGTTGCCTGCGGCTTGGTGGCTTTGGTCTTTTGCAGCAGTTTCGGTTCAAGGCGCACATCGAATTCGCGCATCAGTGCCGCGGCCAGTTCTTCGGCTTGGTTGAATCCGCGCTGCTTGGCGTCCGGCGGCGCCAGCGGCACGGGGACCACGGCCCAGCCTTCAGCGTTCTTCAGCAGTTCCGTGGCACGGATACGGGCCATCATCAGTCTCGAAAGCAGCGGCACGGCCTGCAGTCCGCCGCCAAATTTCAGCCCCAGGATCACGGCGCGCAACGGACCGCCGTACTTCGCCACCGCGCACGTCTCTTCGACGTAGACCGGCGGGTGGGTGGTACATTCCTGGCAGGACTCGACGGAGCCGCGATGAAGTCCTACGCCGGCTCCGCATCGTCGGCAGCGGTCATGTCCGATCCAGTGCACCTTCGTCGCGCATGCCCCGCACAGCGAGGCGGTGCCTTTCAGCCCTGCCCCGCAGGCCATGCAGTGCGCCGGATAAAGCAGGTCCATGCCAGCGGCGACGATCTGTCGGATGGCGGTCGTTGGCCTGTCGGTCAGTGCCGCGCGGTAGAGTTCGAATGATGCCGGCAGGGATGAGGGTTGTTGTTCGCCGTCGCTCACGCCGTTCTTCCAGTCGCCGATAGCCGGTTGCTAAGAGCCCACCAGCTGCACATGCACCTTCCGTGTCCGCGGGCCGTCGAATTCACAGAGGTAGACGGCCTGCCAGGTGCCGAGTACCAGATGGCCGCCCTCGATCGGGATCTGCGCCGAACTGCCCATCATACTGGCCTTGATGTGCGCAGCCGA
>CAYSBP010000024.1:17134-21587 GCA_964429255.1 uncultured Planctomycetia bacterium
AGAAGATGTTCAGGTCGTGACGAAGATCTCGGAGAACTTCACGCCGAGTCCGTGCAGCTGATGTTCGAAGCGCACCGGGACGGCCTCCAGGCCGATGCCATCGTAGTCGCCGCCGTCCATGAGCACTTCCATCCTGAAAGGCCCGATCGGGTAGCAGCCCTTGGGTAAGGTAACGTTCGACAATAGTGCGCCGGACGGCGAGATGTTCTTCACCGTGGCCGTGCCGCTGTCAAAGACGCTGCCGTTTGCCAGGAGGAGTTTGATCCTGGCCTTGATTTCAGCCGGCGTGCGGCGCGTTTCGCGGTAGTGCGTGCGCAGGTGATCGAAGAATTCAGCGGCACGACCGGCCGCCTGAAAGACGTTCTTGGTTTCAGCCTGGTTGTCGCCGATCGGTTTTCCGGTTCGGGCGGAGATCCGCACCAGGCGCTGAGACGGCTTCGAGTCGACTTTTCGTGTGCTGCTCATGGTATGCTCTCCCTGGTGGGGTGATCCCGATTCCGCGATGGGTGTCCATTGTGGGCGGTTTCACGCGGCAATCCAGAGGAATTCCGGGTAGTGTGGACGTCTCCGTCCGCATCCACATGTTTCCATGCGAAACGTTGGCGCGCGGCGGCAACGCGATGGACAAGGCCACAATGGAAAAGGAACGCGACGTCATTCTGAGGGGGAGGCACCGAGGACAGGACATGGGCTCGTTTTCAAATTTGTCTGTTGCAGTTGATCCTGGTGACCTTGAAAGTGGGGACGATGGGCTGGCTGAATCCTGGGTTTGGCGTGGAGGTCGAATGGTGAGAACCGATTCAGCGTGTGGCACGGGCAGCCTGCCGTAGGATGTTGGCTGCCCGTGACACGCGTGGGGTTGGGCTGCTTCACGTGCATTGGGGTGCGCAGCGGTGTGAACATGGAGACGACGAGATGGGTGACGCAAAGATCGGCTTGATCGGTTTGGCGGTGATGGGCCAGAACCTGGTCCTCAACATGGCCGACCACGGCTTCAACGTCGCGGTCTTCAACCGCACGTGGGAACGCACCGAAGCGTTCATGAACGGTTTGGCCAAGGGCCACAAGAACATCGTCGCCGGCAAGACGATGCAGGAGTTCGTCAACCTGCTCGCCAAGCCGCGCCAGGTGATGTTCATGGTCAAGGCCGGTCAGCCGGTCGATGACATGATCGCGCAGGTCAAGGGGTACCTCGAACCGGGCGACCTGCTGATCGATGGCGGCAACGAGTACTACAAGAACACCGAGCGGCGATGGAAGCAGCTTGAAGCCGAAGGCTTCCGCTACATCGGCACCGGCGTATCCGGTGGCGAAGAAGGCGCGCGCCGCGGCCCGGCCATCATGCCCGGCGGCAGCGAGTCGTCCTATGCGGGCGTGAAGCCGATCTTCGAGGCCATTTCGGCCAAGGTCGGCCCCAAGAACGAGCCCTGCGTGATCTATTTTGGGCCCGGCGGCGCGGGCCACTACGTCAAGATGGTCCACAACGGCATCGAGTACGGCGATATGCAGCTCATCGCCGAGGCCTATGACATCCTCCAGCGCACGCTGGGGCTGAAGGCGCCGGAACTCCACGAGATCTTCAAGGAGTGGAACGAAAAGGAACTCTCCAGCTACCTGATCGAGATCACGCGTGACATCTTCGCCAAGCAGGACGACCAGGGCGGAAAGAAGTGGCAGGTCGATACGATCCTGGACGAGGCACACCAGAAGGGCACGGGCAAGTGGACCAGCCAGGATGCGCTGGATCTGGGCATCCCGACCCCGACGATCAACGCGGCCGTCGTCGCCCGCATGCTTTCGGCGATCAAGGACGAACGCGTCAAGGCGTCGAAGGTGCTGCCTGGCCCGAAGGCCAGGTACAAAGGCTCCAAGCAGAAGATGATCAACGCCGTCCGTGCGGCGCTCTACACCAGCAAGATCTGTTCGTACGCGCAGGGCATGTCGCTGATCCGCTCGGCCAGCAAGGAGAACAAGTGGGGCGTCAACCTGGGCGACTGCGCCAAGGTCTGGCGCGGTGGTTGCATCATCCGCAGCGTCTTCCTGGAAGACATCCGCAAGGCCTTCGCGCGGAACGCCGAATTGCCCAACCTGCTGCTTGATCCGTTCTTCAAGAAGGCGGTCACCCAGCGGTTGCCTCAGTGGCGTTTCGTGGTCAGCACGGCGGTGCAGTTGGGCATCCCGGTGCCGGCCTTCGGTGATTCGCTGGCGTATTATGATGGCTACCGCAGCGCGCGTCTGCCGACGAACCTGACGCAGGCGCAGCGCGACTACTTCGGCGCGCACACCTATCGCCGCGTGGACAAGAAGGGCGTCTTCCACACCGAGTGGATGAAGTAGACGGCCGAAAACAAACTGCAATGATCGGATGCGTTTCCCTGAGCGAAGGGTGTACGACAGCTCGTCCGCACTGCACAGCAGACGAGCAAGACATTCCGCGCGGGTTGCTTTCTTAGGAGTCGTTTCATGGCGCAGGATGGAGCCGCACCGGTGCACGAGATCGGACGCCGCCGCACGTTCGCTATCGTTTCACATCCCGACGCCGGAAAGACCACGCTGACCGAAAAGCTGTTGCTCTACGGCGGCGCGCTTCACCTGGCCGGTTCGGTGACCGCGCGCAAGATGCAACGCGCTACGACCTCCGACTGGATGGAACTGGAACGCAAGCGCGGCATCTCGGTCAGCTCCACCGTGCTGCAATTCGAGTACGCGCGCCATTGGATCAATCTGCTCGACACGCCGGGCCACAACGACTTCTCCGAAGACACCTACCGCGTGCTCACCGCCGTCGATGCCGCGATCATGGTGATTGACGCGGGCAAGGGCATCGAAGGTCAGACGCGCAAGCTCTTCGAAGTCTGCCGCCGCCGGCACATCCCCATCTTCACGTTCATCAACAAGATGGACCGGCCGGGTCGCGAGCCGCTGGCGCTCATCGATGAGATCGAGAAGGTTCTGGGCATCGGCGCCTACCCGATGAACTGGCCGCTGGGCTCCGGTGGCGGGTTTCAGGGCGTTTGGGAGCGGCAGACGGGACTGGCGCACCTCTATGAACGAACGCCGGGTGGAGCATACCGCGCGCCCGTCGAGACCTGCGGTCTGGCCGATCCATCGTTACGGGAGAAGTTGGAGCCACATGCGCACGAGCGCGCCTGCGAAGAGATCGAGATGCTCAACGGGGCCGGCGTTTCGTTTGCCAGGGCGGATGTGCTGGCCGGGCGGATAACGCCCGTCTACTTCGGCAGCGCGCTGAACAACTTCGGCGTTCAACTCCTCCTGGATGGGTTTCTGAGCCATTCGTCGGGGCCGGTCGGGCGTCCGAGCGGCCAGCGGATCATTGAGCCGACGCACCCGGCCTTTTCCGGTTTCGTCTTCAAGATTCAGGCGAACATGAACCCCCACCATCGCGACCGCGTGGCCTTTGTCCGCGTGGTCTCAGGCGTCTTTCGCCGCGACATGACCGTCACGCATCCCGGGACGGGTAAACCGATCCGCCTGGCCAATGCCAGCCGACTCTTCGGGCGCGAGCGTGAGACCGTGGACGTGGCGTATCCGGGCGACGTTGTCGGCATCGTGGGGAACGCCGGCTTCGCCATCGGCGACACGCTGACGGAAGACGACAGTATCCGCTTTGACGAGATTCCGCGCTTCGCGCCCGAGTGCTTCGTCTACCTGGAAAGCCCGGTGCCGGCGCACTATCGGCGCTTCAGGACGGGACTCGATCAACTTCTGCAGGAGGGCGTGGTTCAGCTGTTCACGATCCCGTCTGACGGGCGCGGCGTTCCGCTGCTGGGCGCCGTCGGGCCGCTGCAGATCGACGTCGTTCAGTTCCGTCTGGAGAGCGAGTACGGCGCCGCATCGCGCCTCGAGGCGACGCCCTGGTCGCGCAGTCGCTGGCTGGATCCGGCAACGCCGCCGGACCAGCTCAACATCGCCAGCGGCGCCTGCCTGGCCGCGGACGCGGCGGGCCGACCGGTGGTGCTCTTCAAAGACGACTGGTACCTGCAGTTCTTCGCTCGGCAGAACAAGAACGTGGGCTTAAGCGAGGTGCCCTACCGATAAACGGGTCAGACCCCTGAGAATGAAAATGGAGGATGCGACGATGCCGCCACTGGCGTTTCGACGCGGAGTGAATATCGAGGGATGGTTGGGTTCCCCCGATCGGCCGTCGGAAAAGAGACCGCTGTCCTTCGGCCCGGCCGACGCGGAGGTTCTGGCCGAGCTGGGTTTCGACCACATCCGTATCAACGTCAACGAGCAGCACCTGTGGGACGATTCGGACAAGCCCGTCCAGAGCAGCTTCGACTGCGTGGACGAACTGCTGGACGCCTGCGCCAAGCTGGGGCTCAGGGCCATCTTCGACCTGCACGTGCTGCGTTGCCACTTCTTCAACGCCGCGCGGCGGCCGCTGTTTTCGGAGCCCGCGGCCGTCGAGCAGTTCCATGAGTGCTGGCGG
>CAYSBP010000025.1:0-6792 GCA_964429255.1 uncultured Planctomycetia bacterium
CCGCTGGCATGCGGACATGATCTCGATCCTTGCCGAGCACGACATCGGCTGGGCCGTCTACGCCTACACCGGCCATTGGCCCGGCGTCCGAACCGCCCATGGACTCGACCACGAACTGCTGGAGATCCTGCTGCCAAAAAGGAAACATCCATGACAGAAATCCGTTGAGCCCCGTGCGCTGGTTCAAGACGGCGCGCCTCGGGATGTTCGTGCACGGGGGCGCTTACTCGCTCCTGGGCCGCACCGAGTGGGTCATACATGACGAACGGTTCCGTCGAGCAACAGGCGGTGTTGCGTTTGCGGGTTGTGGGGCGCTGGATCGAGCGTCACGGCGAGGCCTTTTCTCACACTCCTCTGCCGCACCGTCTTCCCATTGATCGCGACAGCACTTCGTGCCGGAAAGGCATACTCGCCTGCGCGCCGTGGCGTGTCACGGAGATCGAGGCGGCCCAGACGGACCGGTGCGCCGCCGTTTCGAGGGGCAGCCCTTCGGCCAATCCGACCGCCAGCCATGCCGTGAAACAGTCGCCAGCGCCTACGGTGTCCACCGGCTTGACCTTCGGCGCGGGAATCCGCAGGTTCCCGATCCGCGCGCCACGCGCGCCGAGTGTCACCACCGTGCGGCGCGCGCCCGTTCCGACCGTCTCCGCCTCGTGCTCATTGGGGGTCAACGTATCGACCAGACGCAACAGTTGGGCCGGCAGTTTGCGAGCCGGTGCGGGGTTCAGAATGAAGGGGATGCCGGCTTCGGCGGCCAGTTGGGCCGCGGCCAGCACGGTGTCGAGGGGGACCTCGAGTTGCACGACCACGGCGTCGGCCCTCTGAAAGGCAGGCCGCGCTGCGCGCAAATCCTCCGCGCTCAGCGTATCGTTGGCTGAGCGCGCCACGGCAATCAGGTTCTGCCGGTCCCGGCCGCCAACAAGAATCAGCGCCACGCCGCTGGGTACCCCACGTCGCTCGCGGAAATACCGGACGTCAATCCCCTCGCGCCGCAATCCGGTCTTGGCAGCACGGCCAAAATCGTCGTCGCCATGTGCTCCGATGAACGTCACCCTCGCGCCTGCCCTCGCAGCGGCCACGGCCTGGTTGGCCCCCTTCCCGCCGGCACAGCGTGTGAAGGCCCCACCCAGCAGCGTCTCTCCGGGCTTCGGCAGCCGGTCGCATTGGATGACCAGATCGGTGTTGCTACTTCCGATGACGAGCAGGCGCGGCCTTGAGGGCGACATCGGCCATTTCCTCCGCAAGTTGGCTGATCTTGGCCTCGTGGTAACCGGTCACGCCTGTCCTGACCAAGTCATGCATGGGCCGTGTCCACTTCTTCGGCAGAGCGTTCACCCCATGCTTGATCCCCCACAGGCTGCCGCAGGTCGCGCCGTTGCAGTCGGTATCGAAGCCCGGCATGACCGAACGTGTAATGGTCTTTTCGTAGTCGTCTTCGCCCCATAGCAACCCGACGGCGACGACCTGCGCGTTGGAAATGGTGTGACACCAGTCATGCATACGCAGCTCCTGCCATTGGGTATGGATCATGTCAACGACCTGCTCATAACGCTTGCCCGCCGCATGGGCGGCAAGGACGGTTTCGATGCCGGCGGCAAGGCGCGAATGTGCCGGGATCTCGGCCAGGCCTGCCCGGACGATCTTGACCCAATCGGTCGCCACATAGGCGGCGGCCAGCATAGCAGCGACCCACATCTCTCCGTAGATGCCATTCCTGACATGGCTGATGCAGGCATCGCGCCAGGCCCATTCCGCGGCCCGTGCCGGATCGCCGGGATTGGCATAGCCAAAGTAGTCGGCCCGAATCTGCGCGCCAATCCATTCCCGGTACGGATTCCGGAACACCGCACTGGCAGGGGGAACCATGCTCTGAACAAAATTCCGATACGCGACGCGTTCGGCCGTGCAGGTATGGAAGATCGGGATGGTCTCGCACCAAAACTGGGCCACGTTCATCGGGGTGAAATCGGCCCCGAACCGCTTTACGATGGCAAACCCCGTGACCGTGTAGTTGGTATCGTCATCCTCGACCATGCCGCGCAATGCTCCGCGCAACCAGTCGGCCGGCGGACCCTGCGGGCTGATCTTATTGCGAGGTTGGCGCCGCTCGATCGCCTTCTGCTCACGCGGGGTGGGTTGCCGCAGGTAGTTCGTCAGCGGCCAATTCCCGGTGGCCTCGGCTGTGATCCGGATGCTCGCGCGATCCCAGCCCTCAACCGGTTTACCAAGCATACAGCCGCAGATACGGCCCAACCACCCGCCGTGAAGCCGGTGGATGAACTCGGCCCGGTTTCCCCGCCACGGCTTCAGCGTCACACGATGGGGTCGCGCCGTGCGAATGCCATCCAGATCGCTTGGTTCCCCGTTGCAGCACGGCCGCTCCTGAACCTGATCCACCAATCGGCCTGCCGCCTCGAACCAGGCCTCGTCACGAGCTTCAGGTGCGATCGCCAGCAGCTTCTTGAATCTGGCGGCCAAAGGGCCAAGATCGCGCCCCTCCTGTTCCGCCTGGAGGTGCTCGGTCTCCAGATCGCTTCCAGTGAGCCAGGGGTTCTGTTGCATCCAACGCAGACGTGAACTCATCGTATGCACTCCGTAGCTTTGAGTACACTTTCGCAAAACCCCTCCCAATGCGCGCCGTCAGGCGAACTTCGGGAGGGGTTTTGTGGGAGCATCCCATAGATTGATTGTTTGCACAAGTGGCGCTTGCACCCCCGCGCAAAGCTGTGCCGGACGGCTTGCTTTGTGTGGCGTTTTGTGACCCCTCATTTGCTGTTCGCGCTCGCCGATGGCGTCCATATAATCCGTTGACAGTCATCCAGGAGGACAGCGAGCGTGGCGTTTGATTTTCTGAAACGGGCCAAGGATGCCGTTGCCGGCGCGGTGAAGAAGGCCAGCGAGGCGCTGGTCAGCGGTGTCAAGAAAACGGCTGACGTGGTGCGCGGCGGACTGGACGCAATCGTCGGCCGCAGACTGGGCGATGCGGAATGCGAGGAACTTGAGGCGACGCTGATCAAGGCCGATCTGGGCCACCGTCTGGCCACGGAACTGGTTGAGCAGGCGCGTGAGGCGTATCGCGACCGCGAGGTCAAGTCGCCGGGCGAGATCGCTGAGTTTCTGAAGAGTCGCTTGAAGGCCGAATTCCCGGCGCAGGACAGCCAGCCGCTCTGGGCGCCGAAGCCTCCGACGGTCGTGCTGGTGGTCGGCGTGAACGGTTCGGGCAAGACGACGAGCATTGCGAAGCTGGCCTATCGCTACAAGAAGGAAGGTCGCAAGGTGCTGCTGGCGGCGGCCGACACGTTCCGCGCGGCGGCCGTCGAGCAGTTGGCGACGTGGGCCGAGCGCGCTGGCGTGGACATCGTGAAAGGCCAGCAGGGCGCCGATCCGGCCAGTGTGGCTTACAACGCGGTTGAAAAGGCGCTGGCGCAGGGCGTTGACCTGTTGATTGTGGATACGGCCGGCCGGCTGCACAACAAGAAGAACCTGATGGACGAGCTGGAGAAGATCTCGCGCGTGGTCAAGAAGAAGCTCCCGATGGCGCCGCATGAGGTGTTGCTGGTGCTCGACGGCACGACCGGGCAGAACGCGGTGCAGCAGGCCAAGGTCTTCACCGAAGGTGTCGGTGTGACGGGGCTGGTGGTCACCAAGCTGGATGGTACGGCGCGTGGCGGCGCGGTGCTGGCGATGCGCAGTGAAGTGGCGGTGCCGGTGAAGTACATTGGTTTGGGCGAGAAGATGACGGACCTGGAGTCGTTCGACGCCGACAGCTTCCTGGACGCGATCTTCGGTGTGTAACGCCATCCTCCGGGTTACGGTGCGCATCATGAAACGCAGGAGACCGGAATGCCTTCTCACGAAGAGTACATGATTGAAGCCCTGTCGCTGGCGCGTCACGGGATGGGTTGGACGAGTCCGAATCCGATGGTCGGCGCGCTGGTGGTTAGAGACGGCAAGGTGCTGGGTCGCGGATGGCATGAGCGTTTCGGCGCGGCGCATGCCGAAGTGGCCGCGCTAGGCCAGGCCGGCGGTCGGGCGCGCGACGGGACGATGTACGTCACGCTGGAACCCTGCAATCACCACGGCAAGACGCCGCCCTGCGTGGGCGCCATCGTGAAAGCCGGCATCAAGCGTGTCGTGATTGGCGTGCGGGATCCGAACCCGGTGGCGCAGGGTGGCGCTGCGGCGCTGCGCGCGGCCGGCGTCGAAGTGGTCGAAGGCGTCCTGGACGCGGAGTGCCGGCTCGTGCTGGCTCCGTTCTTCCGCTACATCCGCACGAAGCGCCCGCTGGTGAGCGCCAAGTGGGCCATGACGGTGGATGGCAAGATCGCGACGGTCCGGGGCGACTCCAAGTGGATCACGTCGGCCAAGGCGCGCGCCTTCGCGCACACGCTGCGCGCGGCGCACGACGCCGTGATGATCGGTATAGGCACGGTCATGAAGGACGCGCCGCTGTTGACCGCGCGTCTGGGGTTGGTTGCGCCGGACGGTGTCTCGTGGCAGCCGCGCCGGGTGATCCTGGACAGTCAGGCTCGCATGCCGTTGGACGCTCCGCTCTGGACGGCGGAGAACGGTGGCCCGATTGTGATCTTCGTGGGTGGGAAGGCGGATGCTGGACGTGTCGGCGAACTGCGGGACAAAGGCGCCGAGGTCGTCCAGGTTCCGGGAGAAACCAATCGGCTCTCGATCGATGCGGTGCTGGGCAAGCTCGCCGAGATGGGCGTTCTTTCGCTCTTGGTTGAGGGAGGGGCCGAGGTGTTGGGCAGCTTCGTCGACGCCAAGGCCGTGGATCGTGTGTATGTCTTCATCGCGCCCAAGATCGTCGGCGGTCGCGAAGGCGTCACGGCCGTACGGGGGCGCGGCGTGGACCGTATCTCGCAGTGTCAGGAGTTGAGCGTCCAGCAGGTGCGCCAGTTCGATCAGGATCTGCTGATCGAAGGCCGTGTGGGCGATTGGGCGTGGCTCGACGCGGAATTCAAGAAACCCACGCGGCGTTCCAGTCGGCGCCAGAAGAAGGACGCGGGGGAGTAGCCTGCCTCTCTTAACCGAGGGCACAGCGCACACGGGGAAGAACATAAACGGAGCGAAAACCCGTTCGACTCATTCTGTTCTCCGTGCGCTTTGTGTTCTCTGTTTGGGATCATCCGGGTTGGCGGGATGGGAATAGGGGCTCATGTTCACTGGATTGATCGAGCACGTCGGGGCGATGGAGCATCTGGCTCCGCAGGCAGGCGGTGGCGCTCGCCTGAGCGTCCGCATCGGGCCGCTGGCGGAAGGCACGCAGTTGGGCGATTCGATCGCGATTGACGGGTGCTGCCTGACGGTCACGGAATTGAAGGGCCCGGTCGCGGTATTCGATGCGGTGCCCGAGAGCCTGCGCCGGACCACGCTGGGCGAACGAAAAGCCGGCGATGCGGTGAACCTGGAGCGCGCCTTGACGCCTGGACAGCGCATCGGCGGCCATTTCGTGCAGGGCCACGTTGACGGGACGGCGATCGTCGAGCGAACCGTTCCGGGCGAGCGTTGGGCCGAATGGCATTTCCGGCTCGAGGACGCCGAACGGGCCGCGCAGATCGTGGAAAAGGGTTCGATTGCCATTGACGGTATTTCGCTGACGGTGGCCGGTTGTGATGGTGAGGGGCGTTTCCGGGTGGCGCTGATTCCAGAGACGCTCAAGCGTACGACGCTGGGTGGCAAGGACGTCGGAGCTCGGGTGAACATCGAGACGGATATCATCGGAAAGTATGTGCTGGCGTTTCTCTCCCGCGGAAAGCCCCTGCCGTCCGGCGGTTTGACGGAAGAAAGACTGCGGGAGCTGGGATACTGAGAGGGTAGGGTGGGAGAAGCCTGCTGATCGCTGATTTCTGACTTCTGACTTCTGTTCTTAATCCCAGGAGGTTTGCCGCCATGGCTATGAACCGACGCCGGAAGATCTGCATCGCATTGGCCGTCTTTCTGCTGATTTTTTTCATCATCCTTCCGCTGGTGCTGGGAGCGGCGCTTCGCGGCACCGTCGAGAAGAAGATCGGTGAAGCGACCAAGGCGCCTGTGAAACTGGGTTCCTTGAGCGTGAAGCTGTTGCCGCCGGGTGCGGTGCTCGGCGATCTGGAAGTGGGCGAGCCGGTTTCTGAATTGGGCGGCGCGCCCTTGGCGCGGATCGGGACGCTGAAGGCCGGCGTCACGTGGGGTACGGTCTTTGGCGGTCCCAAGCACATCACGTCGCTGGGGATCTACGATGTCGATCTCGCGTTGGCCTGCGACGAGAAGGGCCGTTCGAACCTGCAGCGGTTCATCGAGCAGATGAGGCCTTCCGACCGAAAGGATCCGCTGCCCGTCGATTCCATCGTCGTGAAGAACGCCAGGATCACGGGCTATGTCCCGCCCTCCATCCTGGCGCCCAAGTCTACGGTGGGTCTCGAGCCCGTGACGGCGTCGATCGGCTACCTGAGTCTGGCGAATGCGGTCTTCCCGCCGCCGGGTCAACCGATGGCCACGGAGCGCTGGATGTCGATCTTCGCCGAGGACATCCGTGTGGTCGCGCCGTTGAAGGCGCTGGCTTCGCCTGCTTCCTTGCCGGCAGCAGGGCCTGCGCTGGACGAAGGGGCGTTCCTAGGTCGGGCCTCGTTCGAACTCGCGATGCCCACGAAGGAAGGTGTGCTGAAGATTCGGGACGGATCCGTGCGGGGTCTGAAGGTCCGCAATGTACTCCACGCGCCGGGCACGCCTGAAACGATGGAGCGGATCATCGTCTCACTGAAGACGGCCGCGAAGGGCGTGGGCGTGATGGAGGCTCGG
>CAYSBP010000025.1:6802-20817 GCA_964429255.1 uncultured Planctomycetia bacterium
CGGAAAGCGGCGGCTCAGGATCGTGCGCCGTTCTACGTAGACGGCCTTCAGGTTCGCGACTCGACGCTCGAAATCTATGGTCCGGATGCCGAAGACCAGCCGGCGTTCTGGCGGCTGAGTGCACTGGAGATCGATGTTCAGAAGTTTCCCTGGGGGCCGGGCACGGAGACGCCGGCCGGCGCGCAGGGCCTGATGAAGATCGTTTCGCCTACCAAGTCCACGTCCGGCGACGGGCAGTTCTTGTTGGAGTGGACGAAGATCCAGGGCCAGTGGCCGAATCTCAGCTTCGACACCAGGCACGAGGTGAAGGGGTTTGCGATGGCGCCGCTCAGCGTGCGGGTCCAGGAGCGCGCGGACGCTGGAATCCGGGGTCAGATAGACGCGGCGTTTGCGGGACCTACGCGTGATGGTGCACTCAACTGGGACGGATCGGTGACCCTCAGTCCGGACACCATGTTGATCGGGAAATCGTTCAAGGGGCGGTTGCTGGGTAGCATGGCCATCCTGGCCAAGGGGTTTGGCGAAATACCCATGGGGAAACCGATCGAAGGGTTTGCCGTGCGTGGCACGTTGGAAGATCCCAAATTCGTTCGACCGCAGGTGGTTGCGAAAGCGCTGGTGGAACTGGCGTCCCAGATCATGTTGGAGGACAACGTGAGCGTGCCTGACATCATGGCTACGGGCGCTGGCGATGCGGTGAACAAGGGATTGGATGAAGGCAAGCAAATGATCAAGAAGGTTCCGGGATTGGGCGACCTTCTCGGCAAATAGTCTCCGCTATTCAGAGTTCCCGTACGTCCTATGTAGTGACGGGGCACGCGGTTGGGGTGTGTCATAACGCAGGCTCTGCGGAGGTGCGGTTGCATGGTTCGTTTCAGTGTTCCTTTCCTGGCGGTTTCCCTGGCGCTTTCGCTGACGGCTGGTGAACCGGGCGATCCCGTGGCCTGGGCGCGCGCGAACATCGATGCGGGACGCTACAAGGAAGCCGCCGAGATGCTCCGTCAATCGCTTGCGGAGAACGGTTCTTCGGAGGAGCGGGCGGTGCGCTCCGTCGAGTTGGCGCGCGTGTTGCGCATCGTGGGCGGCTACGAGGAAGCGCTGAAGCTGTGCGACGAGGCGTTGAAGGCCCAGGCCGATCGGAAGGATGCGGCCTGTCTGCGTGCCGAGTTGCTGGCGGATCAGGGGCGGTACGAGGAGGCGCTGGCGGCCTTCGACGCGCTCATCCGGATGGACGAGAAGCACGAACGGGCCTGGGCGATGCGCAAGCAGGTGGCCAGGACGCTGGGGCGTGCGGAGATCGTCAAGGCATCGGCGGACCACTTTTTCGCGATCTTCAATGACAACGCGGAGGCGTTTCAGAACGGCACCATCGAGGACGCCATGGTGCCGGCGTATGTCGGCATTGGCATTCAGGACGAAAACCCCAAGGACGCGTTTGAAGTCGGGTTCATGCTTGCGGAGGAGTTCGTCCGCAAGCGCGGTCTGAAGGCTGCCGAGGTCTTCGTCTGGTCAGGTCAGTTGGCGATGGAGAAGTATGCCTTTGCCTTCGCCGCGCAGCGTTTCCAGCAAGCGCTGCAACTGCGTCCGAAGTGGCCCGATGCGCTGACGGGTATGGCGCAGGTGATGATCGCCATGCCGCAGAAGCCCGAGGATCTCAATAGGGCGGAGGAGATTCTCAACCAGGCGCTCGAAGTCAACCCGGACCACGTCGAGGCGCACCTGACGCTTTCGGCGATGGCCGTCCGGGATGACGACACCGCCGGTGCCAGGAAGCACTTGGATGCGGCGCTGAAGGTGAACCCGAACCACCTGGAAGGGCTCTCGCTCCTGGCCTTCTATTACCGCGACCTGGGCGATTCCCGGAAGGAAGCTGAGGTCGAGAAGCGCGTCTTCTCGATCAACCCGAAGTACGCCGAGTTCTACTGCGCGATGGGCGAGTTGCTGGAGAGCAAGCGTGGGTTTGCCGAAGCGCCCGCCTATTACAGGAAGGCGATCGCGCTCGATCCCGACTACTGGCGGGGTTACTACGGTCTGGGGATGAGCACCAGTCGACAGGGTGCGCATGGCGAGGAGGAAGGCAAGAAGCTGCTGCTGAAGGCCTTCTCGATGAACAAGTTCAACCTTTGGGCCGCGAACATGATCAAGGCCCTCGACAAGGTGATCGGCGACAAGGAACAAGATGTACCGCCGCAGTATGGCGAGAGCAAGACGGCGAACTTCACGCTCAAGTTCCATGCCCAAGATGCGGGGATCATCCGACCGTACCTCGAGGAGTGGGTGGAGAAGGCGTATGAGCGGCAGGCGAGGATGTTCAACTTCAAGCCGGAAGGGCCGTTGTCGGTCGAGGTTTGTTTCAGTTTTGGCGACCAGGCTGCGCGCACGGTGGGCGTCCCCAACCTGGGCGCGCTGGGCGTCTCCTTTGGCAAGTTGTGCACGTTGGTTTCGCCGCGGGAAGGGAAGGGGGGGAACCATCCTCCGTTCAACTGGCGGCGCGTGTTGGAGCACGAGTTCGGCCATGTGATGACGCTGCAGATGACCCAGTTCCGCGTCCCGCGCTGGTACACCGAAGGCATGTCGACGTATGTGGAAGGCGACACGCGACTGAACATGGACCAGATGATGGTTGATGCGCTGGCCTATGGGCAGCTCAAGCCGATTGAGAAGATGAACGAGTATTTCAAGGGTAACATCCTGATGGCTTACGTGCACGGCGCGTATTTTGTGGAATACCTGATCCAGGATTTCGGGTTTGATGCGCATCTGAAGGCACTGAAGCTGTTCTCGGAAGGCAAGAAGTCCGAAGAGGTCTTCCCGAAGGTGACCGGCAAGACGCTGGAGGAACTGAATGCCGGACTGATGGAGTATGTGAAGCAGGTTCTTTCGAAGGTGCGACTGCGCCCGTCGTTGAATCAGGCCGGGTACCTGAAGCTCGAGACGCTGGCGAACAAGGCTGGCGCGGAGGCGCAGGACATCGTGCGGTTGGCCGAGGCGCAGTGGGCTTCAAAGGAGCATCGTGGCTCCGCGGCGGGAACCCTTCGGAAGGCGTTGGAGAAGGATCCGGGTTGCGCGCCGGCGTTGGCCCTGCAGGGACGCATGGCCTATGCGAAAAAGGACTTCCTGACGGCCAAGGCATGTTTTGAGAAGGCCACGAAGGTGGATCGCGAGGCCAGCTTCTCAACCTGGCATTTGTTGGGCATCATCTTGAAGAAAGAGGGGCGTACGTCGGAGGCCATCGCGGCGTTGGAGAAGGCTCACGAGATGTATCCGCGCTATGTGGGTGAGGACAACCCGTTGCTGCTGTTATCGGAACTTCAGCTCGACCTCGAGCCACCTCAGGAATCCAAGGCGCTGGAACTGTGCAAAAGGGCCTGTGAGATCTTGACCTCCGATCCGGAACCGGCCAGGCGCGGTCTGAAGGCCGCTATCCAACTGAAGGATTGGACCTCGGCGGCCTTGTTTGCGGAGCTGATTTTCGAAATCGACCCCTATGATGTCGAGTCACACCGCAGGGCTGGACGTGTTTACGAGGAACTGAAGGATTCGGCCAGGGCCGCCCGCGAGTATCGCGTGGCCTTGGCGCTGGACGAGAAGGACGTGGAAAGCTGGGTCCGTTTGGGGCGCACCGAGTTGGCGCGCGGCGAGAAGGATGCGGCGCGGAGGGCGCTGAAGGCGGCACTGGAGATCGACGCCGCGCACGAGGGTGCCAAGGCGCTCCGCAAGGACATCGGCGGATGATAGGGCCGTATAGGCCGTCGTTAATCCGAGCCTGTTGTCTGTACCCTCGATGCGTTTGACCCTTTCACGCGCCCACCTATCTTAGTGCTTTCCCCTGAACGACAGGGGGTAGGGAAAAGGGTGCAGGGGATCGCGAAGGCCTTCGTTGCCGCGAGCATTTCCCATCCAGTCGCCAGACGCCGTCTGTCCGTAGCAAGGAGTCCTCCATGCCGCAGTTCCTTCCCACTGACGAGATCCGCAAGCGCTGGATCGCCTTCTTCGTCTCCAAAGAACACAAACACATCGCCTCCGACGGACTGATCCCGCAGAACGACCCGAGCGTTCTCTTTACCGGCGCCGGCATGAACCAGTTCAAAGACAACTTCCTCGGCCGTGCCAAGATCGATCACCCCAGGCAGCGTGCCGTCACGGTTCAGAAGTGTGTCCGCGCCGGTGACATCGACAACGTTGGCCGCACCGCCAGCCACCACACGTTCTTCGAGATGCTCGGCAACTTCTCCTTCGGCGATTACTTCAAGAAGGAAGCGATCCAGTGGGCGGCGGAGTTCCTCGTCGATCCCAAGGCCGGCCTGGGCCTCGAGACCGAACGCCTGAGTGTCACCGTCTACGCCGGCGACCCCAAGCTGAATCTCAAGCCCGACGAAGAGGCTATCGCGTACTGGAAACAGTACGCGCCATGGCTGAAGGACCCCAAGGCCACCGAAGGCGTCGAACCCGGCTGGCGGATCTACGCGTACGGCGAGCACGACAACTTCTGGCCCGCCGCCGCGCCCAGCAACGGCCCCAACGGTCCCTGCGGTCCGTGCAGCGAGATCTACTACGATATGCAGCCCGGCGACCCGCCCAAGCCCGTCGCCGAAGACAGCAAACGCTACTGCGAGATCTGGAACCTCGTCTTCACCGGCTATGACCGGCAGGACGTCGGCAAGATCGCCCCGTTGCCCAAACCCAACATCGACACCGGCGCCGGCCTGGAGCGCATGGCGCGCGTGATCCAGGGCAAGGCGAGCAACTTCGACATCGACCTGCTGGTGCCCATCGTTCAGACGGTCGCGAAACGGGCGAAGAAGGAGTACGGCAAGGACTTCGATAGTGATCGGCGCATGCGCCGCATCACCGACCACATCCGGATGGCGACGTTTGCCATCGCCGACGGCGCGCAGCCGAAGAACGAAGGCCGCAATTACGTCGTGCGCCGCCTGATGCGCCGCGCGATCCTGGACGGCCAGGAACTGGGCATCGACACGGTCTTTACCGGGCAGATCGCCGCCGCGGTGATCGAGCAGATGAAGGTCGGCTACCCCGAACTGGCGCCGCGCCGCGAGACGCTGGTGCGGTTGGTCGAGGAGGAAGAGAAATCCTTCGATCGCACGCTTAAGCAAGGCCGCCAGCGATTCGATGAAGTCGTGGCGAAGGTGAAGCAGAGTGGCACGAAGCAGATCGCCGGCGCGGATGCCTTCCGGTTGTGGGACACCTCCGGTTTCCCCATTGAGTTGACCCGCGAAGAGGCCGAGCAGCAGGGCCTTCAGGTCGACGAAGCGGGATTCAGGGTTGAACAGGAGAAGGCCAAGGAGCGAACGCGCGACGGTGGCGGCGATCCTATCTTCCAAGGCGGCCCGCTGGCGCAGTTGAAGGAGAAGTTTGCGGGCCAGCCCACGGTCTTCGAAGGCTATCGCGAACTCCACGTCGAGAATGCCGTGGTGCTGGCGATCATCGAAGGTGACCAACTGGTCGATCGCGCCTGCGACACGAAGGTCACCGTGCTCGTCGACAGGACGCCCTTCTATGGCGAGTCGGGCGGTCAGGTCGGCGATCAGGGCTGGATCTCCATCGGGCACCACCGCCATCAGGTGCTGGATTCGCAGAAGGTCGAAGGTTTGGTGATCCATGAAGTGAAGCTCACCGGCGGCCTCTGCGTCGATGATTCGGTGATTCTGGAAGTGAACATCAATCGCCGGCATCCGACGCGCCAGAACCACTCGGCGACCCACCTGCTGCATCTGGCGTTGCGCGAGACGCTCGGCACGCACGTCGAACAACGCGGCTCGCTGGTCGCTTCCGAGCGCTTCCGCTTCGACTTCACGCACTTCGAAGCGGTCACGGAGGCACAGATCCAGAAGATCGAGGCGCGGGTGAACGAGCTGGTCCAGGAAGACTACCTGGTCGAGACGCACGTGACGACGCCGGCGAAGGCGCGCGAGATGGGTGCGATGGCGCTCTTCGGCGAGAAGTACGGCGACAGCGTGCGGTTGGTAATGATGGGCCCCAGCAAGGAACTCTGCGGTGGCACCCACTGCGAGCGGACCGGGCAGATCGGCTACTTCCGCGTTTTGAGCGAGAGCAGCATTGCGGCGGGCGTGCGGCGGATCGAGGCGGTGACGGGCGCGGCGGCTGTGGCGGAAGCGCAGCGCGTGACGTCGACGCTGACCGGGTTGGCCCGAACGCTGAAGACGAAGGCCGAGGACGTGGCGGTGCGGATCGAGGCGTTGCAGACGGAGCTGGCTGCGCGCGAGCGCGAGTTGGAATCGCACCGGAAGAAGGCGGCCAACGCTGCGGCGGGCGAACTGCTCCATCAGGCCCGGGACATCAAAGGCGTCCAGGTGCTGGCGGCAGGCGTCGAGGGTGCCGATGCGGATGCGCTGCGCACGACGCTGGACGGCCTGCGCAAAGAGATGCCCGAAGGCGCGGTGGTCCTGGCCGGTACCAGGGACGGAAAGGTGTCGCTGCTGGTGAGTTGCTCGCCGGAAGCCGTGAAACGCGGCGTGAAGGCCGGCGATCTCTTGAAGCAACTGGCGCCGATCGTCGGCGGAAAGGGCGGCGGCAAGCCCGAGATGGCCCAGGGCGGTGGCACGGACGGTTCGAAGGTGGCCGAGTTACTGAAGGCCGCGGGTGAGTTGGTTGCGAAGGCGGCGAGGTAGTCGCCGGCGGCGATGGGAGCTGATTTCACGGCGACCCATCGGCCACAGGGTTCACCGAGGGCGTTATTTCCGACGGGCTGAAGGATTCCATACTTCGTACAAGCGCCCACGCATTCATCATCGCTGTTGCTCGCGTGCACGGCCGGTCTTGCTACTTCGATTCCAGTGCCATGGCGGCGAACGAGACGACGGATTTCGTCGGGTCCTCAAACATCTGGTCGTAGTGCAGCAGCTGGCCTTTCGCGAAGATCCCTTTGCCGACGCTGAGCAGGGTCAGCGTGGCCATGACGGCATCGACGTGGCGCGAGTTGCGGGTTCGGAAGACTTCCTTGCAAAAGGCGTCGGCGTCCACGCGTTCCAGCGGTTCGAGCAGGCGCCGATCGCCCCGAGCCACCGGCAGGAGCAGGCGCTGGGTCATCGATGTCATGTCGCCAAACTTGGGGCCGACGTGTGAGAAGTCCACGCTGGCGATGATGCACCACTTGCGCTTGCTCTTGTCCAATTCTTCGCGCAGCGTCTCGACGAAACGTTTGAAACGCGCGTCGTCGCGCGGGTCGCTGCCTTCCTTCTCGTCGCTCGGGAGGAATGGTTCCACCGGGCCGCAGAGCACCGGGACGATCTCGAAGTTCCGGCGGGCGCGGTCCTTGATCATCGTCTGCATCAGCACGGTCTGAAACTCGATGGAATGCTCGTTCCGGTGCAGGTACTCGCCGAGCGAGGGATCGGTCTCGGAGACGGACTGCAGTCTGGTGGCGATGTTGCGTTCGACCTTGACCGTGCCCAGTGGGGTCTCGAAATCTTTGGTGGAGAGGTGATACAGGCCGTCTCCGGCGCCCTGGTGTGCGACACCGAGGATGACGAAGAGGTCCGCCTGAGACCGCTCCAGGAGCGCCTTGTAGCCGTGCGCATAGGTGGCTCCGCCGACCCGAAGATCGATGTGTGGAAGGATCAGACCGGAAAGCTGGTGTTCCTTGGGCGAGCGGATCGACGGCAGATGGCCGGGGCCATCTGCGGCCAGGAAAAATCCCTCGGCCATCTTACGCACCCCGGCCGCGTCCTCCGGGTAGGCCGTGCCGGCGTGCGCGGTCGGTCGTGTGGGCGCCCGCAGGTAGGCCACCACCTGCTCGCGCAACCGCTCACGGAAGCGGGGGCTGTCGAGGTAACCGGTTTCGTCCAATTTCGCGATAAGTTGGAGGATGTTATCCTCGCGCAACCGGATGTCGTAGCGCTCCTCGAACACCTGCAGTACCTGTTTGAGTGTTCGTTTGCCGTCAAAGATGCTGACCAGAGCCAGGGTTTCGGGGGTCAGGACGATCGGTTCAGAGGCGAAACCTTCGGGGTCCCGCAGCACGATCCTGACGGGTGGTTCGTCGCCGGTCGCGGCTTCGCCGTCCATGGGCCTGGCTTCGGCGGTGACCGTTCGCAAGGACGGAACGGGGTCGTCCGGTCCGATCTTCGGAGGACCTGTCGGTCCCGATTTCTTCTTTTTGCCGGCCGGTTCGGATTCAGACTTCATCAACGTGCTCGCATGCCGCGGGTGACGTAAGGTTGAACGCGGAGGAGCGTATCACGCCATCGGCCGTCCGCCACTCCGCAATCGAAGCCCCTGTTCGTCCCGGACTGTAAAAACGCCGGGTTACGTCTAGACTGCGCCTGTCAGCCCGTTGAGGAAGGGGCTGTTCTGTTGTTTCCCCGCTCCCCTCCGTGGGAGAGGGTAGGGCGAGGGTTCTTCAACGGGCTGCTATGATGAAACGCGCGCTTCTGTTTTTCCTGCTGGCCGGAACGCTGCGGTCCGGTGAAGGTCCGGTCGGCGTTCGCTGGCGTGAATGGGGAGGTCCGGCCTTCGCGGAGGCGGCCGAACAGTTGCGCCCCATCGCCCTGGTGATCTCCTGCTCGTGGGCGCAGGCCGCACAGGTGCTCGATCGCAGGACACTGCAGGATGCCGCTCTGATTCGCAGACTGAACGAGCAGTTCATTCCGGTGCGGGTCGACCGCGATCGTCGGCCGGATATCGACGTGCGATACCAGTCGGCCGTCCGCGAGCTTTCGCAGGCCAACGGCTGGCCGCTCGTCGCCTTCCTGACGCCGGACGGGCAGGTGCTGCTGGGCGGGACCTTCGCCCGTCTGGAGGACGACCTCCTGCGAGAGCAACCGGGGCTTCGGACGGCTGTGGAGCACGTCGTCGATGTCTGGGAGAAGCGGCGGCGCGAGTTGACGGCGAAGGCCGAGGCGTTCGAGAAGGAGTTGCGCGCCGACGAACCGGAGATGGCGGGCGATGTGCCGCCGGATCTGCTGGAGCGTGCCGCCGAGGTGGTTCGCACGGTTCTGGTGCCGCCGCGAGGATGGGGCGGTCCGCGTTTTCCGCAGCCGTGTGCGGTCGAACTGCTGCTGGTTCACCACCGAAAGACCGGTTCCGCGGAAAGCCTGGCCGCGGTCCGGGCGTACCTGGATGGAATGCTCGACGGTGCGGTGTACGACCGGTTGCACGGCGGGTTCCATCGGTTCAGCCAGGATCGCGACTGGCGCATGCCGCGAATGGAGAAACTGCTGGTCGTCAACGCCGAGATGCTGCGGGTGCTGGCGCTGGCCTTTCAGACGACGCGTGAATTGCGGTATCGCGAGGCGGCCAGGCGGACGCTCGATTGGGCGCTGACGGAGTTGGTCGATCGCGAACGCGGCGGGTTCGCCGCCAGTCAGGCCGCCTGCGCCGCGCCCGATGATCCGGGCGATTACTACACGTGGACGGTCGGTGAAGTCGAGCGTGCGCTGAAGGACGAGACGCAGTGCCGGCTCTTCTCCAACGTGTACGGTATTGGCGAGTGGGGCGACCTGCCTGAGTCGGCTCCGCACCGGAACCTGCTCTTCGTGGTCACGGAACCGGCGGAGGCCTTCCGGATGCTGAAGCTCGACGCGGCGGCGGGTTCCGTGTTGTTGTCCGACGCGCGCATGAAACTGGCTGAGGCGACGCGAGGGCGCCGCGCTCCGCCGGTGGATGGCACCCTGCTGGTGGACGCCAATGCACGGATGGTCAGTGCGTTACTGGCCTGCGACGCGGTCTTCGACATCCCCGAGGCGAAAACGATCGCCATCCGGACGCTGGACCGCTTGCTGTCCGAGTGCGTGGATGCGCGGCGTGGGACCGCTCACGCCGTTCCGCGGGGCGGCAAACCCGAATTCGTCTGCCTGTCGAGCGACGAGGCCGCGCTGGCCGTCGCCTGTCTGGATGCGGCTGACGCAACCGGTCAGCCGGCGTATGAAGTCGCCGCACGCGCCTCGCTGGAACGGTTGGCGCGGTTTCGAGATCCCAAGACAGGCGCCTATCTGGACCGATCGACAGAGGCCGAGACCGCGCCTCCGGCATTGGGACGGCTGAGCGAATCGGTGCGTCCGTTCACCGATACGCCTGCACCTTCGCCGAATGCGCTGGCGGCTCAGGCACATCTGCGCAGGGGGCGGTGGGCGAAGGACGACACCCAGGTCGCGCGCGCCCGCGAAACGATCCGTGCCTTTGGGGCGGTCCTGGAACGCCTCGCCCCGTCCGCCGCCGCACTCACTATCGTTGCGGACGAGGCGTACGGTTCGAAGCCCTGAGTGGCGCATGCCTCCGGCGTGCGCGAGTCCGTCTCGAGGTCCCTACCATGGCAGAACGCCTTCTCGTCACGGGTGCGACCGGCTATGTCGGGCGGCATATCTGCGTCCATGCCGCTCGCGCCGGTTGGACTGTGCGGGCGTTGGTGCGTTCAGGTTCCCACCGGGCCGTCATCGAAAAGCACGCGGCCGAATACCACACCGGTAGTGTGACCGTTCCAACCGGCCTCCAGGGCGCCTGCGAAGACTGCCAGGCGGTTATCCACCTGGTGGGCATCATTCACGAAGGCACCGATTCGTTCGAGAAGATCCACGTCGAGGGCACCCGGAACGTGGTCGCCGAGGCGCGGCGGGCCGGCGTGAGGCGGTTCGTCTTTCTTTCTGGTCTCGGCTCGCGACCGGATGCACCCGCGCGTTACCACCGGACAAAGGCCGCCGCGGAGCAACTGGTCCGTGAGAGCGGGATGGAAGCCTTCGTCTTTCCGGCATCGGTCATCGTTGGTCCTGAAGACGCGTTCCTGAACCAGTTCATGGCCATGGCGCGCAGTTGGTTCAATCCGCCGTGGCCGCTGATGCCGGTGCCGGGCGGCGGGCATGGATACCTCCAGCCGGTCGGGGTCGAAGACGTTGCGGAGGTGCTGGTTCGAGCGCTGGATCGGGCGCCGCCGTTTCCGCCCGGTACCTACGAACTGGGCGGTCCTGATGCGCTGCGGCTGAGAGAGATCATGGAACTGGCCTGTCGTGCGGCCCGCCGCCGGCGCCTGCTGGTGCCCGTACCGCTGCTCCTGTTGAAGCCCGTGGCCTGGCTCTTCGAGAAGGCCCTGCGCAACCCGCCGCTGACACGGGATCAGTTGCTGATGCTGGGCGAAGACGGCCGGCCGAAGGCGAACCGGACCGCGGAGTGGCTGGGGCGTGCACCGGAGAGACTCGCGGATTATTCGAGCAGGGTCTAGCCCGGGCTGTTCATGGAGCCACGGAGTTGGGGGAGGGCAACATCCTCACCCCACATCCACCAGCATCAACCGTGCTTGCCCCGCGAAGACCCGCTCGACGCGCGATTTCAGCGATGCGTGCTCCGGCGCCTTCAGGTCGGGGTCCGATCGCACCAGCGCAAAGGCGTCGTCGCGGGCGTCCATCAGCAACCGTTGGTCGCGGATCAGGTCCGCCACCAGGAACTCGGGCAACCCTGACTGCGCCGTGCCGAAGAACTGCCCCGGTCCGCGCAGCTTGAAGTCCGCCTCGGCAATCGCGAAGCCGTCCTTCAGCTTCTCGAAGGCCTTCAGCCGCTCGTCGCTGTCCACCGTCTTCGTCTCGCCGAAGAAGAGGCAGTAGGACTTCAAGCCGCTGCGGCCGACGCGACCCCGCAGTTGATGCAGGCTCGAGAGGCCGAAGCGTTCGGCGTTCTCGATCACCATCACGGTGGCGTTCGGCAGGTCGATGCCGACTTCGATCACCTGCGTGCTCACCAGAATGTCGATCTTGCCTTCGCGCAACTGCGTCAGGACACGATCCTTCTCCGCACCGGGCATCTTTCCATGCAGCGCGCCCAATCGCAGCATGGGCAGCGCTAACTTGAGTCGCTTCACTTCGGCTTCGACGCCTTTCACTTCCGACCAGAGCTTCTTCGGCGCTTTGCCCTTCGGCTTCGCCTCCGCTTCGTCGAGTCCTTCGCCGACGATGCGCGGAAGGACGATGTAGGCGGCGTGACCCGCTTGCGCTTCCTTGCGGATCAAATCGTAGACCTTGGCGCGGTCTTCTTCCTGAACGTGCTTCGTGCTTACTTCGCCGCGACCGGGCGGCAGCGCGTCGATGATCGAAAGGTCCAGATCGCCGTACAGCGTCAGGCTCATCGAGCGCGGAATCGGCGTAGCGGTCATCACCAGCACGTGCGGCGCGCGACCTTTGGCGCGCAGCGCCGAACGCTGTTCGACGCCGAACTTGTGCTGCTCGTCCACCACGACGGCGCCGAGCGCCTTGAAGTGCACGTCCGGTTCCAGCAGAGCGTGCGTGCCGACGGCGATGTGGATAGCGCCGTCGGCGAGTTCGCTCAGGAACGCGGTCCGCTCGGCACCCAACGAACCGCCGCGCAGCAGGCCGATTTTGACGCGTGAACCGGCGAGCAGTTTCTCCAGCGTGCGGTAGTGCTGTTCGGCCAACACTTCCGTCGGCGCCAGCATGGCCGCCTGCGCGCCGTGCGCGACGGCCGCCAGCATCGTCGCAACGGCCACGGCCGTCTTGCCGCAGCCGACATCACCCTGCAGCAGGCGGTTCATGGGGTGTTCGCCGGCCAGGTCCGCGGAGATCTCGCGGAATGCGCGCTGCTGCGCTTCGGTCAACTGGAAGGGCAGCCGTGCCTGGATGCGGGCCATGATCGCCGGCGTGACGGGGAGTTTGCGCGCACACTCCAGGCGTTCCACCTGCCGGCGGCGCAGCGCGATGCCGGTGGAGAGCAGGAAGAGTTCTTCGTAGGCCAGCCGCCGCCGCGCGTGCTCCATATCGCCCATCGTCTCGGGAAAGTGCATCTGCCGGATGGCCGTCGCGCGACTCATCAGTCCGCGTTGTTCGCGGACCGAATGGGGCAGGTTGTCGGCAAGCTGTTCGGGCGCGGCGGTGGCCAGCGCTTGCCAGACCATCTTGCGGAGTGCCGGCTGCGAGAGCTTAATCTCGGGCGCCTCGGTGCCGTCCGGCCTGCGCTGTCGCGGGCGCAGCGAGTACGTCGGGACGATGCGGCCGAAGCTCGGATTGCCGGCGTCTTCCACGTCCTCGGCGCTGAAAACCTCGAAATCGGCGTTGCCCATCTCGGGCTGCTTTTCCCACGAACCGATCTTGCCCGAAAAGAAACCCCACTTGCCCGGCGTCAACCGGTCGGCGACGTACGGGTTCCACCAGCCGGCGCGGAGCTGGCCGCTCTCGTCGCCCAGCAGCGCGACGATCTTCTCCTTCCCGCCGTGGAAGCGTTCGCCGCGGACTTCGATGATCTTCGCGCGGATGTTCACCTCGTCGCCGAAACGCACCTGGCGGATCGGCGTGACGCTGGCGCGGTCCTTGTGCGAGACGGGAAAGAAGTGCAGCAGGTCGCACAGGTTTTCGAGGAGCAGCCGTTTCAATAGCTCGGCGCGCTGCGGGCCGACGCCCTTCAGGTACTGGAGGGGTTGCGCCAGCAGGTTATCCCGGCCGATGGTGCGCGGTGCGCGTTCGGAGCCGATCGGTTTCACGCGCACAAATTACGGGAGCCGGCGCGAGTTGGCGAGGGGTAAAATATACAGATCAGTAGTCCAGCGTCAGGATCCGCCCCTTGGTGAAGCTGAAAAAGGTGTCCTTGTTGGCCACCTGCACGCCTTCGCACAGATCCTCGGCCGTCTTGCCGGCGGCCTTCATGCAGCCCGGACAGGCCATGACGGTTGCCTTCTTCTCCAGCAGGGCCTTCAGCGCCTTGTGCGATGACGGGAAGTGACTGTACTCGATGTCGGGTGCGTCTTTCAGCATCAGATCGGTGGCGGAGATGTCGCAGTAGACCAGCACATCGCGTGAGTCGGCCATGATGTTGGCCATCTGCAGCGCCATCAGCACGCGGTGCGCGTCCTTGGGACCGGCCGTCAGGTGGATGAAAACGCCGTCCTTCGGCGCATCTGCGGTCGGTGCCGCTTTGACGCACGGGCGCCCGAATAGAAGCGCCGCCGACAACACCGCCGCAACGACCACCAGCCAGATGTGCATTACCATGGACAGCGCGGTCGTATGCGCTGTCCGTGGACTGCAGCTGAGGAGCCACGG
>CAYSBP010000026.1:0-17754 GCA_964429255.1 uncultured Planctomycetia bacterium
CAAAACCGGCCGCTCCGCCTCCAACAAAACCGGCCGCTCCGCCTCCAGCAAAACCGGCCGCTCCGCCTCCGCCGCCTGTCGTCCCACCTGCGCCGACGACAACACCTGTACCCGAACCTGGACCCAGACCGGGCTCGGAGCCCGCGCTCCGGTCCGCCTTCAAGACTTTCAAGGTCAGTCATTACCCGCCGCTTCCCGAGGACATGGAGGAAGGCGATGCGGCTGCTGCGCCGTCGGCCACACCGACTCCTCCTGTCGCGGTGCCGACCGCGCCACCTGTTTCCACGGGGCCGAAATCGTCCGGATCGGTCAAGAGCGTCCTGCTCCTGGTCGGCCTCCTGGCATTGGCGGGCGCGGCGATCGCCGCGTACCAGTACCTGATCAGGAAGTAGGCCACCGGGGAAGACGCGCCGTGGAGCAGAACGACCAGAGTGCGGTGAACTTCAGCGAGAAGATGCGGCGTGACCGCTTGGTCTTTTACGCCGAGGACATCAACGAACTCCATGCGGTGCTGGAGGGTTTCCTGGGCAGGTCCCAGGCCAAGTGCGTGTTGCTGGTGGACCGCGAAGGTCATCTGGTCACCAAGAAGGGGTTTACGCAGGCCTTTGACACGGAGGCGTTGTCGGCGCTGGTGGCGGGGTCATTTGCGTCCACCCGCGAGATGGCCCGTCACCTGGGCGAAGAGGAGTTCTCAACGCTCTTTCATCAGGGAAAGAACGAGCATCTGCACATCGGGTTGGTCGCCGAGCGAGCGCTGGTCGTGGTGCTCTTCGATGCTCGGGCAACGCTGGGGCTGATCCGGTTGCAGGCGGCGGACCTTTCACGGCGCCTGGGCGAGGTCCTGTTAAAGGCCGAGAAACGCAACGCGAACCGGAAGCCGGACATGGGGGAAGGTTACTCCGCGGCGGCCGAGCAGGCTTTGGATGATTTCTTCGGCGAGGACAACAAGCGCTGACGTATATCCAATGCGTGCCTTCCGATGAGTGGTCAAGGAGAGTCCGGATGGCCTTTCAGGGAACGGTAGACCGCTTCAGCCTTGCCGATGTATTTCAGTCTCTGGCTTTGAAGCAACGCACGGGAACGCTCTGCGTCTACGTCCAGGATGGCCCTGAACGCCGGCTCTACTTCGAGACCGGTCATGTTCGCGCCCTGGATTCGGGCCGCCAGAAACCGTTGCGCCTGGGTGAGATACTGGTCGGTCGCGGCGTCCTCACGCAGAAACAGCTCGACGCCGCGCTGGAACGTCAGAACACCTCCCGTCACTCGCTGGGCCATGCGCTGGCCGAGATGAACCTGCTCGATCCGGACACGCTGGACGAGTTTCTGGCCCGTCAGATCGAAGAGGGCATCCTGGAACTGCTGGCTTGGGAGAATGCCCGTTACCAATTCATCGAAGGGCCGCCGCCGGAAGCCTTCTTTGGCGACCGCCTGGCTCGCTCGGCGCCTTTTCTGAGCGCGACCCAGTTGCTGCTGGAGGCCGGCAGGCGCGTCGACCAATGGGAGCATCTGCGCCGGGAAATCCCCAGTTTTCGCGAGATCTTTGTGGTCGAGGAGCGCTGTCGCGACCAGGAACTGCCCGGCGGATTCGAGTCGGATGCGACCGAGTACCGCCTGATGCCGTGGCTCGATGGGACCCGCGACGTGGAGGACCTGATCGAGGATTCCTTTCTCTTCCGCTTCGAGGTGCTCAGCGGATTGGCCGTGCTGAAGCAGGCCCAGGCGATCCGCCCGGCAACCGTGGAAGAACTGAAGATGGCCGACCGTGCACTGGCACAGGGCGGCCAGTCCAAACGGCGGGTCAAGGTACTCGAACGGCTGCTGGCCTACGGCGTGGACCGTGCCGTCACGCGCTTGGCGCTGGTGGAACTCATGGCTGAGGCGGGGGATACGGAGAAGGCAGCCGGCCATCTGGGCCTTCTGGCCGAAGAGGCCCTGGCCGAGCGGCAACCCGAGCAGGCCATGGCGCATCTGCGGCGCGGCATCGGGATGGCGCCGCAGCACCTTCCGCTGCGGGAGCGACTCGGAGCGCTGCATGTGCAGCGGAAGGAACCCTTCGAAGCGATACAGCAGTACGACCAGCTTGAGCGCTCCTATTGCGAACGTCGCCAGTGGGCCGAAGCGCGGGTGGCCTGTCAGCAGATCCTCGTACTGGATCCCTCCGATTCAACGGCCCGCCGGGCGCTGATCGAGATCTGCATGGAGCTGGGCGACCGGGCTTCGGCGGTTCGCGAATGCGAGACGCTCTCCGAGGTGCTGCATCGCCAGAATCTGCCCGACGATGCGGCGAGCTATCTTCGACGTGCGGTCGAGATCGATCCGCAGCGGAAAGACCTGCAGAAGAAACTGGGGCAGTTGAACCGCCGTCCCAAGCGGATGGCCGGCAGGAGTCGTGCGACCGTCTGGGCCATCGTGGTCATCATCGCGATCTCGCTGGGCCTCCCCACGAGGCGCGAGTTCCTGATGTGGAGGCAGGCCTCCGAGGCTCTGCGCCAGGCCGAGGCGCTGCGCCTCGAAGCCGAAGCGCTGGAGAAGACGAATGACTTCCCGGCGGCCGCCGCCAGATACGACGCCGCAGTTCGTGCGCTGGCCGAGACGACCGCCGCCCAGGTGTGGACACTGATGGGACAACAAAAAAAGTTGGAAGCCGTTGCCGCGGACCTGCGGGTGCGCAGCCAGCAGGCCCGCGGACCTACAGCCCAGCCGCAACCCTGAGAAAGGATCGCCCATGCCCCAAACGCCCCGTGTCGCCGTGTTGATGGGTTCCGACAGCGATTTGCCGGTAATGAAGAAGTGTCTGGAACAACTGAAGAAGCTGGGCATCTTCCACGAGGTTTCGGTCCTCTCCGCACACCGGACGCCGGACGCCTGCGCCGACTACGTGAGGAACGCGCCGGCGCGTGGCATCCAGGTCTTCATCGCGGCGGCCGGAGGCGCGGCGCATCTGGCCGGCGTTGTCGCCGCGCACACGGTCTGCCCGGTGATCGCCGTGCCGATCGCCTCCACCTCACTTCAGGGCCTCGACAGTCTGTTGGCCATGGTCCAGATGCCGCCGGGCATCCCGGTGGCAACGGTGGCCATCGGCGATTTCGGAGCCGCCAACGCGGGCCTGCTGGCCGCCCAGATTCTGGCACTCTCCGACCGGTCGCTCCACGACAAACTGACCGCACACAGAGCAGACATGGAGAAGAAGGTGCTCGAGAAGAACGAGAAGGTCCGCAGGGAATGCGCGGAGTAGAAGCGCCGGGCCTCCTGCTTCTGAGCCTCGTCCTCAGCTTCCTGGCTGCTGGCGTGGTTCGACCTTGAATTGGACCCGTCCGATCATCTGATAATGCAGGGAACAGGAGGTCCGCATGAACACGGGTCGATGGTCTTCTCTCATGGTTCTCATCACTTGGTTCACGCTGTCTGGCTCGATACAGGCCGATACGTTCATGCTCCGCGACGGACGGTGTCTGGAAGGTAGCGCTCAGGAAGACGGCGAAGTACTGGTAATTACAACATACGCAGGTGAAGTCGTTCGCGTGCCGAAGAAGGACGTGATGGGCTCCACATCCGAACCTGTGCGGAATGCGTTCTATGCAAAGCTGAAGGCCTTGCCAGCCGGGGACGCGCAAGCCTGCTATGCGTTAGGCCAATGGGCTGTCGAGCAGAAGCTGACGGCCGAGGCCCGAGGAGCCTACGAACAGGTACTGCGCATCGATCCGGATCACGCCGAAGCACGGAGCGCATTGGGGCGCTCCGCGCCCGCAACCTGGGCGCCTCCATCCCCAGGCGATGTGGTCATTGCGCCATCCGTGCAGCGGCCGGAGCGGATCGAGTGGTCCGATGTCCGCGCGCTGGCCAAACGGCTGTCGGATCTGAACGATGGCGATACCGCGGAACGACAGGCCCTGCTGGCAACAGCGAAGGAACGGCCCGAGTTGTTTTCGCGGGTGTTGAAGACACCGGCGCAGCCGGGGGAAACGCAGCTTTTCCTGCGAACGGTCGAATTCATGGGGCAGGCGGGCGACCGTCGCGGGATGGATGCGTTACTGGGTGCTTGCTTCGAACAACCCGACGAACGCGTCCGTCGCGCGGCGGCAAAGGCGCTGGCGCAACTGGAGGAACCATCCTCGCTGCGGAAGCTGATCGATGTGGCCGTAACGCCGAAGTTCCCCTGGGCTACGCGGCAGTGCGCCTGCGTGGCCCTGCGCAACTACGGTGACAAAGAAGCCATCGTGCGGTTGTTGAGCCTGCTGTCATTCGAACTGGCCGGCGGCCAAGCCGGCGATTCGAAGAACCCCCTGATCAAGAGTCCCGGCGGTCTCGGTAGCGAAGACCCCTTCCGTGTCGGTGGCGAGAACCTGCCGGCGGGGCCGATCGACGAACGCGTCGTCTATCCCGTGCTCTTCGCCATCCGCGAAGTCACGGGAGCGGTATTCGAGAAGACGGGCAGCGCGGCGAAGAACGAGAAGGACTATCGCACGTGGCAGCAGTGGTGGCGGGAGAACGAGGCGGCCTTCACGTTCCCGGGACACTGAGGCATGGAACTGGCGCAACGTGAGGATCTTTCAGCTTGCGTTCCAGGTGGACGCCCTTCAGTACGCTGGGGTCGAAGACGATGCGGCCTACGCCGACCACCGCGATCTGGAGCGAAGCCAAGGATCCCCCATGAGCGGAACCGCCTTCAACATACGTGTGCCGAAGTGCGTACGGAAAATGGCCAGACCTAACACGTCCGGTGATGCACCCGCCAGCAGCGGTCGGTTTATCTGCCGTTTGCCCCTTGCACCGCCCGCGCTACACTGCGGCCATGACACCCGTCGAAATGCCCAAAGCGAACGAGAACCTCACCGAGGCGACGCTTTCGCACTGGCTGGTCCATGAAGGTCAGTGGGTGGCACCAACGCAGCGCCTGTGCGTAATCATCACCGACAAGGCAACCTTCGAACTGCCTTCGCCGGCTGAAGGCTTGGTACGGCGCATCTACCAGAAGGAGAAAGCGCTCCTGCCCGTCGGATATATCCTATGCGCCATCGGCGCCCAGGAGGAACCCGTCCCGGGCGAATACGAAACGCGTAACTGCACGGTATTGAGCGCACACCGTACAGCAACAGCAGGCGTTCTTCCTCCGTCCGGAACCTCGACCGCTCCTATGGTCGGTCCATCGGTCACCGGCACCGTGCGCGCCACACCTGCGGCGCGGCGTGCGGCCAGAGAAGCCGGCGTGGATCTGGCCGAGGTGACTCGGGTACTCAACCTTGAAGGCCCGGTGAATGAACAAAACGTGCGTGCCTTTGTCGAGCGGCGCGGGAACCAGAACCCATGATTGTCGGCCTCGGTCTTGACCTCATCGAAGTGGATCGAATCCGGGAGGTCTGCCTGCGGCACCAGGATCGGTTCACCCACCGCGTGCTGACAGAAGCAGAACGGGCCTACGTGTTGAAGTTCAAGGACCCGGCTGAACGGATTGCGGGCCGATGGGCGGCCAAGGAGGCCGCGTTTAAGGCCCTGGGGACCGGCTTGGCCGAAGGCATGCGTTGGCACGATGTCGAAATCGTCCGCGCGCCATCGGGCAAGCCGGACATCTGCTTCCACGGTGAAGCGCTGAGGCGCTTCCATGCACTGGGGGCCACGCGGTGCCATCTCACGATCACCCACGGCAATAACCTCGCGGTGGCGCAGGTGATCCTTGAGAACGGCGCGGGATAGGATGGCCCTCTCCCCCGAGCGGGAGAAGGCCGACGTGCGTGTCCTGCTGTAGCGACCGTATCCCGAAGGCGGAAGCAGCGCGAACGCGGGAGGGGGCGCTCCAGGTGCCTCCAGACTGGAAACACGTGTGCAAGGCCGCTGGGGAGCCACGAGCCACCCATCCCATGTCCACCACCGAGCCTGAACTTCTACGCCGTGTCATTGTCTTCGGCGCAGGTGCGCTGGGGAGCCTGTTGGGCGGCCGGCTTGCCAGCCGGTTCCCGGTCGTGCTGGTGACGCGGGGCGCTCATCTGGCGGCCATCCGGTCACAAGGACTTCGGCTGTCGGGGCTGGCCGATCTGCATTGCCTGCCTGGCGGGAATCTGTCGGCGGTCGAACGAATCGACGATCTCCCCACACCGTTGAACACCGCTGACCTGATCCTTCTTACGGTAAAGGCCACTCAGATAAAGGAATCGGGCATCACGCTGGCCGCGTCGCTGGGCCGGAGTCGCGCGCCTCGACTGGCGATGCTGGCGCTCCAGAATGGGACCGGCTTCGAAGAGGATCTGCGCGCAACCTTGCTCGAGCGGGCGGACGTCCACTTCGGGGTTGCCTTCGCGGGTGCCACGCTGAAAGAACCGGGCAGGGTGGAAGACTGGGGCGGCGAAGTGCTCGTGCCGCCCGGTGCGTCGTTTGAGGCGCTGGCGACGGAATGGACGCTCGCTGGGCAGCCGGCGAAGTCGATGGCGGATATCGAAACCCATCGGTGGGAGAAGATCCTTCTGAACTGTTTTCTAAACGCCTTTTCGGCGCTGCTGGAGGCACGGAACTGCGAGACGCTACGGGCCGAATGGCGGCCGTTGCGCCGTGCGATCCTGCGCGAGTGCCGCGCCGTCGCCGCGGCCCATGGCGTTGCGATGCGGCACGAGGACGAACTGCTGGACGTCTTCGAGCGCCGCTGCCTCGGTTCACGAAACGTCAACTCGATGCTTCAAGACATCCAGCGCGGGCGGCCTACAGAGATCGAGTTCCTGAACGGTGCAATGGTGCGTCTGGCGGCTCGAAAGGGAGCGCAGGCGCCGGCCAATGCGGCGGTCGCCGAGTGGATCCGGCGGCTCGAAGAGACACCGGCCGCCCGGCAAAGCGAACTGCGGAAACAGGCCGTTGCAGAACTGCTCACGCGCGCCTGACGAGCGAAACCAGGGATATCGTGCTGGAGCGGACACGGAAGGACGCATCCCTCGGCAAGGAAGGCCTGACGCTGGTGAAACGATCCGAACGCCGATCAAGGCGTTTGATCACCCATCGGCAAGAGAGAAGAATAGCCTCGCGACCGAGCCGAGTCATCGCGGCAGCGATGCACAACGCCGCGGGCGTCGGCATCGAGATACCCCCACCTCCATTTCAACGGACTGTTCGTCCGTTGCGTCACCTGCTTGCCAAACACGGCAGCACAGGCCATGCTGTACTCCAGGTTCGGCATCAGACCAGGGTCTCAGACGTCACGATAGGGAGCCACATGTCCGCCAACTTCACCGTCCCCGCCAACTACCATCCGCTGCTTGACATCCATCAGACCGAGCGGGCCATCCGTCTGATCAAGGATTTCTTCCAGACCAATCTGGCATTCGAACTGAATCTGACACGCGTTACCGCGCCCCTGTTTGTGCCCTCCGGCACCGGTATCAACGATGACCTTAACGGGACGGAGCGGCCCGTGTCCTTTGGTGTGAAGTCGATGGGCGGGGCGCGGGTCGAAGTGGTGCAATCGCTGGCCAAGTGGAAGCGCATGATGCTCGCCGACTATGGATTCCGCCAAGGCGAGGGGCTGTATACCGACATGAACGCCATCCGCCCTGACGAGGTGCTGGACAACCTCCATTCGCTGTACGTCGACCAGTGGGACTGGGAGCGGGTCATCTCGGCCCAGGAACGGACGATCCCGTTCCTGCAGAGCATCGTACGCCGCATCTACGACGTGATCCGACGGGCCGAACGATATGTGGGGCACTGTTTCCCTGAGCTCAAGCCTGTTCTCCCGGAGCAGATCACCTTCGTACGCAGCGAGGAGCTGGAGGCACGTTACCCTGACCTGACGCCGCGGCAGCGCGAATGGCGCTTCTGCAAGGAGCATGGAGCGGTCTTCGTTATCGGTATCGGCGGTCCGCTCAAGAACGGCCAGCCGCATGACGACCGCGCACCGGACTACGATGACTGGTCCACGCCGAATGGCGAAGGCGGACTCGGTCTGAACGGCGACATCCTGGTCTATTACCCGACGCTGGACATGGCGCTGGAACTGTCGTCGATGGGCATCCGGGTCGATCCTGCATCGCTTGCGCGCCAATTGGAACTGCGCGACTGCACCGCGCGTCGACAGCTTCTATTCCATCGGCGGCTTCTGGCCGGCGAGTTTCCGCTGACCATCGGCGGGGGTATCGGCCAGTCGCGGCTGTGTCTGTTGTATCTGCACAAGGCCCATCTGGGCGAGATCCAGGCGGGCGTCTGGCCGCCGGAGATGATCGAGACCTGCCGCACGCAGAACATCTCGCTGCTCTAGTGGTCCGTCACACTTGAACGAGTTCATTTGCTCTTGCACATTTCAGAACACTAGCTAGGCTGTTGTACCGTGTTCCAGCGCGGGGTTCGCGCGGTGAAGTTGCGGGCGGAAGATTCCGCGAGTTCGGGCACCCTCGGATTGAATCGCCCTCACGAAGACGGTGATACGCCCATCTTGGATCGCTTGCTCGCCTTCACATCGCAGGTCATGTGGGAAGCGTGTGTTTGAGTACCGATCGAATGGTGTCGGCCCATAGGAAAGACCTATAAAGGAGGCGTCATGCTCAAGAGAACCAAGTCGGGGAAAATCGATGGCCGCCGCGGCAAGAAGCGCCGCATGGAGCCCATCATCGTGGCTGAAGAAGCGGCGCAGTACGGCATACGCGCCCCGGCCGCACGGCCCCCGAGCGAACGATTCATCTCGCCGAATGAGGCAGGTCGCGTCCTCAATGTAACAGGCGAAGCCGTCAAGCAGTGGATCTACCATCGTCGTCTTCCCGCCACCAAACTGAGCAACGGCTATTGGAAGATCAAGGTTCTCGACCTCGAGGATTTCATCAAAGCCCGCCAGAACCTCGGGCAGAAGAAGATCATGATCATCGACTCGGCCAGTCCGGCTTCCGCCGAGATCGCCTCCGCACTCGAGAAGCTGGGGCATCAGATCATCGTCGCCCACAACCAGGCCGACGCCTTGCTCAAGGCCGCGGATCTGTACCCCTCGCTCTTCATCGCCAACGTATCGCTGAAGGAATTTGACGTCTGGAAACTCATGCAACGCATCCGCAACACCCGTAACATCCGAAATGCACCGCTTCTGATCATCGCCGAGCACGAGTTGAAGGATTCCGAGAGCGAGCTGGCATTGGAACTGAATGCGCAGGGCTTCCTCAAACGCCCCTTCAAGGCGCAAACGCTGATTATCGAGCTGGAGAAGATCCTGAGCCGCATTCTCTAGCCTGCGGGAAAACGGATCCATGGTTTATCTGGACCATGCAGCGACGTCCTGGCCCAAACCGCCGGATGTCGCTCTGGCCATGCGGGAGTTTCTCGACCTGGCAGGCGGCAACCCCGGCCGGTCTGGACATCGCCTGTCCATCGAGGCCGGACGCCGCGTCTACGCCACGCGCGAAGCGCTGGCCGCGCTCTTCGGCGTCCGCGATCCGTTGCGCGTCGTCTTCACCCTGAACTGCACCCACGCCCTCAACCTGGCCTTGCGCGGTTTGCTCTCCCCAGGCGATCACGTCGTCACCAGCAGCATGGAACACAACTCGGTGATGCGCCCGCTCCGCACCCTTCAACGCGAGGGCGTGGCGCTCACGGTCGTTCCGTGCTCGCTGGAAGGACTTCTGTCGCCCGACGACATTGCGGGGGCACTGACAGCCCGGACCCGACTGGTGGTCCTCTCGCATGCCAGCAACGTCTGCGGTGCGCTTCAGCCGGTGAAGGAGATCGCGCAGCGCGTCCGCGCCAGCAGCTGCGCCCTGTTGCTCCTCGACGCGGCGCAGACCGCCGGATCGGTGCCGATCGACATGGCCGAACTGGGCGTGGACCTGTTGGCCTTCTCGGGGCACAAGGGGCTCATGGGTCCGCCTGGAACGGGCGGCCTGATTCTGGACCCTCGCGTCGATACCCGCGCCATGGCCTCGCTGCTGCAGGGAGGAACGGGGAGCCGTTCGGGTCACGAGGAACAACCAGAGCAACTGCCGGACAAGTTCGAGAGCGGCACGCCGAATGGCGTCGGCATCGCGGGACTGGGCGCCGGCGTGCGCTGGCTGCTGGAACAGGGCATCCAGACCCTCCGTGAGCGGGAACTGGATCAGGTCCGCATGCTCCGCCAGGGCCTTTCCGCCTTGCGCGGACTGACGCTTCTCGGCCCGAGCCGAGACGACCGGCGCATCGCGGTGCTCTCGTTCACCGTGGCGGGCAAGCACGTCTCGGACATCGGGCTGCGACTGGACAAGGATTTCGATGTCCTCACGCGTGTCGGCCTGCACTGCGCGCCGGCGGCTCACCGGACGCTGGGCACCTTCCCAAATGGAACGGTACGGCTTGCGCCAGGCCCCTTCACTACACGCGACGAGATCGAATCGGCGCTCCACGCGATCAGGATGGTGCTGGGCTCATGAACGCATACGGCGTGGTTCTCTTCCACACCACCACCTCGGCGCTGCGCGCCGAACAGGTCCTGCTGGGCGCGAAGATCAAGATCGAACTGATTCCGACACCGCGCGAGTTCTCCAGCGACTGCGGCATCGCGTGTCGTTTCTTTTGGCCCGACCGCGAACGCGTGGCGAAGACTCTCGACGGGGCTGACGTGGAGATCTCCGCCATCCACGCCATGGAAGGAGCGCCACACAAGTAGCGCCCAGGGATGCGAAATGGGCATCCTGCCGCAAACCACCCAGATCCCGATGGCGGCGCTGATCATGGGTCTTGTAAGCTTCTACGCGGTCGTAGCTCACCCTTCGGAGACCAACGCGGGCGAGATGCCCGCGACCAGCAGATACGATTGCGGCGACGATGACTTCCCTGCCCATCCTGTACATTCTGTCAAGAGGTCCGACCGTCCGATTCTACAGCCTCACGCATCATGCGTGGCGGCCGCCAACGCGGCGAGTTCCTCGCCGACCACGCGAACCAGTTTGACCTGCGGCAGGCCTTGCGCACTCAGTTCAGCCACGCGTTTCACGAGCGCGCTGCCGACGATCACGCCATCGGCAAAGGTCGCTACGGCAGCCGCTTGATCGGGTTTCGAGATCCCGAAACCGACGCAGACGGGCTTGTCGGTGCGCTGTTTGAGGTCCTTGACGTTTTCCTCCAAGTCCGTCGGAAGCACCGCACGCGTGCCGGTAATGCCGGCCACAGCAATGCAATAGATGAAGCCCGTGGACCGTTCGACGATCCGCGCACGGCGCTCGGGCGTGGTCGTCGGCGCACAGAGGAAGATCAAGTCCAGACCCACAGCCGCGGCGCGCTCAACCGTGTCGCCTTCGTAGCCAACGGGAAGGTCCGGAATGATCAGCCCGTCGATGCCGGCGCCGGCCGCTTCCTCCATGAAACGAACCACGCCACGCCTGAAGATCAGTGACTCGCTGATCATGGCAACCAACGGCGTCATCAATCCGTCGGCACGAAGTCTCCTGCCCATCGCGAAGAGGTGATCCAGCTTGAAGCCCTTTTCCAGCGCACGATAGTAGCTGGCTTGGATCGTCGGGCCGTCTGCGATCGGATCGCTAAAAGGCACACCCAATTCGATGCAATCGGCACCGCGCGCAGCGGCTTCTTTGACCAGCGCCTGAGTCGTCTCCATGTCGGGGTCGCCGACCGTGAAGAACGGGATGAAAGCCGCGTGATCGAGGCGATTGAAGCAGTCATGCAGTCTCATAGCTGAGAGATTACGGTCTGAAGGCCATGCGGTAAAGGGAAAGAGCCTGGGCCCCTACAGGCCATGCGATCTGTGCAGTCCTCGGTCTACGATCCGGGACAGCCGCTGTTTCCCACACGACCCTCCGCCCAGATCAGCTTCTGTGGCGCTCACCCGCCAATGACAGCAACCGTCGAACCTCTTCGCAATCCTTGTCGCCACGGCCGGAGACATTGATAACCAACAGACGGCCCTTCCCCAGTTCCTTAGCCAACACCTTGGCCTGCGCCACGGCATGGGCGCTTTCCAGCGCCGGGATGATGCCCTCCAACCGCGCCAGTTCATGGAACGCGCTCAGCGCTTCGTCGTCCGTCGCACTACGGTATTCGCCGCGGCCGCTCTGCTTCAGCCAGGCGTGTTCGGGGCCGACACCGGGGTAGTCGAGCCCTGCGCTGACCGAGTGAACGTGCGCGGTCTGACCATCATCGTCCTGCAGTACGTAGGTCTTCATCCCGTGCAACACGCCGATGCCGCCTTTACTCAGCGTCGCACTGTGCTTGCTGCTGTTCAGCCCGTGCCCCGCCGCCTCGACGCCGACCAAGCGCACCGATGGGTCCTGGATGAACGCGAAGAAGAGGCCCATCGCATTGCTGCCGCCGCCCACGCAGGCACATACGGCATCGGGCAACCGGCCTTCCTTCTTCGCGAGCTGCTCGCAGACCTCGCGTCCGATGACCGACTGAAAATCGCGTACCATCATGGGGAACGGGTGCGGCCCCATCACGCTGCCGATGACATAGTGCGTCTCCCGAACACTCGCCATCCAATCGCGCATCGCATCATTGGTCGCGTCTTTGAGTGTTTTCTGCCCGCTGTCGACGCCAACCACCTTGGCGCCCAGCAGTTCCATGCGAAAGACATTGAGCGCCTGGCGCCGCATATCTTCCGTACCCATGTAGACGCAACACTCCATGCCGAATAGCGCCGCGGCCGTGGCGGTCGCCACGCCGTGCTGTCCCGCCCCCGTCTCGGCGATCACGCGTCGCTTGCCCATGCGCCTGGCCAGCAGCACCTGTCCGAGCGTGTTGTTGATCTTGTGCGAGCCGGTGTGGTTCAGGTCCTCGCGTTTGAGGTAGACCGTCGCGCCGCCCCAGGCGTCCGTCAGCCGTGAGGCCCGGGTCAGCGGGCTCGGCCGTCCGGCATACTCGGTCAGCAGACTTGCGAGTTCCGTCTGGAAGGCCGGATCTACCTTGGCCGCCTCGTACTGCCTCGCGAGTTCCTCGCAGGCGGGCATCAGCGTCTCGGGAACGTAGCGTCCGCCAAAGCCCTCTTCGCCGCCAAAGAACCCGCGCGCATCCGGCAACCCGCCCGTCGCCTTCCCGCGAACGTCCTTTGAAGTCTTCATCATCATCCTTCCATTGATGCGTAGGACCCACGTTCAAGATAGCGTATGCTCCGTGTCACGCCTAGCACGCAAATGGTCTCCGCATCCACCGGGGCGTGTTTCAAAGCGGATTCACCCCTTTCGTGTCGTTTTCGATGTCTACGCTTTGGTGAACAATGCAGATGAGGTGCGCTGTGGCAGCATCGCGACAACACGGAAACCAAAACCACCCACCCAGTACCCCGGGAAACCCTTGCCGCGCATGGCACAGCGACAGTCGACCCGGTCGTCCATGAACGAACCGCCTCTCAACACGCGATACTTACCCGAACTGGGACCCGGCGGATCGTTCGCCGGCGAACTCTGATAGTAGGAGTCCTGATACCAGTCCTGACACCATTCGAGCACGTTACCGTGAAGATCGAAGAGTCCGAAAGCGTTAGGTTCTTTGCGTCCTACGATGTGGGTCTTCATCCCGCTGTTGGTCTTGTACCAACCGGCCCGCTGAAGATCCTCTTCGCCAGCCCCCAGATTGAAACGTTCCCGGCAACCGGCCCGACACGCATACTCCCATTGTGCTTCTGTCGGCAGACGAATGTCCCGACCGGTGAGTTGGGCCAACTTACGGCAAAACGTGTTGGCCAGGTCCCACGAAACGCGCTCCACCGGCAACGCAGCTCCCTGGAACAGGCTGGGATTGTTGCCCATCACCTGTCGATACTGGACCTGCGTAACCGGCGTCTCACCGATGTAGAAGGAATCGGAGATCTTTACAGGGTGAAGATGTTCAGACACGCTGCGCCCCGCCTCGGCGCCCGGACTGCCCATCAGAAACTCGCCAGGGGGAACTCGTACCAAACCCATCACCACGCCGCCGCCCAGGTTCAACGCAGAGGTGATCCGCGAAGGCGCACGCACCGCACGTGGCTGTTGCTGAGTTGGGCCCGTTTCACCATTCACCAATTCGAAATCCTCGTCCACACCATGCAGAGAATACGCTGAGGAGGACACATTTCACCAGACTTTTTGCCCCTCCACCAGAATCGTTGTGCCTGCCATAGAATGGAAAATCGCGAACGGAGTTGCGTCAGCCACCCGACGGTGCAAGGCCATGAACCTTCTGACAAGCACGCAAGGTATTGCGCATGAGCATCGCGATGGTCATGGGTCCGACACCACCCGGTACAGGCGTTATGGCGCTCGCCTTCGCCGCGACCTCATCATAGGCCACATCACCCACCAACCGACTGCCCAACTTGGCCGTCGGATCCGCCACCCGGTTGATACCCACATCGACCACCACAGCGCCCGGTTTGATCATCTCGGCGGTCAAGAAATTGGCCTTGCCAATGGCCGCCACCACGATATCCGCCTGCCTCGTAAATGCGCCGATGTCAGGGGTCCTCGAATGACAGACCGTCACCGTGGCGTCTGCGCCGGCCGCCTTCTGCATCAGCAACGCCAACATCGGTTTACCTACGATATTGGAGCGGCCAATGATCACGGCATGCTTGCCCGCGGGTCGAATGCCCGTTCGCTGCAACAACACCATCACGCCCCACGGAGTGCATGGCAGAAAACCATCGGTATCCCCAATCAGCAGCTTCCCCACGTTAAACGGATGGAAACAGTCCACATCCTTGCCGGGATCGATGGCCAGGATGACGGCCTTCTCGTCAATCTGCTTCGGCGTCGGAGACTGGACCAGAATGCCGTGAATGCCCGGATCGTGGTTCAACCGGTCGATCTCGGCCAACAGCGCCTCCTGGGTAGCCGCTTCAGGCAGCACCACCATCTCGGAGCGGAATCCGAGTTCCCTGGCCTTCTTGCCCTTGCTGCTCACGTAGACCTGAGACGCCGGATCGCTGCCCACCAGAATCACCGCAATGCCCGGCTTCACGCCGCGCTGCCGCACCAAGGCAGCGGTCATCTCCGCCGTCTCGCTGTTCACCTGACTGGAAATCACTTTGCCGTCCATGATCTGCGCTGACACCGGCACTCCCTTCTGGCTGTTGACGGCCGACTGCTTCGGCCACAGGCGATGAGACGTATGGGAGGAACGGGAAACAGGGGAGTAGGACGTCTCCGCTCCCCCGCTCCTCGCGCCTCACGAGAACCCCACCACATTGCCCTGATCGTCCAAGTCCACCATCTCCGCGGCGGGATGCTTGGGCAGACCCGGCATCGTCATGATTTCTCCGGTAAGCACGACCAGGAAACCCGCCCCCGCGGACAGACGGATGTCCCGCAACGGGACGTCGAAGTTCGTAGGCCGACCGCGCAATCCCGGATCCGTGGAAAGTGAATACTGGGTCTTCGCCATGCAGATCGGGAAGTGGCCGAAGCCGAGTTCCTGCAGTTCCTTGAACCGCGAGCGGAGTTTTTTGTCAGCCAGGATGTCGTTGGCGCCGTAGATCTTCTGCGCGATCGTCTTGACCTTGCTCCACAGCGTCATGTTGTCGGGGTAGAGGAACTTGAAGTCACTCTTGATCCCATCGGCCATCTGGACCACCACCTTCGCCAGATCTTCAGCGCCAGCGCCGCCCCTCGCCCAGTGGTCGGCACGAACAACGGGGACGCCGAGATGATCACACTTATCCTTGATGAGCTGGATTTCGTCGGGCGTGTCAGATGTGAACGCGTTGATGGCCACCACCGCAGGCAGCCCGAAGAGACGAATGTTCTCGATGTGCTTCTTCAAATTCTCGATGCCCTTGTCGAGCGCCTTCAGGTCGGGCTCTTTCAGCCGCGCCAATTCCATTCCGCCATGCATCTTGAGCGCGCGGACCGTGGCGACGATGACCACCACCGAAGGCTGCAGACCCGCCTTGCGGCACTTGATGTTAAGGAACTTCTCGGCACCCAGATCCGCGCCGAAACCGGCTTCGGTCACGGTGTAATCGGCCGTGCGCAGTGCGAGTTTGGTGGCCAGCACGCTGTTGCATCCGTGCGCAATATTGGCGAACGGGCCGCCGTGGATGAACGCCGGCGTGTGCTCCAGCGTCTGCACCAGGTTTGGCGCCAGGGCGTCCTTTAGCAGCACGGTCATTGCGCCGTGACACTTCATCTGCGACGCCTTCACCATCTCGTCGTGGTAGGTGACGCCGACCACGATCTTGCCCAGGCGATCCTTCAGTTCTGCCAGCGATTCGGCCAGGCAGAAGATCGCCATGACCTCCGAAGCGACCGTGATGTCGAAGCCGTCCTCGCGCGGGAATCCGTTCGGCTTGCCGCCCAGTCCGACCACCGTCTGGCGCAAGGCGCGATCGTTCATATCCAGGACGCGGCGCCAGGAGATGCGGCGGGGGTCGACCCAGGCGTTGTTGCCCCAATAGATGTGGTTATCCAGCATGGCCGAAAGCAGGTTGTTGGCCAGGCCGATGGCGTGGAAATCGCCCGTGAAGTGAAGGTTGATGTCCACCATGGGCACGACCTGCGAGTAGCCGCCACCGGCCGCGCCACCCTTCATGCCGAAACACGGCCCCAACGAAGGCTCGCGCAGACAGATGGCCGCCTTCTTGCCGATCCGCGTCAGCGCATCACCCAGTCCGACCGTGGTCGTCGTCTTGCCTTCGCCGGCCGGCGTCGGGTTGATGGCTGTCACCAGGATCAGCTTGCCCATCGGCCGGTCCTGAAGGCTCTGGCAGTAATCCAGCGATACCTTCGCCTTGTACTTGCCGTAGGGTTCAAGCACGTCGTCCGGAATACCCAGTTTAGCGGCAATCTTCCCGATCGGCTGGATCTTGGCCGCGCGGGCAATCTCGATGTCGGGAGGAACCTTCACGCTCTGCTGAGACATCCTTCACCTCATCTGTGGAGAAACCGGCCTCGATGCCGGAGTCAGGGAACACGCGTTCGGATGCTATGAGTAGAACTCTTTCACACGCAGTGTGGCTTCGACATCCTCCAGGGCAAGGAACTCGTCAAGGCAGACCAGGGCATCATCGCCGGGTTTCAGGATGCGGTACTCGCGGTCCGCAGCACCGATGATCATGTCGAGTCCCAGCGGCATGGCCTTGGTCAGGAAGGCATTCTGCAACGGCGTCTTGACCGCCTTGCCATTGGCGCGCTTGGGCGGCAGCATGACCGAAAAGTTGCTCAATCCGACCGAGAAGTGGCAGCCCGCGAACTCGGGATCGCCCTTCAGCCTCGCGATCGAATCCAACACGCGCTTGGTGAGGCCGTCCATATCGGCACCGATCGGCGCAATGCCCGGGTCGATGATCAGGTCCTCATTGGGAATGTTCGCACCGCTCGCGCGGATCATCTTAAGCATGGCTTGCGCGGCCCGGTGGACGTCATCCACATTCTTACAGGGCGCCGAGACACCGTTCGCATCCACACCTTCCGTGGCCAGCAGGATGGGTCGGAACGGTTTGATCCGGTATAACTCGAGCATGCTCATGCGCAGCATGGAGAGGGAGTTGAGGATCGGCTTGTGCCCCCTCGCCCTGTCCATGTCATAGGCCTCCAGACCCGCTGCGGCCAGTTTGGGATCCGGAGTATCAATGGAGAGCGGCTTGTCCGTGACGCTCTGGACCTCGCGCACAACCTGCGCCAGCAACTCCGGACCGCGCGACCCAACATTCACGTCGATGTAACCGCTGTTGCCTTCGGATTGCCTCTTCGCCAGGGCCTTGATGCCCTCAATGTCATTCATATTGTACAGCTTGGCGGTGGATGGCACGGAGTCATTGATCGCTTCGGCGATAATGGTCAGACCGGGAATGGCCATGGCTTTCTTCCCTTCGCGTTTGGCGGTGGCCGCTTTCTC
>CAYSBP010000026.1:17854-20645 GCA_964429255.1 uncultured Planctomycetia bacterium
GTTTAGGCTTCGGCTTCTTCGGTTCGGCGGGCAGCTTCGGCTCCGCATCCACCACCGGCGCCGCTTCCGCAGGCTTCTTGCTGCCAAAATGGAAATGGTCACGTCCCAGGAACGTGTTGGCCCAACTCGACGTTTCCAGCAGCGTGTTGTCCTGGAAAACGGGTGCCCCTTTCAACATCTCCTGCTCTTCGCCGTAGTACTTCATCCGCTCGTAGGCACGGGCCCAGATGCATTCGCGGTCGCGCGCCTCACAAAGGCCTTCGTGCCCGCCGCCGCAGGGGCCATTTCGCATGTTCTTGGCACACTGCGACATCGGACAAAGATACGCGATGTCCGGCAACGAACAATCGCCGCAGTGACGACAATCAAATATCGCCGCCTTGCTCGCACGCTCCACGGGCTGCAGATACCACGGACCGTGTTCCTTGTCTTTGGCGCGCGAGTAAAGCCATCGCCCCAGACAGAAGAGCTTCGCATCCGGCGTGAACGCAGCCGCATGCATCATGCGGCTGAAACGGTACCCCATCGTCACGTGCTTCGACTTCACACGCCGGCGAAGCGACGCCTCGTAGTCGGGATTGACACGATCCGGATCGGCCAACCCCGTCTTGCTGTCTTCGGCAAAGAAATAGAACTCCTTGGGCCGGCCGTAGCGGATCCCGCGCGCGAACTGTTTCCAGTCGTCGGCGCCGTACGACTGAGCCTTCTCCCAAATCTCGCGGGCCTCCTCGACCTTCTCGATGTTACCCAGGTACGCGGCGCGGTACCCCAGGCCCTTGAAGATCGCCACCTGTTGGGCCGCCAGTTCGATGAAGAACGAGTGTCCGCCGTCAGCCTCCTTGCCTCGCCGTTCACACTCCTGCTGCAATTCGTTCGAGACCACAACACCGGGAATCTTGCCCTGATTGAACACCGCGGCAACCCGCGCGTTGAGAAGATACACGTTGCCCACCAGCGGAATGTTCTCGTGCCCACGCCGCCGATGCCACGCGATCAGTTCGTGAAACTTGCGGCTGTCATACCCGATCTGGCTGATGATGAAGTGCGCACCCGCAGCGATCTTGCGATCAAGCTTGAACAGTTGAGGCATCACCTCGCGCTCGTGCAGCTTGAAGTTGCTCACGGCTGCGCCAAGGAAGAAACCGGTGCCGGGAAGACGCAGCGGACGCGGACGGGCCTCCGTGGGCGGCGCAACCACCAACCCCTCGTTCATGGCGTTCAACAGCGTCAGCAACGTGACGGAATCCAGGTCCGACGCGGGACGCGCCCGCCCCTGGAACCCACTTAACGGGTAGTCACCGCTCAAGGCCAGAATATTCTTAAAACCTTCATTGGCCAACAACCAGGCCCGCGCCTCCAGCCCGTTGCGGTTGTAGTCCTTGCAGGCCAGATGGATGACCAGGTCCTTGCCGCGCTTCATCAGAGGCTGACCCAGCGAGACGGGGTCGAGCATCGGATTGCCACCGGCGTTGTCGGTGATGGACAACCAGTCTATGCAACTCAGATCGGCCAGACTGTTGGCCATGGCATGGATCCGCGCCGCCTTCTTGGTGGCCAGCGTGCCACGGGTGGTCACAAGTTCGACCCCGCATGCGAAGCGGGCGGGATCCAGCAACGTCTCGCGCAATGTACGCACAAAAGTCCCCATCCTTCGAACAGTCCCCACCCGATTCGTATCAAGACCAAAGAAGCGGTCCGCACGAAGCTCTCGGGGAATAATCCATAGAATACAAAAGGCCGCGTGCAAGCGTCAAGCAGCAAAGTAGGCGCGCGGACCCCATTATCCCGTCAAGGCTCCCCCCCCCCTGCACCACGCCCTGCAGAGAATGCTCTGAGGAGAACACGTTTAAAGGCCCGCGTATTCCCCGTCCAACCACTCAGCGTCGCTGAGCGTACGCGTACCGCCATCCGGCGCGGTCAACTGGAGCCGACCGTGCGGCGTCAGATTCTCAAATTGCCCGGCCCACTCGCCCCCCGGCTCGCGCACTCGCAACGTCCATCCCCGCCACCAAACCCGAAAGGCCGCGCACAGCTCCTCCCGGACGGGTTCGAAATCGCCCACCCCACGGACCCACTCGACCCGCGCGGCCAGGCGCCGAAGCACTCCGGACAGCAATGCGCGCCGGTCGAACGCGCGCCCCGCCAGCAAACGCAGACTAGCGGGCGGCGTGCGAGCGTCCTGGGGCAGTTCCTCCTGCTGCTGGTTCACGTTCAACCCGACACCCACCACCGCATAGTCGACCCGCAGATGCTCCGTCACGCGGCTTTCCACCAGAAGGCCCCCCAGTTTTCGCCAGGGCGTCCGCGGCACAGCACCCAGGACCACCAGATCGTTGGGCCACTTCAACCGTATCTCGACACCCGCCTCTTCCTGCAAGGCCTCTGCGCACGCCCATCCAGCACACAGGGCCACCCAACCCAAACGGTCCGGTGTCAGCCCAGGCCCTCGCACGATCGAACTGAACAGCAGTCCGGAACCCATCGACGAGTACCAGGATCGACCGCGCTGCCCGCGACCTGCAGTCTGTGCATCCGCCACAAAGGTCCGTCCGTGTTCGCCCCCCCCGCGTGCCGCCTGAAGCGCCAAGTCGCTGGTGGAGGAGGTATGTGCGCGATACTCGACCGTCCACCCAGAAGCCACGGACGCGAGGGCAGAAGAGAACGCCCCCACCTCAGCCACCGTCTCGAAGAGTTGCTCAGAAACCGGCATCGGTCGTCGTCCCTCCCCGCCGGGAACCTAGTGGTCCGTCACACTTGAACGTGGGGGTCTGCTGGGGTGCTTTTGAACGTG
>CAYSBP010000027.1:0-18040 GCA_964429255.1 uncultured Planctomycetia bacterium
GCGCCAAGGATGCCCTTCTTGAAACCGGGAAAGTTCTCGACCTCACTGGTCTTGGTGAGCTGCCCGCCGGGGCTCTGGCCGGCCAGAACAACGGGACTCAGGTTCGCTCGTGCGGCATAAATGGCCGCGGTCAATCCGGCCGGACCGGAACCGACGATGAGCGTCTTGCATGGTTGGTTCGCCATCGTTAAAGCACTCCTTGCAGAAATCATCTTGAGGTCATCGCAACCCGTATGACATTTAGACCCTACTGGCTGGACGGGGCCATGTCCATCTCGGCTTTTTTGCGGTGTGTGACCCGTTCGTTCATCGAAGGAATGAAGCACATCGCACGTCGGCACCAAGAAGCGTATGCGTTCCTGCTCGGAACCAAAATGAAACACTTCCGTGGCGCCGAAGCCGCGAAGCGGCTATGCTGAAGAAGGTATGAGCACGGAAGCCAGCCGGTCGGGAAGGCGGATCTCACCTCACGTCCTGCGCCATGTTCTGGCTGCACGACCAGCCATCCTCGCTTTCCTCGTCTCGCTCCTCCGCGACCTGCAACGGGCCGAAGAAGTCTTCAAAGACCTCTGCGTCGCGGCCAGCCAGGGTAAACTGGATGGCGTAACCGACGAGCGACTGGGGCCGATCCTGAAGGCTGCCCGCGTCCGTGCCATGGCCGAACTCCATGCCCGTGCCATCCGGAGCACCCACCCATTGCCGGAGGAACTGATTGATCGCATCGAAGCGGCCATCCTCGAACTGATGGAGGCGCAACCGCTCTGGGAGCGGCGTCGAAAGTCGCTCCAAGGGGCCTTGCGCGCGCTGCCTTCCGCCTTGCGCCAGGTCTTCGAACTGCGCTACGGGTATCGGTTGGCCGTCGGCGAGATGGCCGCACGCCTGGGGGTGGATGCCGATGCCGTTCGCCAGCAGCTGCACCAGGCCCATTCAGCCCTTCACACCGACATGCAGGCCGAGGGTCTGACGCCATGAGCCACGTCGTCGCGGACCCCGCCGAATCCTTCGAGTCCCTCGTCTGGAGACTCCTCGATTCTGACCACGGCTTGCGGGATAACGTCGAACGGAAGCTTGCAGAACGCTGGCAGGAACCCGGCGCCGTCCGGCGCTTCGTCGAACTCTGTATGGACCATGTACTCCTCCACGACCTGCTGCAGGAAACGACCGCCATGCGGCCCTTGCCTGCCGGTCTGACGGATGCCGAACTGGTCAAGCAGGCGGATGAGGGTGTGCCCGGTGCCTTCGATGTGCTGGTGGAACGCTACTTCAATATGGTGGCCGCAGCAGCGTACACCACCCTCTCGGATGCTGAGGCGGCCCGCGATGTCGCGCAGGAGTCCTTTCTGGAAGCCGCCCAGTGTCTGCCGATGCTGCGCGAGCGCGACAAATTCGCCAACTGGGTCTACGGCATCGCACGGCGCAAAGCCGTCTACGCGCTCCGCCGCCGCAAGCTCCACCAGTCGGCTATAACAATCAGAGAGGAGCACGTGCGCGCGCAGCCGGACAAGAGCGACCCGCGGCTACCGATCGTCAGCACTGAGCGCAGAGACGTCGTCCGCCAAGCGCTGGCGAAACTCCCCGAGATCTATCGCGAAGTGCTCGTGCTCCGCTACATGGACGGACGCTCCTCCCAGGAGATCACCGACATCCTGGGCCTGCGCATCCCCGCCGTTGAGAAACGTCTCGCACGCGCCAAATCGCTCCTACGCGAGCGCCTTCAGAAATGGATCGAGGAATAGGCACCTGGCGAGTGGGACCCTCCAGGTCCAGCGCCGCGTTCGCTCACCCGCGCGACGTTCGCTTTGAATGCGTCATCGCGACCGCGCCAGACGTCTACGTACGCTTGAAGCCTGTCAGGATCTTCATGTAGTTCGCGCGCTCGTAGATCGCCGGATCGGGGCACTTCTGCAGGCTCATGCTGCCCCGCGCCTGCGCGAGCGACTCGTATTCGTGCTCCGTGAGCCACCGATCCATGCCGTCGCGGATCTTTCGGATGGCCGTGGGGCCTTCCTTCAGCACTTCGGAAACGACCTGCACCGCATGCGCGCCGGCCATGACTGCTTTGAGCGCGTCTTCGGTCGTGTGGACGCCGCCAGACGCCGCCAGGGACGCCTGCACATTGCCGGACAGCGCCGCCAGCCAGCGCAGGCGCAGCAGCAGCGTGTTCGACGTGGACAGTCTCAGCGTCGACACCGCTTCAAGCGTGTTGATGTCGATATCCGGCTGGTAGAAGCGGTTGAAGAGCACCAGACCGTTGACGCCGAGCTGGTCGGCCTTGCGCGCCAGGTTGGCGATCGAGGAGTAGAAGGGCGACAGCTTCAATGCGACGGGGATTTTCACGCTCTGTTTGACGGTCTGCAGCACTTCCAGCGTGCGCCGTTCGACCATCTCGCCCGTCTCGTCGGCATCCGTGGCCAGGAAGTACACGTTCAGTTCCAAGCCGTCCGCGCCGGCTTCCTGGATCTGCTTGGCGTACTTCAGCCAGCCGGCGGCCGTCATGCCGTTCAGGCTGGCGATGATCGGCGTCCGGCCCGCAACCTTCTTGATCTTGCCGATCTGAGCAAGGTACTGAGCGGGTCCCAGCCGCCATTCGTCGGGCTTCGGGAAGTACGAGAGCGCTTCCGCCGAGGAGGACTCGCCCGCAGCCACGGCCAACAGCGTTCCTTCCTGATCGAGACGGATCTGCTCCTCGAAGAGCGAGTGCATCACGATGGCCGCCGCGCCGTTGTCGATCAGCTTCTCAACATCCGCCATGTCGTCCATGAGCGGCGAGGCGCCGACGATGACGGGGTGGGGAAGTTTGAAGCCCATGTAGGTGGTAGACAGGTCCACGGTCTATTCCTCCGTTTTCTTTCGTTCGGGTTCCTGTGGTTAGGCCTTCGGTTCGCCGTTATCGCCGGTGTAGGACATCTTGGCCATCGATTCGTAGATGGCGTAGCGTGACTTGATTTCCTTCTGCGCCGAGGCCAGCAGCATCTTGGCCCGCTCGGGGTTCATCTTCTGGAGCATCTTGTAGCGCGTCTCGTTGTAGATGTACTTCTCCAGCTCGATCTTCGGAGCCGGCGAATCCAGTTTGAGCGGCGGTTCGCCCGTGCCGATGCGGCGCGGATCGAAGCGATACAACGGCCAGTGGCCGCACTGCACGGCCAGCTTCTGCTGCTCCAACCCCATCGACAGATCGTAGCCGTGCGCGATACAGTGCGCGTAGGCGATGATCAGCGACGGACCGGGGTAGCTGTCCGCTTCCTGGAACGCGCGGACGGTCTGCGCGTCGTTGGCGCCGAAGGCGATGTGCGCCACGTAGATGCCGCCATAGGTCATGGCGATCATGCCCAGGTCCTTCTTCGGCAACTGCTTGCCGGCCGTGGCGAACTTGGCGGATGCGCCGATCGGCGTGGCCTTCGAGGCCTGTCCGCCGGTGTTGGAGTAGACTTCGGTGTCCATCACCAGCAGGTTGATGTCGCGCCCTTGGGCCAGGATGTGGTCCAGGCCGCCATAGCCGATGTCGTACGCCCAGCCATCGCCACCCACGCCCCAGATGCTCTTGCGCACCAGGTAGTCGGCCACGACGTCCAGCCGCCGCGCTTCAGGTTTCTGGATCCCGGCGAGCTTCTGCTTCAGCGTAGCCACGCGCGCACGCTGCGCCGCGATACCGCCTTCCGTGTAGTGGTCGGGATTCAGCAGTTCGGTGACCAGCGTGTCGCCGATGTCGCCGGCCAGCGCCTTCACCAACTCCTGCGCGAACTGTGTCTGCTTGTCCACCGCCAGACGGTAGCCAAAGGAGAACTCGGCCGCATCCTCGAAGAGCGAGTTACACCACGCCGGCCCCCGACCGTTCGCGTCCGTGCAGTACGGCGTCGTCGGCAGGTTGCCGCCGTAGATGGAGCTGCAGCCCGTGGCGTTGCCGATCATCAGCCGGTCGCCGAAGAGCTGCGTCATCAGTTTGACATACGGCGTTTCACCGCAGCCGGTGCACGCGCCCGAGTATTCGAAGAGCGGCTGCATGAACTGCGAACCCTTGACATCGATCTTCAGCTTGGTGCGGTCCGGATTTGGCAGGTCGAGGAAGAACTTGTAGTTCGCCGCTTCCTGAACGCGAATTGGCGCCTGCGGGACCATATTTACGGCCTTGCGCTTCGGATTGGCCTTGTCCTTTGCCGGGCAGACCTGGACGCAGAGCGTGCAGCCCGTGCAATCTTCAGGAGCGGTCTGGATGGTGAACTTCATGCCCTTGAAGTCGGGTGCCTTGTAATCGGCCGAGCGGAAGCTCGCGGGCGCCTTGGCCAACTGCGCCGGATCGTACACCTTGGACCGAATTGCCGCGTGCGGGCAAACCATCGAGCACTTATTGCACTGGATACAGACCTCCGGCTCCCACATCGAAATATCCAGCGCGATCGAGCGCTTTTCCCACTGGGTCGTGCTGAGCGGGAAGGTGCCGTCAGCCTGGAAGGCACTGACCGGAAGCAGATCGCCCTGGTTGGTCATCATCTTGGCCAGGACGTTCCTGACGAAGTCGGGCGCATCGGCCGTGACCGATGGCTTGCGACTGACCTTGGCCGTGACCGTGTTGGGGTACTTCACCTCGTGGAGGTGGGCCAGTGTGTGATCGACCGCGGCGTAATTCTTCTGGACGATCTCGTCGCCCTTCTTGCCGTAGGTCTTCTTGATCGACTTCTTGATCTGCGCGATGGCCTCTTCGCGCGGAAGGACGCCGGAGATGGCGAAGAAGCAGGTCTGCATGATCGTGTTGATGCGCACGCCCATACCGGTGTCTTTGGCCACCGCGTAGGCGTCGATGGTGTAGAACTTGAGCTTGCGGGCCAGGATCGTCTCCTGGATCTCGCGTGGCAATTCGTCCCAGACCTTGTCAGGCGCTTGCGGCGCGTTTAGCAGGAAGACCGCGCCGTTGCCGGCGTATTCCAGCACGTCGTACTTTTCCAGGAAGACGTACTGGTGGCATGCCACGAAGTTCGCGCGTTTGATCAGGTACTGCGAGCGGATCGGGTTGGGACCGAAGCGCGGGTGCGAGACCGTGATCGCGCCGGACTTCTTCGAGTCGTACACGAAGTAGCCCTGCGCGTAGTTGTCCGTCTCCTCGCCGATGATCTTGATCGAGTTCTTGTTCGCGCCGACCGTACCGTCCGCGCCCAGGCCGTAAAAGACGGCGCGCTTGACGTTTTCCGGCTCGATATCGAACTCGGGGTCGAACGGCAGCGAGAAATGCGTCACGTCGTCGATAATGCCGACCGTGAAGTGATTCTTCATCTTCGGCTTGGCCAGTTCGTCGTAGACGGCCTTGACCATCGCCGGCGTGAATTCCTTCGAAGACAGGCCGTAACGGCCGCCGACCACGCGCGGCGTGCCCTTGAAGAGGTCGTTGTCGCGGCATTCCTGCAGCGCGGTGACGACGTCGAGGTACAGCGGTTCGCCGATCGCGCCGGGTTCCTTGGTGCGGTCCAGCACCGCGATGCTCTTGACCGACGCGGGCAGCGCGCGGGCGAAGTGGGTCAGCGAGAAGGGCCTGAAGAGCCGGACCTTCAGGATGCCGACCTTCTCGCCTTTGGCGACCAGGTAATCGACGGTCTCGTGCGCGGTCTCGGCGCCCGAACCCATCAGCACGATCACGCGTTCGGCCTGCGGATGGCCGACGTAATCAAAGAGTTTGTACTGACGGCCGGTGATCTTGGCGAAGTCGTCCATGACCTGCTGCCAGATGTCCGGCGCCTGCACGTAGTACGGATTGCAGGCCTCGCGCGCCTGGAAAAAGACGTCCGGATTCTGCGCCGTACCACGGATCACCGGGCGGTCAGGCGTCAGCGCGCGGTCGCGGTGCGCCTTGACCAGTTCATCGGTAATCAACGCGTTCAGATCGTCATTGGTCAACTCTTCGATCTTGGCGACTTCGTGCGAGGTGCGGAATCCGTCGAAGAAATGCAGACAGGGGATCCGCGAGCGCAGCGATGCGGCCGTGTTGATCAGCGCGCTGTCGTGCGCCTCCTGGACCGAATTGGAGCACATCAGGGCGAAGCCAGTCTCGCGGCAGGTCATCACGTCCGAGTGGTCGCCGAAGATGGAGAGCGCATGGGTGGCCAGCGTGCGGGCCGTCACGTGCATGCAGAAGGCCGTCAGTTCGCCGGCGATCTTGTACATCGTCGGGATCATCAGCAGCAGGCCCTGCGACGCCGTGAAGGTCGTGGTCAGCGCACCGGCCTGCAGCGCGCCGTGCACGGACGCCGCGGCGCCGGCTTCGGACTGCAACTCGTTGACGTGCGGAACGCTGCCCCAGATGTTCTTCTTGCCTTGCGAAGACCATTCATCCGAAAACTCGCCCATCGGCGACGAGGGCGTGATCGGGTAGATGGCGATGACTTCGCTGACGCGATGGGCAACGGAAGCGACGGCTTCGTTGCCATCCACGGTAATGAAGCGACGGGCTGGCATCGGTATCCTCCTTTAACTGAAAACGCTCGACGGCCAAAGGCAAACCGGGAGACACCAGGAGGGGCCAAAAAAGGCGTCACAGGAGAACGAGAGCAATGCGTCCGATTTTATGAGCTACGGCTTGGTTCGGATGCGGCTCGCAACAACACCCCTGGTGCTCGGATTGTCGCTGTCAAAACTCCAACTTAACGGGGGAAAGTCAAGCCCCTTTCAAGGATTGGGGATCGAGCGGGTGTGTGAACGATTAGGTGCCCCATTTTCTGCAAAACGTCCGACGGGCCCAGTAGAAGGCCCATCGGCCGTCTTGGCTGATCAGGAGACATCGCAGCGAGAGGATGGGTTCCAGGCCGGCTTTCCGACTGAACAGTTCCGTGCCTTCGGGCTTCAGGTGCTCAGCCCTGTAACTGCAGCCCCAGGTCCCGGATCATCTGGCGGTCGGTCTCGGCTGAGCGACCCGAGGTGGTCAGATAATTGCCCAGCAAGAGCGCGTTGGCCCCGGCAAAGAAGACCAAGGACTGCAGGTCGCGCAGGTTCACCTCGCGGCCTCCGTAGACGCCGATATCCCGATCGAAAAGGACGAATCGGTAGACGGCGATGGTGCGGAGGATTTCGAGCGGCGACATCGGCTCGCAATCCGCCAGGCCTGTGCCGGGGATCCGGTGCAGGAAATTCATCGGAACGTTCTGCGCATCCAGTCCGCGGAGGTCGAGGGCCAGATCCACGCGGTCCTCCCACGTCTCGCCCATGCCGAAAATGCCTCCCGAACAGATCCTCACGCCATGCCGTTTCAGCGCCTTGAGTGTCTCGACCCGCTGGTCGTAGGTATGCGTGGTACAGATCTTGGGGAAGTGGCGGCGGCTGGTCTCCAGGTTATGCCCGCAGCAGGCCAGTCCGTGCTCCTTCAGAACACGGATCTGTTCCTCGGACAGGAGACCGACGTCGAGGTGCTTCTCCACGTTCGACATGGCGTCCAGGTACGCGATGTACGTCGGCAGTTCGCGGTCTTTCGGGCCGAGGCCGCTGGTGACGACGCCGAGCGCATAGCTGCCGGCGTCGCGCGCTTCGGCGGCCGCACTGGCGATCGCTTCCGGCGGCAGAAATCCGTGGGCCTGGACGTGGGTCGCGTGCTTTGCGGATTGCGAACAGAAGGCGCAGTCTTCCGGGCAGACGCCGGTGCGCGCGGAGACGATCGAGCAGCCTTTGATGAGGTCGCCTTTGAAGTGCCGGCGGATGCGGTTGGCATGGAACAGGAGTTCATGAAAATCGAGTCCCGGATCGCATAGCGAGAGGGCCTCGTCGCGCGCAATCGGCTTGGCACGGTCCAGAATGCGCTGCGCCAACTCGGATGGTCCGCGGATCGGCATGGAGTACCTCCCGGAGGGCACGTGCTCCGAGCCCTCCGCTTTTCGCCGACGCGCGCAGTCCCCGCAAGAGCCGGGAACTAGATCCGGAGTTTCCGGAAGGCCAGCGTTGCGTTGTGGCCGCCGAAGCCCAGCGAATTGGAGAGTGCCACGTTGACGGGACGCGCGCGCGCGCCTTCCGGCACATAGTCGAGGTCGCAGTCCGGATCGGGCGTATCGCGGTTGACCGTCGGGTGAAGTCGGTTGTGGAAGACCGAGAGTGCGCTGACGACCGCTTCGATGCCGCCGGCGGCGCCCAGGGTGTGTCCGGTCATCGACTTGGTGCTGTTGACCGCCAGTTTGAACGCATGCGCGCCGAAGGTCTTCTTGATGGCCAGCGTTTCGATCTTGTCGTTGAAGGGCGTCGAGGTGCCGTGCGCGTTGATGTAGTCCACGTCGGTGAGCTGGAGCCCCGCGTCCTGCAGGGCTGCGGACATGGCGCGGATGCCGCCGTCGCCGTCCTCCGACGGGGCGGTGATATGGAAGCCATCGCCGGAGAGCCCCGCGCCGGCGAACTCGGCGTAGATGCGCGTCCCGCGCTTGATCGCGTGATCCAGTTCTTCGATGATCAGCACGCCGGCGCCTTCGCCCATCACGAACCCGTCGCGGCCCTTGTCGAACGGGCGACTGGCCTTCTCCGGAGCGTCGTTGCGCATGGACAGCGCGCCCATGTTGGCGAAACCCGCCATGCCCAGCGGTGCGATGGCCGCTTCGGTGCCGCCGGCCACGACCACGTCGCAGAGGCCCCGCTGGATGAGTCGCAAGGCCGACTCCAGCGAGTTGGCACCGGATGCGCAGGCCGTGACAACGCAGAAGTTCGGCCCGCGGAGCCGATACTTGATGGCGACCTGCCCGGAGCCGGCGTTGGCCATCAGCTTGGGAATCAGAAACGCGGAGACGCGGCTGGGGCCTTTGGTGATCAGCCGTTCCTTCTGCTCCTCGATCTCGATGATGCCGCCGATACCGGTGCCGATGACGACTCCGACACGGGCGGTATCCTCCTGCGTGAAATCCAGCCGAGCGTCGGCAATCGCCTCATCGGATGCGGCCATCGCGAACTGCGCGAAGCGATCCATGCGGCGCGCTTCGCGGCCCACCACGGCACTGGCATCCCAGTTCTTGACCTCCCCGGCAATGTGAACGGAATGCCGGGAATGGTCGTACAGCTCAATCGTGGCGACTCCGCTACGACCCGCAAGCAGGCCTTCCCAGAGGGCGGGGACTCCGACCCCGAGGGGCGTGACCGCCCCCACGCCCGTGACGACGACGCGCCGGCGTTGATCGGTCATGGCTGCTTTAGCTTCCCGCCTTCTTCAACTGTTCCTCGATGAACGCCACGGTGTCGCCGACCGTCTTAATTTTGCTTTCGGCGTCATCCGGGATGTTCACGTCGAATTCGTCTTCGAGGTCCATCACCATTTCGGCGCGGTCGAGCGAGTCAGCGCCCAGATCTTCCGCGATCTTGGTCTCCGGCGCGATCTTTGCCTTGTCCACTTCAAGCTGCTTGGCGATGATCTCGATCACTTTGTCCTGAATCTCTTGCGTCGTCATGATTCGTCCTCACCTTATGGTTCCGGGGTCCGGCCCTTCCGGCCCCGCCCTAACCGGCACCGCACCGCTACATCACCATTCCGCCACAGATATTCACCACCTGGCCGGTAATGTAGGCCGCTTCATCCGAAACCAGGAAGCGCACGGCCTTCGCCACGTCTTCGGGCGAACCCAATCGCCCGAGCGGCACGTTCTGGATCAGCTTCGCCTTCTGCTCGTCGGTCAACACCGCCGTCATGTCGGTGGCGATGAAGCCAGGCGCCACGGCGTTCACGCGGACGCCGCGCGACGCGAACTCGCGCGCCGTCGTCATGGTCAACCCGATCACGCCCGCCTTGGACGCGCTGTAGTTCGCCTGCCCCGCGTTGCCCATCACGCCCACGACACTGGCCATGTTCACGATCGCACCACACCGGGCCTTCAGCATCACCTTGGCCGCCGCGCGCGTCATGTTAAAGGTGCCCGTCAAATTGACCTGGATGACCTTCTGCCACTGGTCATCCGTCATCCTCAGCACCAGTCCGTCGCGGGTGATACCGGCGTTGTTGACCAGGACGTCCAGGCGTCCGAAGTCCTTCACGATTTGTTCCATGCACGCATCCGCGCTCTGGGCGCTCGACACGTCGCAGAGATACCCGCGGGACAGCGCCCCCTTCCTGGACAGTTCGGTCGCCAGCGTCTGTGAACCCTCCAAGTTCACGTCGCAGACCGCGATCTGCGCGCCCGCTTCATGCAGGTGCTCGCTGATGGCCTTGCCGATACCGCGCGCGCCACCCGTTACCAGTGCAACACGATCCTTCAAAATCATTTTCGTTCTCATTCTCCATGACGCAAGCCCGAGGCATGCGCTACAGCCCTATTGGGCAAAGGCCTTCACTTCGGCCCACGTGCCGACGTTCTGGATCTGCGCGTCGGGCGCGATGCGCCGGATCAGGTTCGTCAGCGTCGTGCCCGCGCCCAGTTCCAGGAACCGCGTGTGGCCCGCCGCGACCAGGTTCTGGACCGTCTGCTCCCAGCGTACGGGACTGGTGATCTGCCGCTCCAGCGACTCGCGAATCTCGTCCGGCTCCTGCACCGGCTGCGCGGAGACGTTAGCGTACACTGGCGCGCGACCACGATCGAAACGCGTCTGCGCCAGCACGTCCCTGAACTGCCGCGCCGCCGGCTCCATCAGCGCCGTGTGAAACGAACCCGATACCGGCAATTTCATCGCGCGCCGCGCACCGGCTGCCTTGCACAGTTCCATGGCCCTCGCCAACGCCGGCAATGCGCCGCCGATGACGATCTGTCCGCCACCATTGAAGTTGCACGGCGATACCACCCCGCCGGAATCCCGCGCGGCCTGCGCGCACGCCGCCGTGGCCTTCGCCTCATCCAGGCCCAGTATGACCGCCATACCACCAGCGACCTGCTGCGCGGCCTCCTGCATCAACTGCCCGCGGCGCCGAACCAACTGGATCGCCGCATCGAAGGTCAAGGCGCCGACTGCAGCCTGTGCGGCATATTCGCCCAGCGAAAGACCGGCGGCCGCCGCCATATCGATCGGCCGCCCACACGTCGTCTCCACGGCCTTCAGCACCGCCAGACTCGTCAGCACCAGCGCGGGCTGCTGCACCGCCGTGTCCACCAGCGCCGCCTCGGGCCCCTCAAAGATCGCCTTCGTGAGCGGGATGCCCAGCAGCGCATCGGCCCGCTCGAACAGGGCGCGTACCTCGGGCAGCGCCTCGGCCAGATCCTTTCCCATGCCCACAGCCTGGGCACCCTGGCCAGGGAAGACCAACACAGGTCGCATGGCAGCGTCTACCATTCTACGAATGCCCATCCCCAGGTCAAGCCGCCGCCAAAGGCCGCCAGTAAGACCGGTTTGCCCGGTTCCAGCCGTCCGCTGCGGTAGGCTTCGTCCAGCATCAAAGGTATGGAAGCGGACGATGTGTTACCGTATTCCTCGATGTTTGTCAGGAACAGATCTCGCGGCAACCCGAGTCGCTCAACAGCCGCGTCGATGATGCGGATGTTCGCCTGGTGCGGCACGATCGCGCCGATATCCTCGCCCTTCAGATCGTACCGTTCCATGATCTCGCGCAACATGTCAACGAACTGCGAGACGGCGAATTTAAAGACGTCACGCCCCTTCATGCGAATGCAGTGGAGGCGCTCGTCGATCGTCGCGTGACTGCCGGGCCGTACGGCACCGCCCGCAGGCATGACAATCATCTCCTTGCCCCGGCCATCGGCCCGCAGCCGGACCTGCCGTACCGCATGCCCTCGGCCCCCGTCCTTCAAACCGACCACGACCGAACCGGCCGCGTCGCCGAAGAGAATGCAGGTGGTTCGATCCTGATAGTCGGTGAACCGCGAGATGGCTTCGGCACCGACCAGAAGCACCGTGTCCGCCATGCCGGATTCGACATACGCCTTGGCTGTGGCCAGTCCGTAGATGAACCCGGAACAGGCGGCGTTGATGTCGAAGGCCGGAATGCTGTGCGGTCCCATCCCCAGCTTCTCCTGTACCGCGCAGGCTGTGGCGGGCGTGATGTAGTCGGGGCTGAACGTGGCCACCAGAACGACATCGACATCCTTCGGGTCCATCTTCGCGTCGCGCAAAGCCGCCTGTGCGGCATTGAAGGCAAGATCGCTGGTGCTTTCGTTGTCCGCACTGACGTGACGGCGTTTGACGCCCGTGCGCGTCGTGATCCACTCGTCCGTGGTATCGAGGAACTTCTCGAAATCCTGGTTGGTCAAAACCTTCGCGGGTGCATAGGAGCCAAGCCCCAGAAGCGCTGCCTGGCGATCCTTGGCCATGCGAACACAACCTCTCGGCCCGCGTCCATTTGCGGACAAACCAAAACACCTTCCCACCGGCTCGGGCATTGCCGGCCAGCGTGGCCTCAGCTTGACGAGGAACCGCGTGGAATCCAGCCGACCCGAAGAGAACTGCGGGAACCTACTTCTCCGTCTCTGCCTTCGCCGTTTCCTCGGCCTGCTCCTCGGCTTCCATCTTGATCACCTCAACCCCACGGTAGAAGCCGCAGTAGCCGCAGATCTGATGGCGTGCCGCCGGTTGACCGCACTTGGGACATGTGCCCGTGTGCGAGTTGCTGAGGGAATCGTGCGCACGGCGCAAACGCGTCCGGCTGTGCGAATGGCGACGTTTCGGATTAGCCATAGTTCAAGTCCTGACCTTTCCCCACGGACGGCGATGCGTCTGGGAACAAAATCGGCGGCCCACCATCGGCCGCCCGTGGCAAGACGACGGGAGCCTTATAGACACTCACTCCCCAGTGTCAAGCAAAAGTGACCTGCAACCAGTACAGGATGAGCAGGTCAAAGGAACTACAACCATGACATCCCACAACCCCTGAGGCCACAGTCATCGTTGACCGTTAGAGCCGTTGCCAAGCCCTAACTCATTTATTGAAGGCCGGATAGGATATTCTACTTGGGCCTTCGCAAAACCGCAGCGAAGAAACCGTCACAGCGGTGGCGGTTCGGAAGCAGTTTAAGGAACGTCCCCGACGGATCCGTGATCGGCTCGGCAAGGGTCTTGCCCAGAATCAGCTTCACCGGCATCAGTTCGAAGCCACTCTCCTTCAGTAGCGTTTCGACGACGCGCTCGTTCTCCTCGGCCAGCAAGGTGCAGGTGGCATAGATCAGCCGCCCACCGGGTGCGCAGAGCCGCATCGCCCGGCGCGCGATCGCCAGTTGTTCCTCCGGCAAGTGGCGCAGGTCTTCCTCTTTCAGCCGCCAGCGCATCTCGGGCTTGCGCCGGAAAGCGCCGATCCCACTGCACGGCACGTCGACCAGCACGCGATCGGCCTTGCCAGTCAAGGCCTGCAGGGCTTCCGGCCAAATAACGGCGGCTATGGGCTCTCGGCTTCCGCCGTCGTCGGGGGAGAAAAGAGGAGCGAGGAGCGGGTCCTCGGCCCCGGTTTCAGGAAGTGACCGCTGCTCGGCCGTTGCTCTGGCGTCTTGGCGGTCACGGTCGTTCGGTTCCTGGCGGTCCAACAGGATCGCACGCGTGTTTGCCACGCGGGCACGTCGCGCACGCCGACGCAACTCGTCGAGCCGCTTGTCGTGCACGTCGAGTGCGATCAGGCGGCCGGCGTTTTTCATGAGTGCACTCAAGGCGAGCGTTTTGCCGCCCGCACCGGCGCAGTAGTCGACGACCAGGCCTTTCGGCGGCGGCGCGACCAGCAGACAGACCAGTTGGCTTCCTTCGTCCTGTAACTCGATCTGCCCTTCCGCGAACTGCTTCAGCCGGAAGATGTTCCCGCGCGACTCCAGCTCAATTCCGGTCTCCGCGAACTGCGCCGGGCGTGCAGCCAGACCGGCCTTGTTGAACTGTCCGAGTATCTTCTCGCGGGAGGCCTTGATGGTGTTCACGCGCATCATCAGCGGCGGTTGCTCGTTCAGTGCGAGGGCCAGCGCCTCGGCCGCGTCGCCGTATTCGGCGATCAGCCGTTCGGCGAGGAAATCGGGGAGCGACGCACGGATACCGATACGCTTCAGCGGATCGGGTTCAGACCCCAGTGCCTCGTCAGCAGCGACGACGGCGGGCCAGTCGATGTTGGACGGACTCAGCTTGGCCTGACCGACGGTGAGTTTCCCTGTCAGTATACGATAGGTCAGCAGCAGGGCCTGAGCCTCTGGTGCCGGGCGCACCGGGAAATCGCTGTCGTAATCGTTGTCGGTCGGTTCCGTTGCCTTCCGCGGGAACGGCCGATTACGAGCATGACCGTCCGTTTCCGGTATCTGCCCGTTCTCGCCATCACCAGGGAGGTGAGGCCTCCCGGCCTTCAACGCATGCTCGATCCGGCGGGCGTGCCCAAGCATTCCGTACAGTGTCTCGACGATGACTTCACGGTCCTGGCCGGAGAGACCCTTGTTCCGCGCGAAGGCCTCCGCCACGGCCTTGCTGGCGAAGATTTGGCCCGAGCGGGTCTTGGCCCAAAGGTCAAGGATGAGCGCGTCGAGGTCTATGTGGTTTCGAGGTGTTGATCTAGAGGTCGGCATGATCGCCATTCTCGCCGGCGGCGGCTGAAATACCACTGAACGGGATGATGATGATCACGCTTCTGCCGTCGGCGAACTGAGCAGCAGCGTCATTTCTTCCACCGCGGCGCGGAAGAGCGCCCGGTTGGCCGGCAGCGCCGCCGGCAGCAGCAACGTCTGCCCTGCGGGCAGCGCACGGTCATTGAGCATGCCCGATCCACGCAGGCACATTACGACGGTGGCCGCTGCGCCATGGGTGACGGGGCGCCATTCGCCGTTCGCCTTCACCCGCGCGACGCGCAGATTGAAGTAGCGTCCGCCGAGAAATTCTTTCTCGCCGCCGGCCGGGCAGGACTCGAATGCATTGCCCATCAGATCGGCCTTCATGTCCCCCTCGAAAAAGTCGGTCAGCGCCGAGCCGAAGTCGATGGTCGCGAGCGACTTCTCGACATGCAGCGCGCGCGGTTTGCCGTCCAATCCGACGCGCTTGTAGTCGTAGACCCGAAACGTCACGTCGGAGCTCTGTTGAATTTCAGCCAGCACGATGCCCTTCCCGATGGCGTGCACCATGCCAGGCGGAATCGCGACGACATCGCCGGGTCTGACCGTGAAGAAGTGCAGCGCGTCCTCGACACGGTCTTCGGCCAGGGCCTTCTCGAAGGCGGCGCGCGTCATGCCAGGCGCCAGGCCCCGGTTCATCCGGCTGCCCGGATCGGCGTGGACGACGACCCAGCATTCCGTCTTGCCACGGTCGTTGATGCCCAGCCGCCGGCATCCGTCGTCGTCGGGGTGAACCTGCACCGAGAGGTCCTGCCCCGCGTCGATGTACTTGACCAGCAACGGGAAACGGGCCGGTTTGCGGGCGGCCAACGCTTCTCCCAGTAGTTCGCGGGGAAATTCTGACATGACGTCGTGCAGCGGTTGTCCGTCAAAGGTGCCGCCGGTGATCGGGCTCTCCGTCCCTGTGCGGTCCGAGAGTTCCCAGCTTTCACCGATGGTCTTGCCCGGCGGGAGCGGTTTCCCGAAGAGTGCGGTCAGGCGATGGCCACCCCAGACACGCTCAACGGGGACGGGGGTGAAGAAGAGCGGCTCGTTCAGTTTCGACATGCGGATCTTCAACCTCCCTGCAGCCACGCGGGAAGCGCGACGCGCAGCGCAGCCATCAACGATGCGGCCGCTTGGTCCGAATGTGATTTCATGCGCCAGAGTTGTTTCAGGTTCGATGGCCCGCCCGCGGCGAACTTGAGCACCTTGCCCGCCCGCACCCGGCCCTGCTCGTCCAGGAACGAAGCCACTTCGGGCGGCAACGCGTCGTCGACACCATCCGAGATCGTTCGCAGAGCGGCGAAGCCGAGGTTCGCCTTCGCGGCGACGCGCGCGACGGCAGCGGCTTCCATGTCCACGGCCAACGCTCCGGTCATCCGGCCCAGCGCGCGCTTGTCCTCGGAGCGTAGCACCGGTTGTGCCAGGGAGACCAGCGTCCCGCGGTGAACGGTGAGCTTGGCGGCTGAGAAGGCCGCATCGGCCTGTTCGAGCGCCGAAGCGGACACCCGCAGCACATCGTCGCCCCGCGCCGCCTGCTCCAGGCTTGGACGGGCCACAAGGCCCTCCGCCAGCACGATGGCGCCGGCGCTCAGCGTTTCCGCCAGTCCGCCGGAAAAACCGCACGAGACCAGCAGCCGGATCGGCGGCGCGATGCGCAGCAGTTTCTCCGCCGCGGCGGCCGCCATAACGCCGCCCAGTCCGCCTTGAAGCACGCGCACACGGGCAGAGACGTCGGGAACCGAGGCACGCACGGCGGCTTCGACGGCCGCGAGTTCCTCGCGCAGGGTGACGACGATTCCGATCATCTGTTGGGCGGGCACGCGCGGATCAGGCCTGGGCCGCTTGGGCCGCTGGTTTCAGCCGCACGCTCTGGATCACCACCGGCTGGATGGGCTGAGCTTCGCTCAGCTTGCCCGACTGGCTGACCTTGACCGTTACGATCTTGTCGATCGTGTTCTGGCCGTTGACCACCATGCCGAAGGCACAGTATTGGTTGTCGTCGAGGAAATCGTTGTTCTCGACGTTGATGTAGAACTGCGCAGTGGCGCTGTTCAGGTCGCTGGTGCGGGCCATGGCGAGCCCGTACTTCACGTTCTTCGTGCCGTTGCACGATTCGTTTTTGATGGGTGGTTTCGTCGGCTTCTGCTTGCCATCCACGGTAAATCCGCCGCCCTGCACCATGAAGCCGGAGATGACACGGTGGAAGATGGTGTTGTCGTAGAAACTCTCGCTGACGTACGCGAGGAAGTTCTTGACGGTCCCCGGTACCTTGTCCTGGAATAGCTCCGCTTCAAAGCTACCCATCGACGTCTGGAATACGACAACGGGATTCATGGGTTGACCCCCTCGTCCAGTTCTCCGCTAGCCAAGAGCATACGGAAACACGGGCTGGCGAAAAGCGGAAAAGTCGGCGGGTTCAAGACGAGCGGATGTTCTCTTTCCGATGAATATCCGACGCCTAACAAGGAATACCCGAGGATGAAGCTGGTGCACCGGTGGTTCGGTCGAACCGCCAACGTCGTACGCGCGATCGTTGATACGTCGACCTTCAAGAAACCCGCGAGCGGCAAGGCCGTGGACGTCGTCGGTTCCTGTAATTTGTAGCCGACATTATCCCCGATTCTGGTATGCTGCGCGCGCCGGCCGCCCGATGAGGGCGGCCGGTGGTGCATGGTGCGAGCCGGGGAAGGTTCGGCGGGAATTCGTGGTCGTGCGCGTAGCCACCATCGACTGTTCATTGCCGAACAACCGACAATGACTACAACGATGACTGCGAGGACCGGGTATGACCTTTCCGGTTGCGCAAGAACCCCTGATGAACGTGAAGGCGCATCCCTTCCGGGCGTCTGGATGGTAAGAGCGAGACATGGCCAACGAGAAAGCAGTGAAAAACGCCGTCGTTCGGACGGCGAAGGAAGCCGAGCCCAGGAAGCCCCGTTTCCGGGACACGTGGCAGGGCCTTCTCGTCTTCGTTGCGGCGTTGCTGGCATTGCGCTTCCTGGTCTTCGAGCCCTTCAAGATCCCCACGGGATCGATGGAGCCCACACTGATCGGCCATGAAGACTATGGCGATCGCATCGTTACGAACAAGCTCGCCTATAGCGGCGGTACGAATCCCCTCGGTTTCCTCGGCGGCGATCCCAAACGGTTCGACGTTTTCGTCTTCGTGCACGACATGGCGTGGCAAATGGAGAATCGCGACAACATCAAGATCACCAACTCGCTGAAGCGCAACTACATCAAACGATGCGTGGGTCTGCCGGGCGAGACGATTGTGATCTCCGGCGGTGACCTGTTCCTGATGAAGGAAGGCAAAGAGACCATCCTGCGGAAGTGGGAATCGTCGAAGGCGATGCAGGAGAGCGTCTGGCAACCGGTATCCGTGGCCGATTTGAGGCCGCCCCTCGCGACCCCCGCGTCGACTCCGGAGGAGCAGAAGGTCCGTCGGCAGCAGCAGAACCGGGCGTTTCCGTGGAACGTGGACGGCGGCAAGGTGGAATGGACGGAAGGTCAGGCGGCGGCACGGCTGAGCGGTCCGTCGATGCTGACCTATCGCCACCCGATCACGAACGTATATGCCAAAGTGGGACGCTGGCCGTTCATTCACGAAG
>CAYSBP010000027.1:18140-20375 GCA_964429255.1 uncultured Planctomycetia bacterium
CGAACCTCCATCGCGCGTCATGGAGCGTCTCGCTGGGTGGAACGGCCCCGGTTCTGGATGCGGATTCGAAGCGGCACGAGGTGACGGCGAAGACATCGCTGGCGCCCGGTGCTTCGCACATCCTCACGCTGGCCTATGTGGATGGCAGCGTGTTGAGTGCGGTGGACGACACGCCCAACGAACCGGTGCTCGTGGACGTGCGGCCGGTGGACAATGCGAAGGTGGAAAGCCTGGTGCGTCTGCGCCTGCACGGCGATGCGCGCGTCAAGATCACGCGCCTGAACCTCTATCGGGATCTGTATTACACGATGACCGACGATCGCGGCGGCAACCCCGTTACCCGTTACACGAACGATTGGGAGAACCGGGACTTCAAACCCGAAGAGGGTCGCTACCGGCTGGAGATCCCGGCGGACAAGTTCATGGCGCTGGGAGACAACGCGCCTTCTTCGGTGGACAGCCGGTTTTGGGGCTTTGTGCCGCGCAAGAATCTGGTAGGAAGAGCGTCCTTCGTCTTCTGGCCGCCATCCCGCTGGCGTGTGATCCGTTGACCTGTTGTGTGCGCAGCCGGTTTTGACGGGTGGGTCAATAGAGCGAGAGGAGTCAGCGCTGTCGTGAGCGAGCCGGAACGCCCCCCGAAGCTTCCCGCCCAGCCGCCTCCGGTAGAGGACGGGACGCTGATCATCCGCCTGCCACCTGAACCTGCGCATGGCACCCCCGTCGGCCCGGGACAGATTCCGACCGGTCCGGCCGAAGACAAGACGATGATCTTTCGCAGGGGCGTTATCCCGGAGCCCGCGCCGGCGGCCGTACCCGGGCCACCTCCCCGCTCGGCACCGCCAGGACAGATGCCTGCGGTTGCGGAGATGACGCCCGTTCCTGCGGTTCGGCCGGTCAACCCAGTGCCTGCTTACGCTCCCGTTGCTTCTCCTCCTGTTGCGACTCCGCAGCCAGCGAGCCTGCCGTCCAGATCGGGGACGGTCATTCTTCCGAAACCCGATTCGCCGTTTGCCGGGCCGGGCGGAGTGGACCGCCCTCGCCGCGTTCGCGCCCCCATGCCGACCGCCATCCGGCTGGTGAAGGTGATGACGGGGGGTGTGCCCAAGCCGCGTCCGGAGCCGCTGTTGATCGCGAAGGGCCTCTGCAAACGCTTTGGCAAGCGCGACGTCGTCCGCGGCGTGAACATCGAAGTCGGTGCGGGCGAGATCGTCGGGTTGCTGGGCCGAAACGGCGCCGGCAAAACGACCACTTTCCGCATGATCGTCGGCATGCTCCGTCCGGATACGGGTACCGTTGAGTTCGATCTGCGTAACATCACCAAGCTGCCGATGTACCAGCGTGCCAACCGCGGCATCGGTTACCTGGCGCAGGAACCCAGCGTCTTTCAGCGGTTGAACGTCGAGGACAACCTGCTGGCCATCCTGGAACTCCAGGTGCCCGCGAAGAAGGAGCGTACCGACCGGTTGGAGCAGTTGCTGAAGGACCTCGGCCTGCAGAATGTCCGTCGCAGCATCGCGGCCACGCTCTCAGGCGGCGAACGCCGGCGTCTGGAAATCGCCCGCGCGATGACCTTGCGCCCCCGCGTCGTGCTCTTCGACGAGCCTTTCGCCGGCATCGACCCGATTGCGGTAACCGAGATCCAGGACATCCTGCGCGATCTGAAAAACAGCGGCGTCGGCGTACTGCTGACCGACCACAATGTCCGCGAGACGCTCACCATCACCGACCGGACCTACATCATGGACGAGGGGCAGATCTGGATTCACGGCTCACCCAAGGAGATCGTCAATCACCCCGAGGCGCGTACCCGCTACCTGGGCCAGGGCTTCCGATTGGATTTCTGACGAAGCCTTCAAACCACCGAGCGCACCGAGCTCTCGTAGATGGACGACAGGGACGGCATGGACCACATAAGCGAGGATCCGATCGCCCTTCTGCGACCCCACGCCGACTTCGGTCACGAGCGCCGCGAAGTGCTGCATCTTCCCATCAACGGCGCGCAGTGTGTCAGCGCGACGCTGCATCTGCCGGGGCCCAGAGGGCAGACGTCCGAGGTCAGAGGTCAGACCGACAGAACAGAGCCACAGAGCCACAGAACCTCAGCGCCAGAGACGCACGACAGGTCTGACGGGTCCGACCAACAGCCCTTCGCTGTCCTTCTTCTTCCCGGTTGGACCGGTCCCCGAACGGGTCCTGCGGAGTTACTGGTCTTTCTCGCGCGTGAACTCACTCGCA
>CAYSBP010000028.1:0-5275 GCA_964429255.1 uncultured Planctomycetia bacterium
TATTCGGCCAAAGGTTAGCTCGGTTTCGGTCGATACTTCAGCCTAGCTGTTTCGTCTTCCGGGCGGGTCGTGCGCGGCATGCGCGGCCAGATATCCAAGGCGGAAAGTCGATGCGTCGCAAGAAATCACACTCCCGGTGGTTGCTCGCGGGCCTGTTGGTCCTCGCGTTCGGCTTCCTGTTTCTGCCGGTGAACGGGAATTGGTCGTGGCGCAGCCAGTTGCTTTCAAGGCTTCGCCCGGCGTTGGATCTCTTCCGTCGCGGTGAAAGTACGCCTCAGGTTGCAGCGCATCACGTGGGCGGTCAGGCGGTGCAGGCGGCCGCTCCAGCGGCGCCTTCGGCGGCGGACCGTCAGTTGCGCGCCGAGGCCGCGCGGCTTTTCGACGAAAACCGGCGGCTGCGCGCGCAGCTCCACGCCGCCACGCCGCCGCAGGGCGTGCGGATGCCCAAGGGCGTCGCGGCCTCGATCATCGCGCGCGAAGTGCTGTGGGATCAGACGGTCTTCGGGGTCGACCGCGGAACGCTGGACGGGGTGAACAACGGCGCCGGGGTGTTGTATCAGGGGGTCGCGATCGGCCGGGTGGTGGCGGTCGCGCCGCGCGCGAGTTGTTTTGCGCCGATCTCGCATCCGCAGACGCGGGTGGCCGTGCGGTTGACGCTCTGCCGCGCCGAGGGCCTGCTGCAGGGCGGCGGGACGGTGGAGGGCCAGCCCGGATGTCTGCTGAAGATCGTCGCCGCGGATCTGACGGCGCGCGTCGGCGAGTGGGTGGTGACCTCGGGGTTGGATGGCGGATTCCCCGCGGGCTGCTGGGTCGGCGAGGTCGCCAGCGTCGAGCGTCGCGGAAACATGGAATGGGCGGTGCAGGTGCGGCCGGCATGCGACGCTGCAGGGATTGAGGCAGCGTACCTGCTCATCGAACCGATCGTCCAGATGCCGCGTCCCGCACGGGCGCCGGCACGGAAGAAATAATCGAGGACTGCGATGCGCGCACTGCTGGTCCTGGGTCCGTTGTGGTTGCTGGCCGCGTGCTGGCAGATCGGCTTCGGCAGCCTGCCGCGCTATCTGCACGTGGATCTGGGACTGTTGCTGGGCGTGTGTGGCGTGGCCTTCCTGCGCTGCGAGGCGGCCCTGATTTTCCTCTTCGCGTTGGGCGTCCAGGCGGATGTGCTCGGTTCGGGCCGCCTTGGTCTGCTGACCATTGGCTATCTGCTGGTGGGTGGTTTGGCGATGGGCATTGAACGCGAACTTCACGCGAGCGGATGGCGCGCCGTGGCGCTGGCGTCGATTGCGGGAACGTTTCTGGTGCACGGGCTGTACTTCTGGATTTCCGCGGTGAGTTCCTTCAGCGTCGGTTGGCTGAGCGGCGCGCGGATGTGGCTGGAGCTGACGCTGGCGGCGGCGGTGTGGGCGTTTCCGCTGACCTGGCTGCTGTGGAAGACCTGGGCCTGGACGCGGATGCTCTCGCCGGAGGTGCTGTTGGTAGAGGCGGAGCGACGGGAACGGCGCCAGGGACGGATGCGTGTGAAGCGGGCATAGCGTTGGAGTGCGTCCGTTTTGCTGCGCGTTGGTGGATCCTGAAGCAAAGGGCATCCCTGCCCGCTTCGGGAGCTGGGTTCCGGATGGGGCGGCCTGGAAGGCCGCGGTCCCGGGAGACGACCTTGTTCAAGTTTCGCGTGCGGATTCTGATGGGCCTGCTGGTGGCCGGCTTCCTGGTGCTCCTGGGCCGACTGGCGCAGCTTCAGCTCTTCCGCGGCACGCAGTACCGCCAACTCGCCGTCTCCACGGCGCTCAAAGAGAAGCCATTGGCGGACCTGCGCGGCGAGATCCGCGATCGATTCGGCCGTCTCCTGGCCTGCGACCGCCCGTCGTTCGACCTGGCGGTGCGCGTGAAGGAACTCTCGCTGACGACGATCCAACTCGCCGACGTGAAGAAGGCGCGCGACGAGAGCACGACGCCCGATGCGCGCAAGGCGGCCTTCTCGCGGCTGGCCTCCCGGCTGCAATTTGACCCGTGGGTGCTGCACCTTTCGAAGGACGTGCGTCGCAGGCCCGAGGAGTTGGCTGAGGGACTGGTGGACGCGCTCGACCAGGTCGGCCGGAAGTGGGCTTCGCCGCGGGAGCCGGTGACGTTTCTGAGCGATATCGACGAACCGGTCTGGACGGCGCTGCGCGCGCAGGTGGAAGAGCGGCTCGCAATCCCGCCATCGGCGCCGGGAATGGCAGCCGCGCCGGTGAATCCGGCCGACCTCCCGGGACTGGCCTGCACGCATTCGGTGCGGCGCGCCTATCCGAACGGCACACTGCTGGCGCACGTGCTGGGCACGCTGGGTGAGCTGACGCCGGCGCAGGTTCAGCAGCTTCGCGAGGCAGGCGAACTGATCGACCGGCTCGAAGACCGCACGCGATTCTGGATTCGGTTTCAGGCGGGGCTGGATGAAAAACGTGCGCGGCAGATCGCCGAGGTCATCGGCACGGATCCGCGCACGATCGACGATGTGGCTTCGCTGATGGAATGCCTGGACTCGCTCACGCCGGCCCAGCGGAAGGCGGCCGTCCGGCTGGGGCTTGCGGACGTTGTGCGCTGGTCGGAGCGGCCGCTGCGCATGGAACTGTGCGAAGCCGAGCGGATCTGGCTGGGCTGCGGGTTGCTGGACAACCCGCGCCCGAAGGCTTCGCTGCCGGATCGGCGCGTCGGCGAGAGCGGCGTCGAATGCTGGTACAACCAGATGCTGCGTGGCAAGCACGGGCTGGATTTCGGCGTCAACGGTCAAGCGTGGCTGACGGCGAACCCGGCGTGGCGGGAAGCGGCCCGTCCGCGGCGCGGTGATGCGCTGGTCCTTTCGATATCGATGGAATGGCAGGCGGCCTGCGAAGAGGCGTTGCGGTCATGCGGAAAGCCGGCGGCCGGCGTGGTGCTGGACTGCCGCACGGGTGAAGTGCTGGCGCTGGCTTCGTACCCCACGTTCGATCCGAATCTCTTCTCTCCGCCGCGCGAAGGCGAATGGCGGCAGCAGCAGTTGGCGGCGCTGCTGAAAGACACCGCCAAGCCGCTGCTCAATCGCGCCATTGCCGAACGCTATCCGCTGGGCTCGGTGATGAAGGTGCTCATCGCGGCGGCCGCGCTCGAACTGAACGTGGCCTCGCCGACCGAGTCGAACTACTGCAGCAGCTACCTTCAGGAAGGCCGGGTCCGCTACCACTGCGATGCGCACCGCGCGCACGGCCAGGTGGAACTGGTCGAGGCGCTGCGGCGTTCGTGCAACGTGTACTTCTACCGTCTGGGCGCGCGCGCGGGGGTCGAGTCCATCGCGCCGTTTGCCTCGGCGTTGGGTCTGGGGCGCCGGACGGGACTGGATCTGACGGGCGAAGTCACCGGCGTCTTCCCCGATCGTACCTGGCGGGTGAGCCACTTCGGTGCGCGGTCGCCCGAGGTGGCGTGGAGCCGCGGCAAGGACTACCACATGGCGATCGGACAGGGCTATGTGAGCGTCACGCCGTTGCAGGCCGCTTCATTGCTGGCCTGCATTGCCAATGGCGGGTATCCGGTGCACCCGCATCTGTGGAAGCAGGCGCCGACGGATCCACCGGCGTCGCGGCTCTTCTCGGAGCGGGCGGTCAGCATCGTGCGTCAGGGCCTGGATGAAGTCTGCAATGTCGGCACGCCCGGCGCGCGTGGCACGGCGTACAGCGCTTTTCACACGGGCGAAGAACTGGCGGTGCGCGTGGCCGGCAAGACGGGCACGGCGGACGTCGCGGGTGACAAACCGCCACACGCCTGGTTTGCGGGCTATGCGCCCAGCGGCAGGCCTGAGGTGGCCTTCTGCTTCTTCATCGAGCATGGCGGGCACGGCGGCGAAGCGGCTGCGCCGCTGGCGTATCGCGCGCTGAAGAAGGTGTACGGCACGCGCAACGCGCCGCGTCCGCAGCAGGGGACGACGACCGGTGTCGGCGATTCGAGGCCCGCGCCGGTCCGGGCGGATCTCGTCGAACTGCCGATGGTGACGGCGCGGTAGGGTCCTGGAGCGCGGGCATCCTTGCGCGCTCCGGGAATCGAGCCTTGGGCGGCCTGGAAGGCCGCGGTCCTGTGGAGCGACTCATGCTGGTGAACACGCAACGTTCCACGCTCTGCACCACCGCCTGGCGTGCGGCCTGCCGGCAGGTGGAGCAGATGGACTGGCTGCTGCTGGGTTGCTCCGGGTTGCTGATCCTCTTGGGGCTGATCTTCATCTCCAGCGCACTGGATTCGGGTGTGGGCGGGATGGTGCTCCGCCAACTCATCTTCGCCGGGATGGGACTCGCGGCGTTCCTCATCGCGCAGCGCTTCGATTACCTGCGTTTGCTGAAGTGGTCGCCGATGCTGTATGGCGCCGGTCTGTTCCTGCTGCTGGCCGTACTCTTCACGCGTCCGATCAACGGGGCGCGGAGCTGGTTCAACCTGTACGTCTTCAACCTGCAGCCGTCGGAACTGATGAAGCCGATCCTGGTTGTAACGCTCGCGCACTACCTCATGTATCGCGACAGCTACAAACACCTGAAGGGGCTCGTGCTGCCGATGGCGCTCTGGTTCGTGCCGATGGGGTTGATTCTTAAGCAGCCTGACATGGGCACGGCGATGGTGCTGGTGCCCTGCATCTTCGCGATGCTGTATGCGGCCGGCGCGCGTTTGCGGCACCTGGGGCTGGCCCTGGCGACCGGCGGCTGCGGGCTGGTGCTGTTGTGGTTCACGGTGATGAAGGACTATCAGAAACGGCGCATCCTGGCGTGGCTGAACCCCGAGGAGTACCGCTTGAACGAAGCCTGGCAGCAGTGGCATGCCGAGATCGCCATCGGATCGGGCGGTTTCTTCGGGCGCAGCTTCGGCGTGGAAGGGATGAGCGGGGCCAGTCCTCTGCCGGAGCGGCACACCGATTTCATCTTTGCGGTCGCGGCCGAGCAGGGCGGGTTCGCGGTCGCGGCGTTCCTGCTCTTGCTGCTCTGTCTGGTGGGCGTGGCGGCGCTGGGCGTGGCGTTGCGCACGCGCGAGCCGGCGGGGCGATTGATCGCCGTGGGCATCGCGACACTGATCGGCGGACAGGCCCTGATGAACCTGGGCGTGGCGGTCGGTCTGCTGCCGACGACGGGGGTGACGCTGCCGTTCGTTTCATATGGTGGCAGTTCGCTGCTCTCCGCATGTCTCTGCCTGGGACTCCTGACCAACGTGGCCTCGAGACGCGAGGTGGTGCTGGCGCGCGAGGACTTCGAGTAGCCGGACCATCGCGCGAGCAGGCGTCGTCGGA
>CAYSBP010000028.1:5375-11467 GCA_964429255.1 uncultured Planctomycetia bacterium
TTAGACGATTGCGGACACGATTGCGGTTACGATTTCCCGGCAAGCGGAATACCGAACATCTGTGGGCGCCACCTACCAAGACCTGCCAGTCCGGATTTCCTCAGGACCACAGAAAGCCGCTTGAACCTCCGCGCAGAAATAGTAACGGTGCACCCTCACATCGGTTATGGTACCTGTAGGTAGATGGGGGAAGACGATGGCGTTGTCCTCGATATCGAAGAAATTCTTCCTCGCCCTGACCGGTCTCGGGCTCTGCACTTTTGTAACGCTGCACCTTATCGGCAATCTGGCGCTCTTCGCTCCGTCCGCCTCCGACCTATACAACAAGTATGGTGATTTGCTCCGCACCAATCCGCTCCTGATTCCGGCCGAGGTTGGCCTGGCGGCCACATTCCTGGTTCACCTGTCGCTGGCGGTCTGGATCACCATCGAGAACTGGAAAGCGCGAAGGTTCGGCAATGCGGAAGTCCATTCGGCTGGCGAGCGGACGCTGGCTTCGTCCACCATGATATACTCGGGCTCCGTGATCCTGGTCTTTCTTGTGCTGCACCTGGTTGCGTTTCGTTTTCCCGAGCATCCCGTGGATGCGGCGGGACGTGCGGACCTGCGCCGGGTCGTGTACGAGTACCTTTCTCAGCCAGCCGCCGCGATCTGGTACGTGCTGGCCGTGAGCGTGCTGGGGCTGCACCTGCGCCATGCGCTGCAGAGCGCGCTGCGCACGCTGGGTTTGTTCAGTCCCGGACGATGGAAGTACGTGGACGGCGCCTCGGTGGCTTTCGGCCTCCTGATCGCCGCAGGGTACGCCTCCATTCCGATCTGGATCTGTTTCGGGAGGCCCGCGCCATGAGACTGGACGCGCGTATACCCATGGGTCCACTGGCGGAAAAGTGGGACCGCGGCCGTACCGAGATGAAGCTGGTGAATCCGGCCAATCGCCGCAAGTACACGGTGATTGTGGTCGGCACGGGACTGGCGGGCGCCTCGGCCGCCGCGACACTGGGCGAACAGGGCTACAACGTCCTCGCCTTCTGCTTCCAGGACACGGCGCGGCGCGCGCACAGCATCGCTGCGCAGGGCGGCATCAACGCGGCGAAGAACTACCAGAACGACGGCGACAGCGTCCACCGGCTCTTCTACGACACGATCAAGGGCGGCGACTTCCGGGCGCGTGAGGCCAACGTCTACCGACTGGCGCAGGTGAGCACGCAGATCATCGACCACAGTGCGGCGCTGGGCGTGCCGTTCGCCCGCGAGTACGGCGGCGTGCTGGCGAACCGTTCGTTCGGCGGCGCGCAGGTTTCGCGGACCTTCTACGCGCGCGGCCAGACCGGCCAGCAGCTCCTGATCGGCGCGTACAGCGCGATGCTGCGGCAGGTTTCGACGGGCAAGGTGAAGCTCTTCACGCGCCACGAGATGCTGGATCTGGTGCTCGTCAACGGCGCGGCGCGCGGCATCGTCGTCCGCGACCTGGTCAGCGGTGAAATCGAATCATTTTCCGCCGACGCGGTCTGCCTGGCCACGGGCGGCTACAGCAACGTCTTCTACCTCTCCACGAACGCCAAGGGCTGCAACGTCACGGCGATCTGGCGGGCGTACAAACGCGGTGCGGCGATGGCCAACCCGTGCTTCACGCAGATCCACCCGACCTGCATCCCGCAGGCCGGCGACTATCAGTCCAAACTTACCCTGATGAGCGAAAGCCTGCGCAACGACGGACGCGTTTGGGTGCCGCTCAAACAGGGCGAAACGCGGCGGGCGGAGGAGATTCCCGAGGCCGAGCGGGACTACTACCTCGAACGCATCTATCCGGCCTTCGGCAACCTGGTTCCCCGCGACGTGGCTTCGCGCGCCGCCAAGCGCCAGTGCGACGACGGGCGCGGTGTCGGCCCCGGCGCGCGTGGCGTGTACCTGGATTTCCGCGATGCCATCCAACGCGACGGCCGCGAGACCATCGAGGCCAAGTACGGCAACCTCTTCGACATTTACCACGAGATCACCAACGAAAGCGCGTACCAGACCGCGATGCGCATCTATCCCGCACCGCACTACACGATGGGCGGGCTGTGGGTCGATTACCACCTGATGAGTACCATCCCGGGCCTCTTTGTGCTCGGCGAAGCAAACTTCTCGGACCACGGCGCGAATCGCCTCGGCGCCAGTGCGCTGATGCAGGGCCTGGCCGACGGTTACTTCGTCATCCCCTACACGATGGGACACTACCTCGCCACCTCCCGACTCGACAAGGTGGATACCGCGCACCCGGCATTTGTCGAGGTGCGCAACGAGGTGGACGAGCGACTCAAGAGGCTGCTGGCCGCCAAGGGCAAGCGCACGGTGGACAGCCTGCACCGCGAACTGGGCCTGATGATGTGGGACAAATGCGGCATGAGCCGCAACGAGCAGGGCCTGACCGAACTGATCCAGAAGATTCACGCCCTGCGCGAGGAGTTCTGGAAGAACGTCGTCGTCACCGGCGGCACGGAGAACATGAATCAGGCGCTGGAGCGGGCGGGCCGCGTCGCCGATTTCCTGGAGTTTGCCGAACTGATGGCGCTCGACGCCCTGGAACGCCGTGAATCCTGCGGCGGGCACTTCCGCGAGGAGTACAAGACGCCGGAAGGCGAGGCGCGCCGCGATGACGAGAACTTCACGCACGTGGCCGCGTGGGCGTACCGCGGCGAGGGCCAGCGCGCCGAGCGGTTCGTTGAACCGTTGACCTTCGAGACCGTTCACCTCGACCAGCGCAGCTATAAGTAAGAAAGGGGGCGGCGATGAATTTCAACCTTCGTGTCTGGCGCCAGAAAGACGCCTCCTCGCCGGGCAAGTTCGTCGAGTACCAGGCCCGCGATATTCCGGCACAGGCTTCGTTCCTCGAGATGCTCGACATCGTCAACAACGGTCTGGAAGAGAAGGGCGAGGAGCCCATTCACTTCGAGCACGACTGCCGCGAAGGCATCTGCGGCTGCTGTGGATTGACGATCGACGGTCAGGTCCACGGCCCCGGCGCGCGGCGCGGTGTGACCACTTGCCAGGTGTACCTGCGCGACTTCCAGGATGGGCAGACGATCACCATCGAGCCCTTCCGCGCGACGGCCTTCCCCGTGCTGCGCGATCTGGTCATCGACCGTTCGGCCTTCGACCGGATCCTCATCTCCGGCGGCTACATCTCGGTGAATACCGGCGGCGCGCCGGATGCCAACGCGATCCCGGTTTCGAAGGACCAGTCCGAAGGTGCGATGGACGCGGCGGCCTGCATCGGCTGCGGTGCGTGCGTGGCCTCCTGCAAGAACGCCAGCGCGATGCTCTTCGTCGGCGCCAAGGTCTCGCACCTCGGCCTGTTGCCACAGGGCCAGCCCGAACGCGAAAAACGCGTGCTGGCGATGGTCGAGACGATGGATAGGCAAGGCTTCGGCAACTGCACCAACGAAGGCGAATGCGAGGCCAAGTGCCCCAAGAAAATCTCCGTGTCCAACATTGCGCGGCTGAATCGCGAGTACCTGCGCGCCCGGTTTCTCTCCTGGTGGAACGGCGGCGTGAAGACGGAGAACAAGGGCTCGGGATAGGCCGGGTCGCACGCTACGGAGCCACGCTCTTCTTCAAGAGCCGCCAACCGGTGGTCCTCGTTTTCGGATTCTTCACGCAAGGCCCTTCCGATCCCGGGCTGGAGCCTATAAACGGTACTATCGATTGGGCAGCTTCAGCGCCCGGGCGTGGAAGCTGAGCGCTTCGCGAATGTGCAGGTCCCAGTAACCCCACTCGTGCGAGCCCGGGAACTCGGCGTACTCGTGTGCGATCCGGCGTTTCTCCAGGAACGCGTGGAACTCGCGATTCTGCTGGAACAGGAAATCCTCCGTGCCGCAGTCGATCCGCAGCTTCGGAAAGGTCGTTCCGGTGCGCTTGATCTTCAACGCCAGCGCCTCCAGGTCGTGGTCGGGGCGGGGCTTCGCGCGACCGAAGATGCGGCGCAATTCGTGATCCTCCAGGAGGCCCGTCATGCGCGACCTGTAGCAGGCCCCCGAGTGGCTGTTGGCGCTGACGAAGAGATCGGGGTGCGCCAACGCCAGTCGTAGCGCACCGTAGCCGCCCATGGACAGCCCGCCGATGCATCGACCCGAACGCTTGCCGATGGCCGGCAACGTTCGTTCGGCGAAGCCGATCACATCCTCGACCATGTACTTCCCGTAGGCGGGACCTTCGACGTGGTCGGCGTAGTAACTGCGGTACCCGTCGGGCATAACGACGATCAGCGGCATCTCGTTGACGTAGCAGTCGAGGCGCGTGCGCCGCAGCCAGATGGTGTGATCGTCGCTGAGACCATGGAGCAGGTAGAAGACGGGGAACGGCCCCCGGCCATGGTCGGGTACGAGGGCATAAAACGCGGTCTGTTTGGCGAGCGCGTTGCTCCAGAAGTGGGCGTGGATGAGGGCCATGTTGGTTCCTTTCACTAAGGGAGGGTCTTGGATGGGTCCATCTTAAGGCCATTTCGGGGTTTTGCTTTGCTGATTTCCCTCTTGACTCGGAAGGGGTACTGACCGAGTATGGCGTTTCAGCCCAAGGACTTAGACGTGGCTCCAGTCCGAAATCCGGAGGCCGGTGCTCGGAGGGGTCCGAGAACGAGCAATCCCGGTGAAGCACGCGGGGTGGGGAACGTCTGTTGAAGAGGAGAGAATCCGATGATGCGCCATGCTTGTGCGTTGGTCGTGGTACTGGCTTTGTCTTCGGCGGCCTTTGCTGAGCAGACGGCTGTCGTGGTGACACCTTCGCCCGAAGAGCAGGCGGCCGCGGCCGCAGCAGCCGCAGCGGCGCAGCAAGCGGCGATCGCGTCAATCCGCAAACAGGCGCAGATCGAGAAAGACGTGATGGAGGCCATCGCGCAACTGAGCACGCCGAGTTGGGAGCGTGCCAGCCAGCGGTTGCTTGCCATCGGCGCTCCGGCTGCACCCTACCTGATCGAAGCGATGAGCAGCCAGACCGCGGGCGCCTTCCCGACCGAAGCCTATCCGCTCGCCGGCCCCGGGCGCTCCACGCGCACGATGTCGTTGAAGGAAGCCGCCTTTGGTGTGTTGACTTCGCTTTTCCAGGATCGGTCGAACTACAACGGCGTGCTGCCCGGCATGGACGCGGCGGCATGGCGCGAGTTCTGGACGCGCTCCGGCGCATCCGTCCAGTTCGGCAAGTCCGAGTAGCGCCGGCGCAGGAAAGACGACCATGCGGTGGATCATGCTCTGCCCGGCCGGGTGGGTATTCGTCTTGAGCGTCGCAGGTGCGGCGGATCGCGCGGGTAATGGGGTGGAGGCCGACGTGAACCTCCAGTCTCCCGCCGAGACGCCTCTCCCTGCGACCGCGGATGCCAAGACTGAACCGGTGGTCCGCGTCATCAAGGTTCCGCCGGGACCGGTCAAGGCAGAACCCGCGTTGGTGCCCGTCGCGCCGGTCGCCCCGACGCCAGAGCCGGAAGCCGGCTCGCTGAAGCAGGCGGCGCCACTCGTGGCGCCCAGGGCGCCCGACGTCGCCGCTTCGCCGCTCAAGGTAGCGCCCATCGAACCCGAGGCCGTCCTTCCACTGGCGACAATGTCTGGTCCGGGCGACACGCCCGCGTCGGCCCAAACCGAGCCCGAGGATGTGGCGGCCGACCTGCCAGGTTCGGTGTCGGCCCAGCGGGTCAGTCCGTTCCACGTGGTGATGGAGGATTTCTCCGTCGAGGGGAATCCGGGCGCCAAGGCGCAGAAGACACTGCGCAGCGTGGTGGAACTCAAGAAGCTCATCGGCCTTATCGCGCGCGACCTGGATGCCGGGGGCGTGGAGCGCACGCGCCTGCTCTTCAACACCGAGTCGATCGCCAGGGAAGCCTCGATGCTGGCCGAAACCTGGAGCGATGTCCCGCCGATGGTTTCCTCCTGCGTCAACGCCAAGCGAACCTCGCTGGTGCTGGTGGAGGAACTGGGCAACGAACCGCGCAAGTGGAGTCATGTGCGCTGGGCGTTCCAGGACTGCCAGAAGCAGGTCAAGCAGCTGCGGCAGGTGGCCGCACGGCTGGCCGGATCGGAACCGCAGTTGGTCCGCGTCGAGAAGAAGGGCAAGGTCTACTTCGT
>CAYSBP010000028.1:11567-20204 GCA_964429255.1 uncultured Planctomycetia bacterium
TCGAATCGCACGCTGCAGGAGATGGTGACCGGGCTATCGGCTGAACGGTTCGCCGAACGAGAGGCTGCGGCACGCAAACTCGAGCGACTCGGTCCGGATGTCTTTCCGCTACTCAAACGGCTACTGGAAGAGACGGCCGACCAGGAACTGCGGCTGCACCTCCGCCCGATCATCAAACGCATGGCGCTGGTGGCGGAAACGGATCCCGAGGCCCTGGCGCGGTACGCGCGCGAGGAGGCCGAGGCCAGGCGGTTCACGCAGTCGTCCCGACTTTACGCCCGGGCGGCCCATGCCTTTCACTCCGAAGCCGACAAGCGGTTGGGCGAAGAGCGGGCGTACTGGGAGAAACGGGCACGGCGCGCCGCGGAGCGGGCTACCCGGGCCGAGGAATGGGCGCGGGCACTGCTCGCCGGGCAGTTCATGGAACAGGCCGGCCGATCCTTTGTCATCTGCACACAGCCGCAGATCAACGGTCAGGCCGCGGTTCAGTATCGCGAGATTGATCTGCGTTCCCTCACCGACTGGTAAGGTCCGTCCGGAAATGCACAGGAGTGCGGATACGACGATGAAACGCGTTTTGCTCGTAGTCTTTGTGGCCGGCTGGGCGCTGGCATTGCTGGCCGCCGAGGAACAGCCGACGGCGCTTCTGCAGATCCGCATCAAGCCCGGCGAAACGTATCGTTACCTCTGGGCGCTCGATTCGGCCAGCACCTCCACGGGGATGGAGAAGGAGAAGCCCCTGAAGCTCCAGGTCGAGAAGTTCACTCGCGTGAACGTGGTGCTGGCCGGTGAAGAGCCGCCAAAGGGTGAAGAGGCGCTCTCCTGCCTGCTACGCTTCGAAGGCCTGGGCCTGCAGGAAAACCGACGCATCGGCGACGCGTCCGCCTCGACGCTCCAGGTCGAACGCCAGAACGTTGTCTACACGGAGAACAACCGCGTGCTGGTGGACAGCCGGAACGACATCGGCATGGACAAGATCACGGCGCACCAGAAGGCGCTTCGTTTCCTGGAAAAGAACGTCGCGCGCATCGTCTTCGACCAGGCATGCAAACAGACCCGTGTGGAAGGCGACCGACTGCTTCTGGACACGGCCCATGGGGGCAATTCGCGCGGGCTGTTTCCGCAGATCTTCGGCCGGGAGACCAAGGTCGGAGAATCGTGGGCCGGTAGTTTCGAGATCCCTGCGTTGGCCGAGGTCGAGCTGGAGAGACCGGTTACCGTGCGCACCCGGGCGACCTTCGCCAAGTGGCATCCGCTCGACGGCCGCTCGCTCGCCATGATCGACGTACTGAGTTCGTGGGACGGCATGGATCTGAAGGGCACGGACGCCGAAGGCCTCACCGTCTCCCTCACGGGCGTTGAAGGCCATGGCGCCGGCGTCTATCTTTTCGATCCGGAGAACGGTCGCTTCGTCACCGGCAACATGTCTTTCCAGCTTCGCTACCGCCTGGAGGGGGAACGCGAAGGTGAAAAGACCACCTTGGACGTCAACGGCCAGTCGCGGTTCAACTTCAAACTGATCTCCGCCGGACGGGAAGTTCCGGAGAAGAAGTAACTACGCACAGGGCCACGCCACCCAACGCGGTACGCACGTAACAGGAAAGACAGGCCATCCCCAAGGATCGTTTCATGGAGAACGCCCGAATTCCTCTTCTGGGACTCAAAGATCGCCTTCGTCTGGCGCTTTGTGAGGATCTGGGTGCGCACGGTGACCTGACCAGCCGCGCGCTGGTGCCGTGGGAACGCAGGGCGAGCGGCGAGTTTCTGGTCAAGGCGCCGGGGGTCATCTCCGGTCTGAAGCTACTACCTGTGGTGTTCCGCTTGGCGGCGGAAGAGACGGCGCGACTCGAACGCCGCAAACCTGCACGGATCCGAACGACCTTATATAAGAAGGATGGCGCACGCGTACGCGTCGGCGATGTGGTGGCGGTCGTTTCGGGTCCGGCGCGGGTGCTGTTGGCCGGAGAACGGACCGCGCTGAATCTGCTCTGCCATCTCTCGGGCGTGGCCAGCGCGACAAGGCGTTTCGCGGATGCGGCTCAAGGGACAAAGGCGCGGATCCTGGACACGCGCAAGACGACGCCGCTTTGGCGCGAGTGGGAGAAGCAGGCGGTCTGCGACGGCGGCGGAATGAACCACCGCTTCGGCCTGCACGATATGGTCCTCATCAAAGACAATCATCTGGCGCTGTGGGGCGTCAGCGACCCGGCGGCCGCCGTGCGGGAGGCGCAGCGCCAGTTTCCTGGCGTAATGGTCGAGGTCGAAGTGACGACACTGGAAGCGCTGAAGCAGGTCTGCGGAGAGAGCCGTCCGGATTTCGTGCTGCTGGACAATTTTACGCCGGGAGACGTGCGGCGTGCCGTGGCGTGGCTCAGGTCGCAAGGCCGGCGTCTGCATCGTCCCCTGCTTGAAGCCTCGGGCGGAATCCGCCTGGAAACCTTGCGCGCCTACGCACGGACAGGCGTCGACCGCATCTCGCTGGGCGCGATCACGCATTCTGCTCCTGCGCTCGACCTTTCGCTGGAGATCCGGGGCAGGTGAGGAATTCATGAAGAAAGCATTCGCCAGTTAAAAGGGGTGTGAATTTATTTTTTGGTCGAGATGGTGTTACCGTTTGGTCAATGCATGCCACATGATTGTAAGCATCGGATCTGAGCCCTCTTACGCGAACCTTCATGTGCACTCTACGTCTCGTTTTAGAACCAGACCTTATCCACACCACTTTCCCTCTTCTGTAACATCTTCCCCACCACAAGGTAGCGATGCTCGAAAGGCTTTTCTTTTTCCCTGTTGACTCGCCATACTCGATTCATAGAATCCGCGACTGTTGTTGAAAAGGGGGGGAGCGACTTCGGGTGATGCGGGTGTCTCCCAAAGTTAACTCGAAATAGATCAGTACAATCGACTGGGGATGGCGCGGATGGTTTCTACCATCCGTGGGGGGTGTTATTTCGTGTCTGAAGTCCGGGTAGCCACTTGCGAAGCGTTGAGGGAGCGTCTTCGGGCGACGATCCCCGTGGAGAGCTATAATACCTGGTTCAAGCAACTTAGTCTCGTGGAGTGCGACGGTTGCTCGATGCGTCTTTCGGTGCCCAGTCGCTACGTCAAACACTGGATTGAAACACATTACCAACAGGAACTGCACGCGGCGGCTCAATCGCTCTCGCCTGAGGTGACGTCGGTGACACTGCTGGTTGCGGAGTCGACCGCGGTGAACCGGCCGCAGATGCTGGGCGAGGTGCTGGAACGTGTGGTGTCGCGCCCTGCGCGAACCGAATCGCGTACGCCTGCCACGACGGTGTTGCCCTTCAGCCTGGAGCAGTTCATCGTCGGGCCGAACAGCCGTGTGGCGCATGCCGCTTGCACGGCCATCGTCGACAAGCCTGCGCTGCTTTACAATCCGTTGGTGCTCTGCGGCGGACACGGTCTGGGCAAGACCCATCTGCTGCATGCGCTGGCGCGCGAGATCCAGCGGCGGTATCCGGAGATGACCGTCAAGCTGGTCCCGGCCGAGCACTTTGCCAATGTCTATCTGGCTGCGTTGCGCGACCGCAAACTGGACGCCTTCCGTCTGGAGTATCGCCGCTGCAACGTGCTGCTGGTCGATGATGTGCATTTCCTGGCCGGCAAAGAAAAGACGCAGGACGAATTCCTCTTCACCTTTGACGCGTTGCATCAGATGGGTCGTCAGATCGTGCTGACCTGCGATGTGCCGCCGCGTGAGACCAAGCGGCTCGACGAGCGGCTTCGCGAGCGATTCCAGTCGGGCCTCGTCGCCAACCTGGACACACCGGACCTTGACACGCGCGTGGCGCTGGTGCACGCCAAGGCCAAGGCGCGCGGGCTGACGTTGGAGGCGCCCGCCGCCGAACTGCTGGCGTACCGCATTGAGAAGAGCGTCCGCGAACTGGAGGGGGCCGTCTGCAAGCTGGCCGCGCTGGCGGCGGCCGAACAACGCGCACCGAACCACGAAACAGCCCTGCTGGCCCTCTGCGAACTGGGCTATGTGCGTGAAGGCCCGCTGACCTGCGACGAAATCGTCGCCGCCCTCTCCAAACGCTTTGGCACTTCGCCCGACGAAGTCCGTTCCGACCGCCGCCATGCCTCGCTGGTCCGTGTGCGGCACTTGGCCATGTACATGGCCAAACAGCTTACGCGGCTGAGCCTGTCCGAAATCGGCCAGTTCTTTGGTAATCGCGACCATTCGACGGTCCTGCATGCCATCCGCAAAATCGAACGGGAAACCCTTACCCGCGCCGAAGTGCGCGAGGACCTCCTCGCGCTGCGCCGTTCGCTGGGTCGCTAATGGAAAAGCCCGGATAGCCTCAAGGACGGTGGGCTGTCGAGCGTCCTTCCACTAGGGCCCAAGAGAAGACCGGACGATATACCCTCAAACGCGCTCGCGGACCGTTGGAGACCGAACGTGGCACGTCAGTACTATTACCCCGGCGATGAGAAATCCGTACTGAAGAAGGTCCGCAACCGCATCTTCCGTAAACCCGTTCCGCTTTTCCCAAAGACCGTCCTCATCGAGACGAAATTCGGCTGCAACGCCGGCTGCGTCTTCTGCCAGTACCCGCAGCTCAAGGACGAACTACCGCGCGGAACGATGACCATGGCGCTCTTCGAGAAGATCGCGAAGGAGTGCGCGCCCTATCCCGTTGAACGCTTCATCCTCTGCCTCGACAACGAACCGCTGATCGACGCGCAACTGGCCGAACGCTACGCCCTGTTGCGCCAGCATTGTCCGAAAAGCATCCGCAACCTGACCACCAACGCCTCCATGTTGACACCGGAAAAGGTGGAGCAGCTCATCGCCAGCGGCTTGGTGGACGAACTCTTCATGTCCATCAACGGCTTCTCGAAGGAAGTCTACGAAGCACTGATGAAGCTGCCCTTTGAGCGGACCATGAAACACGTGGACGCCTTCTGCGCATGGTTAAAGGTGCATCCTGCCGTAAAGGAGCGTCTGCGCGTCAGGGTGAACGTGGTGAAGACGCGCCTCGTCGCGCCCGAGATCGGCGACATGAAACGCCGCTGGGAAGACCAGGAAGGCTTCGAACTGCACGTCATCGATATGGACAACCGCGGTGACCAGCTCGACATGAAGCAGAGCGCCGCCGTGGCCGCCGATGAAGCCGACATGAAGCCCAACACCACCTGTCGCCGGCCCTTCCACACCATGGTCATCACGTGGGAAGGCAAGGCCGTTCTCTGCTGCGTGGACTACAAACGCGATGTGGTCCTGGGCGATGCCAACATCACTTCCGTTCCCGACATCTGGAACGGTCCCTGGGCCACACAGCTCCGCAAGGAGTACCTTGCCGGCGTCTTCGACCACCTGAAGCCCTGCCGCACCTGCAAAGTAAAGGATTGAGCACGTAGCCCGCCTGCGGATCATACGCGCAACACCACTCCCGCTCGCGCTCCGCCTCGTGATCCTCCTCGGCTCGCTTTTCCCGCCCCGCAATCCGCACTTCGCAGGCCCTTCGCCAGGCCATAGAATCGGCCCGCCGGTTCGAGACACCGAGACCAGGGAGAACCTCATGGGCAAACGTGGCGTTCAACTGCAGGTGGGACAGGAATACCAGGGCTTCCAGGTCAGACGCATCACGCCGCTGGCGAATCTGCGCTCGACCGCCTACGAGATCGAACACCTCCGCTCCGGCGCCCGCATCCTCCACGTCCACGCGCCGCACGATGCCGAGAACCTCTTCTCCATCGCATTCCCCACCCCTCCCGCCGACGACACCGGACTGCCGCACATCCTGGAACACTCCGTCCTGGGCGGTTCGCGCCGCTACCCCGTCAAAGACCCCTTCGTCGAAATGCTCAAGATGAGCATGGCCACCTTCATCAACGCCATGACCTACGACGACAAGACCGTCTACCCGGTCGCCAGCAACGTCGAACAGGACTTCTTCAACCTTGCCGAAGTCTACTGTGACGCCGTCTATCATCCCAACCTGACCGAGAACACGCTGCGCCAGGAAGGCCACCACCTGGAACTGGCCAGGAAAGGCGACCTCTCCAGCGAACTGACCATCAAGGGCATCGTCTACAACGAGATGAAGGGCGTCTACTCGAGCGCCGACTCGCTGGTCTGCCGCCACGCCTATAACGGGCTCTTCCCCGACACGCCCTACGGGCGCGAGTCCGGCGGCGACCCGGAACACATCCCCGAGTTGACCTATCGCCAGTTCAAACGCTTCCACCGCGACTTCTACCACGCCAGCAACAGCTACATCTTCATCTACGGCGACCTGCCCACCTCGTCGCACCTGAAGTTCCTGCGCGGGCAACTGAAGGGCTTCTCGCGCAACGCGATCGATTCCCGCATCCCCAAACAGCCCCGCTGGACCGCGCCGCGCGAACGGAGCATCCTGTATCCCATCGGGCCTGAAGACGAAACGAAGGGCAAGACCTTCCTGACGCTCTCGTGGCTCATCGGCGACGGCACCGATCCGCAGGACGTGGTCGCCTTCAGCGTGTTGCAACTCATCCTGCTGGGACACCACGGCGCGCCGCTGTACAAGGCGCTCATCGACAGCCAACTCGGCGAAGACCTCTCGCACTCGGGCTATTCGGCCGGCACGCTGGAGTCGATCTTCTGCGTGGGCCTGAAGGGCAGTGAAGCCAACCGGCGCGACGCCTTCGTCGAACGGGTCCTGGAGACGCTCAAGAAAATCGCCGACGAGGGCATCCCCGACGAACGCGTCGCGACGGCCCTGCAGCAGATCGCCTACCGCTACCTGGAAATCGAGTCCATGTTCCCCTTGTGGCTGATGGATCGCGCGTATGCGACCTGGATCTACGGCGCCGATCCGCTGCTCTTCCTGCGCGCGGACGAACTAATCGCGGAGTTCAAGGAGCGCCTGAAGAAGGACCCGCAGCTCTTCAGCCGGATGATCCGCGAACGGCTCCTGGAGAACCCGCACCGCATGACGCTGGTCTGTGAGCCGGACCGCGAACTGCAGGCGCGCAAGGACACCGCCTTCGCCAAGCGCATGGAGAAACTGAAGGCGAAGCTCGGCGAGGAGAAACTGAAGAAGATCGACGCGCTGGCCGGCGAACTGGAGGATCTGCAGAGCAAGCCGAACGCGCCGGAAGCGCTCGCCACGCTACCGCAGCTCAAGGTCAGTGACCTGCCGCGCAAGCCCAAGCACATCCCGACGACCGTCGAAAAGGAAGGCGGCGTCACCTTCCTTCACAACGACGTCTTCGCCAACGGCGTGAATTACCTGCACGTGGACCTGGACGTCGCGGCGCTGCCCGAGGAGCTGTACCCGTACATGCCGCTCTACGCCGCCTGTTTCCGCAAGATGGGTGCGGCGGGGCAGAGCTATGTCCAAATCGCCGAGCGCGTCGCGGCGCTCACCGGCGGCGTGCACCTGCAGACCAGCACCAGCAGCCACGCGCAGGATGCATCGCGGTTCCTGCGGCACACGACCTTTACGCTGAAGACGCTGGACGACCGCGCGCCGGAGGCGCTGCGCCTGCTGCGCGATTTGGCCTACGACCTGGATCTGCGCGACGCCGCGCGGCTGAAGGACGTGGTGGTGCAGGCCCGCGCCGCGCACCGAAGCGGCATCGTGCGCAACGGCATGGAACTGGCCGTCAAACACGCCAGCCGCGGCCTGAATGCCGAGTGCTGGCTCGACGAACGGATGGGCGGCGTGCCACAGACGCGCATGATCGAGAAGCTGGCCGCCGACTTCGACGCGCGGCGCGACGAACTGACAGCCCAACTCGAACGGATCCGCGATTTCCTGCGCGCTCAGGGCGCACTGACCGTCAGCTTCACCGGCACGGCGTCCGTCTACGAGCAGGTTCGACGCGAACTGCGGCAGTGGGCGGCGGGCAAGAGCCCCGTGGCCGGCGCCGCGCCGGACGTCCGCTGGGAGCCGTTCGCCGCGCCGCCGCGTGAAGGACTGGCCTACCCGATGGACATCGCCTACTGCGTGCAGGCGATGCCCGGCCCGCACCTGTCGCATCCGGACGCCCCGGCGCTGGGCGTTGCGTCGCGGCTGCTGAGCCTGGGGTACTGCTGGGAAGAGATCCGCGTGAAGGGCGGCGCGTATGGCGGTGGCTGCCGCTACAGCGGCTGGGAGAGCACGTTCCACCTCCAGTCCTACAGGGACCCGGCGGTCAAACGGACGCTGGACGTCTACGACGCGCTGCGCGATTACGTGGCCAAAGCCGACTGGACGCAGACGGACATCGACCGCGCGATCATCGGCACGGCCAAGGACGGCGAACGTCCGATTCGTCCGGGCGCGGCCACCGGTGCCGCGCTCTGGCGGCACGTTACCGGCGACACGAAGGATCTGCGCGAAGCGCATCATGAAGGCGTGCTGCGCGCCACGCCGGCCGAGTTGAAGCGGTCGGTGCTGGAGCTGCTCGACGCGAACCGCCCCAAGGCGGCGGTCTGCGTCGTCTCGAGCCGCGAGAAGCTGGAGCAGGCCAACCAGGAGATGCCCAACGCCCCGTTGAGCGTCGAGGACATCCTGGGGCTAACCAGAGATGGGGCGGTTCATCGGGCGAGATCCACTTGAATTTGCTGATGGTTTTAATCAAAATAAGGTAACTGCTCAGGTAGCCGCCCCTAAGCGGGCGGCTACCTGAGAGTGATGGGCG
>CAYSBP010000029.1:0-20126 GCA_964429255.1 uncultured Planctomycetia bacterium
CGTGGACACGTTTACAACCGACCCGGTGCTAGGTGGTGCCGGGCTGACTGCCCAGCCGCTGTTCCCTTCGTCGTGGCCAACGCCTCAGAATGACCCCTGGTACTACATGCAGTCCCAAAACGAAATTCTATACAACAGGGCGAGTCTCAGTTTTAGAATTCCGTGCGGAGGGGTAAGGTATCAGTACCAGACGTTCACTGAGGCGTACTGGCAACACTTCATTCATGATGTGCTCTCACCGGGTTCCCGCAGGTTCCAGTATCCCATTCTCTCTGGCACCGCGCCTCTGGGGACCTTGGAGCCGTCACCATGAACTGGTTCCAGAACAGTCAAGCGATTCGAGCAATCCGGTGGGCTGCGGCAATTTGCACATTGAGCCTGCTGTGTGGCTGTGTCTCCTGGACTTATCAACGGCCCGTGCCGGTGGACGGCTCTCGATGGATTCCGCGGCGCCCGAATTGGGCCGTCGGCCCGCATGCTCACGGTGGCAAAGGCACTGGTGCGTTTGCCGAAGTCCGTCTGTACGAGTCAGTGGAGAAGCGTTCAGATTCAACCAGCTACCGGTACGTGATCTTCTGGCCATCTGGCCATCTTCTGAGTGTCAACATTGGTGTGCCTACGAATGTGGCAGTTGACTACGGTAGATGGAACGCTGGTAGCGTTGGGTACTATGAGCTCAGCCCAAGCAGCAATATGATCGCTGCCCAAGTGTACGCCTACTCTCCAGGGCGGATGAAGATGGTCTATCAGAAAGGGACATTCCGTCTTGACGGGAAGACCTTGCTGTTGTCTGAGGAGGCAGGCGCGCCGTTTGACTACGCTCGAGAGACCCCTCTCGTGCAACGACGCGCGCATATTACATTGCGTCCCGACTGGTAGGCTACGGCCCGGCCCTCGACCGCCGGAGGAAGTTGAGCAGATCGTGGTTATGGTACGCTTGGAACTGTACAACCAGGGTTTGCCCTGCGGGCCGAAAGCCCTGCGCAGGAGGCTCGATCAGCACCAGGCACTCACGCCTCTGCCTTCAGAGCGCACCATCGCGCGCATGCTGGCCCGCAATGGGCTGACACTACAAGCAGGCCCCATAAATATGGGGGAAGAGAGAGGGAGAGAAACACAGAGAATGGGGAAGTGTAACTGTCGCTGAGGGGAAAGTGTAATTGTCGTTGACTACCTTATGGCAAATTTTCAATCTTATGCTGTTATGCGTTGCGCTTTCGGCATCTCCGCATTATCATGCGATTTCATAAGCATCGACTTCGCTGCCACACGGCTATGTTTCCTTGCCTTCCAATCGTTGTCAACGCTATGGTCGGCGGGTGACGCTTTGAAATCGTTTGAGGGAGCATGCGGCGACTGCGTCAAGGCAACTTCATCGGACAAACGGAGAGTGAGTGCAGGTCAGAGGAGGAGAGAGCAATGCAGAGAACCACGATGTTTGGGAGACAGATGCCGGGGCGGCTGGCCATGGCGGCGGCAGTTGCGCTGGTTCTTGTGTCAGGCAACGGCTGCGCGAAGCAGAAGATTCTCATCAAGGTGAAGGCCGACGGCTCCGGCAACATGCTTGTGACCAAGATCTTCGCGAAAGAAACCGTCACAATGTATGAGGCCCAGATACAGGCCATGAAGAAGCAGATGGAGGGCCGTCCCGAAGCGGAGGAGATGGCGTCACGAATGGCCAAGGACCCGTTCTACAACGAACGCGCGCTCAAGCGTGAAGCCAGGATTTACGGGCTCGACGTGAAGTTCGTGAAGGGCCAGAAGTACGATAAAGACGGCGCTCGCGGCTCGGTTGCGCTCTATTCGTTCAGCGATATCAACGAACTGCGCATTCCGCTCGGCTATCTCGGCCCTCAGTCGATGGAAATGATGGGCGGCATGATGGGCGGGGGAATGGACGAGGAAATGGACGAAGAAGCTATGGAAAATTATGAGGAGATGATGGCCGACCGGCTCGATACGCTCGGAGAGGGCACCTACGAATTCAAGCTGACGAAGGGTTCGCCTAATCTACTCCGCATCACGATACCCGAATTCGGCGAAGCACAGGACAATCTTTTCGAGAACGAGGATGACGAAGAAGGCGAGAAAGACGAGGACGATCTGATGACCTCCGCCCCGATGGCCGGTCCACAGGCAGAAATGCAGGCGGCGGCGCTCGTGGGGATGGGCAACCCGTTCGGCATGACCGGAGCCGAGTCGGAAGAAGAGATGATGATGAAGACGATGCGCGGCATGCGGTTGACCCTGCTCCTGGAGATAGAGGGCGTCCAGGTTGAATCGAACGCTTCATATCCCGACAAGACAAAGAAGAACCGCTGCATTCTTCTTGATTTGGACATGGACAAGATGATGGAAACGACGGATGTGCGGAAGCTGCAGAATTCGTCCGTAATGAACAACATGGACTCGCCAGCCGAGGCATACGGCGCAATGCGGAACGTGCCGGGCATGACCCTCGAGACGAAGACCAACCTTGTAATCAAGTTCAACTAGCAGCCTGTCGGACTTTCGTCCTCCAAGCTGCTGGACAGGAGACAAAGGCAAAACTATGAAAATGCGCGTTATGAGACACGGTTATGCGATCTGCTTTGTGCTAGTCGCGGCAATTGCCGCTGCGTGTGTCGTCCATGCCCAACAGGCGGACTACAGCTCGGGTTTCCGCAAGTTCCATACGCTGGGTCTGCCCAGCGTAGAGGGCGGTAAGTATGTGAAACTTGAGGTATACGCCCCGGGCTCCCAGGGAATGTGGTTGCACATGTTCAGGGAACTCAACCTCGCGGGAAATGCCTGGATGATAGAAGAAAACAAGGAAGGCACCAGCAGGTTCGTCACGCCTGACGGGCGCACAATTGAAGCGTACGACCTCAATTTCCTGCAGAAACTGCGCATTGAAGAAAGCAAGAAAGAAGGCGGCGGAAAGAAAGGGCCGTCCGGTCGCGCTGCGAAATTCATGCAGCCCCAGGACCAGAGGACCGGCGCCAAATGGAAAGAGGCGGATGAAGCGAAGGACCTCGAAAAAATCCTCAAGCAACTGAACGAGGATAAGGACAAGAACCGGTACGACCGCATGGAGCACATGACCGGCGGATACGGGGCGGTAATGCTTCTGGCCATCCAGTATCATTCGCGGGGCCATACGAACGAAGCCAACCGGATAGTGGAAAAAATCTTCGAGCGCGCCGGCGTCCGACAGAAGGTCATTATGCAGGCGCTGAACGCTCTTGCAGATGCCAAGTATGACGAGATCATCAACGCCTTCTTCAAGGACGAAAATCAATCGTGGGAGCAGTTTGCCGGCGAACTCGGGCAGCACACAAAGCGGTTCGCCGTGGGCTGGCAGAAAGCGCTTGCTGCAAAACGGCTGGCCGACAACGTGCTGAAACGTGCGGCACAGACTGCGCCGCCCGAGCCGGCCGGCGAAGGGCTTGCCGATGAAGACAGGACACTCGCGCTCGATCTGGCGGAAATGAAGACGGACAAGACCAGGCCGCAATACTTCGGCTACGGTTACGACTCGGGCTGCCAGTGGCTCCTGTATGCGGATGCGCGGAAAAAACTCCGCGAGACACAGATGAAGAATCTCGGTCTGGACGAGCCGATTGCAGACTCGGCCGTGGACAAGATCCTGGACAGGGGCATGCGTTCAATGCCGCTGCTGCTGGCGCTCCTGAAAGACGATTACATGCTCAGGATGGACCTCAGCCAGATCACGCACAACTATTACGGCTACTCTTCATACTACGGCGCCGATGAGATTTCGGAGGAGCGTATATCGCAGATGTACGACAGCATGCGCAGACCCGTGACCAGGAGCGATATCGCCGCCCACGTATTGCGGGGGATTGTCCCTCGAAGCGACGAGATGAGTAACCTCAATACCGGCGATCGGGACGCGCTCCACGATGCGTGCTCGGAGTGGTACAAGGCGAACAAGGATAAGACGCCCATTGAGCTCGCGAAGATCTACATGAACGAGGGCGACAGCAGTCAGAAGCAAATCGCGATGGGCTACATCATGAAACGCGGCGAGGAGAACGACCGCAAAGCGCTTGAAGCGAAACTGCTCGAGTTCAATGAAGAAGATCTGTTCTCCAACTCCCACATGATCCAGCAATATGTGACGCAGCGCGGCCCGGACGGCGCCGAATTTGTCGCGCAATTCGAAAAGAAGCTCAATGAACTCAAGGAGGACAACGCTTCCGAGATGTTTAACGACGAGAACTTCGTCACTCAGATGAACACAACCCTGGACTCGCTGAAAAAGCTGGTTTCCGCCGAGCCGCTGGAAACGATGCTCGAAAAACTGCATGCCGGCGAAACCACGTGGGAGGAGAGCGGCCAACAGGTCTATCAAAGGCTGGGCCGGAAGAAGAACAGAGAAGCGCTGACGATCCTGCTCGAAAATGCGCTCAAGGCAAAGGACCCCAGGCTGAGCGGCAACCTTCTGACCGCCACGAGCGGAATAGGCATGAACCGCTATGGCGGGTATAACGTCTTCGCGGAACTCGAGTCGGAACCGGAAGAAAAAGAGGGGTCGCTCGAGATCTCCGAGCATGCCGAGTTGTGGAAGAAGCTGCTTGCGGACAAGCGCGCCATGGAAGCCGGAGGCTTCCGGTCTGCCGTTCCCGTTACGCTCGGACAGCTTGCCGCATGGATGATCGAATCGCTCTATGACGAAGAACGGGGCAGGAGCGCCGGTCAGGTCGGTGGTCTGATCGGCGATCGCATGTACCCTATTCTCTTTGCAAGGGCTGAGGCGCGGCTCGAGGGCAAGAAAGGTGAAGACCTGCCCGCCTATCCCTCGGCTGACAATGTCGGTGAAGAACGCCGCAAACAGATCGTCGACCAGATCTCCGGGGTCAAGGGCGCCGCGCTCGATGAGCTGGTCGGGAAGCTCGCCCTGGATGAACTGCTGGCCCTTGCGGTCAAGTCGCAGGATAACGAGGAGCTGAACAAGGCGATGGCGCCGCTGGCCAATCGCATTGTCAAGGTGCACGGCGAAACAAAGGACAAGGCCGCGCTCGACACACATCAGTCGCTTGTGGGCAAGCAACTCTCGAAAGCGGCTGTCGATCAGGTCAGGCTTCTTTGTGAAGAGACGATCAAAAAGGGCAATATCCTGGTTTGCACGGTAATGCGTCAGCCCGCGCTTGCGGGCACAGTACTGCACGTGCGCGAAATCGAGCCGGCGGACAAGGAATTCAAGAAACTGGTCGCCTTCAGGCAGAAACCCGAGGAGCGCAAGTTGACCTATGTGACCGCATCGCTATCCGGCGGGGCAGGCAGGCTGTACGCCAGTGCGCGCTGGGATTCCCGTGACAAGGCAGAGCCGGAACAGAAGGAAGCGAAGGAGGAGAACCTGTCGGACGAAGACGAGATGCTTCTCGAAATGACAGGCGAACTTGACGAAGAGCTGAACAGCAGCGCTGCCGACAGGAATAAGACATTCTACGAGGCTCTGGAGCGTTTCTGCGGCGGTGAAGGCAACGTATTCATGCCGGCCGGCATCAACATCACCGGCATGCCCCAGGTCCCGGCGGACATGGAGCTGGAAGCAGTCAGCATACCGCACAATATGATGTTCTAGATAAACGAAAGGAACAGATCATGTCTGAAGAGAGTTCACGCGCGTGGGAGAATGTACGGCAACAGACCGAGTCGCTCCGGACCGAAATCGCCAACGTCATCGTGGGCCAGGAGAAGATTGTGGAGCAGATGCTCGTGGCGCTTCTCTGCAGGGGTCATTGCCTGATAGTGGGCGTGCCGGGCCTGGCAAAGACATTGCTTGTCAGTACGCTCGGCAAAATCCTGGGTCTCAGCTTCCATCGCATCCAGTTCACGCCCGATCTGATGCCGATGGACATCATCGGCAGCGAGATCCTGCAGGGCGATGAAGGGGGCCGGAAGCGCCAGTTCGAGTTTGCGCCGGGTCCCATCTTTGCGAACCTCATCCTGGCCGACGAAATCAACCGCACACCGCCCAAGACGCAGGCGGCCCTGCTCGAGGCAATGCAGGAGAAGCAGGTCACCGTTGCGGGCAAAACGATGCGCCTGGCGGAGCCGTTCATCGTCTATGCCACGCAGAACCCGATCGAGCATGAAGGCACATATCCCCTGCCCGAGGCCCAGCTTGACCGGTTCTTCTTCAACCTGCTGATCGACTATCCTTCGATAGAGCAGGAAAGGCAGATTGTGCTGCGAACGACGGGCAAGGAAACGTCTGATGCGAAAGCGATACTGAATCCCGAGTCCGTTCTCGAACTGCAGAACACGGTTCTGGATGTTCCGGTTCCCGACAACGTGCTCGACTACGTGCTCAAGCTGGTGAGCGCTTCGCGACCGGACTCAGCTCTTGCCGACGACTACATCAAACAGTACGTGGCGTGGGGCGCGGGGCCGCGCGCATCGCAGAATCTCACGCGCGCGGCCAAGGCGCTGGCGCTGCTTCGCGGAAACCCGGCCGCGTCGGTTGAGGAGGTCAACGACGTTCTCAAGCCGGTGCTGAGGCACAGGATCATTCCGAACTACAATGCAACGGGCGAAGGAATCAACGTCGAACAGATCGTAGAACATCTCGTAGAAACACTCTAATGGCCAAGCTTCGTTTCAAGTACCTGCGGCCCGAAGATATCCGTAGACTTGCAAGCTACGAGTTCGCGCCCAAAGCCCTCGCCGAAGGCTACCTTTCAGGCCGCCACAGATCGCGCGCCCACGGCTCGTCGATCGAGTTCCTCGATTACCGGCAATACGTGCCCGGCGACGATCTTGCGCTCGTTGATTGGCGCGTATTCGCCAGGACCGACCGCCATTACCTGCGCACGTACGAACAGGAAACGAATATGGAATGCCACGTCTTCCTGGACAGCAGCGCATCGATGGGGTTCGGCAGGAAGATTACCAAGCTCGAGTATGCCTCGTTCTTCACGGCAGCGCTCTGTTACCTGGTTGTGCGCAACACCGACAGGGTGTCGCTCCAGATCTTCGACGAACGAATACGGCATTTCTATCCGCCCGGCAGCACGGGCCGCCATCTGCAGAACCTGATGCACGCGCTCGAGACAAACTATGCTGGCGAACGCACGTCCGTAGCCGATGCGTTGCGCCGTTCTTATCCGCTGCTGAAATGGAAGGGAACGCTGATCGTCATTTCCGATTTCTTTGACGACCCCGGCGCCATCTTCTCCGCGCTCAGCCCCTATATTCACAGGGGATTCCGCATTCACCTGTTCCATGTGCTTGCTCCTGAAGAGATCCAGCTCGAGGACCGCGGTCTGGTAACGTTCGTGGACATGGAAACATCGCGCCGGGTCGTTGCGCACACCGACAACCTGCGCAAGGCATACGACAAAACGATCCAGGCCCATATCAATAACCTGCGCGAGCTGGCGGTGCGTCGTAAGGTCGACTACACCGTTGCGCGCACCGATTCTCACTACTTCAATCTGTTCGACAGGCTCATGAAATGAACTTGCTTCTTCTCAACGCGGCACTGCTGCCGCTCGCCGTGCTTGTGGCCGTACCCGTGATTCTTCATCTCTTTGCGCGCACCCGGCCGCCCGCATACAATTTCAGCTCAATTGAGTTCATCCTTCGCATCATCAGGAACACCATGCGGATCAAGCGGCCGCAGGACCGGCTGCTCCTGTTGTTGCGCACGTTGCTGTGCGCGTTGATTGTGTTCCTCTTCTTGCAGCCGCTCTTCTTTTCCGACCGGCGGCTCGGTTCGGCATTCGAGAGGAAGAACGTGGTTCTGATTGTCGACGCGACCGCATCGATGGGCTGCATCGACGGCGCGCAAACGCGGTTCGCCGCCGCATGCGCCGAAGCATCGGAAATACTCTCCGGGCTGTCGGCGCGCGACAGTGCAAATATTGTCTGGCTGGACTCGTCGCCCGAACCGGTCTTTCCGGAGATGGGCGTGAATCTGGCATATCTGCAGACAGCGCTGCGCAAGGCGCGCGTGAGTTCCGAAGCCGGCAACGTCGAAGAGGCGTTCAGGCTGGCGGAAAGATTGCTCGAAGGCACCGAGGGCAAGCGCGAGATCTGCGTAGTGTCCGATTTCCAGGCCGCGGCATGGCGCGAAGCACAGACGGAAGTATCGCCCGGCACGGACCTGGTCAACGTCAAGATCGGCGCCGCGGACCTGGCCAACGGCACGATATCGGACATTCTGTGCGAACCGCCATTCCCGCTCGTTGACGAAGAGACAACCGTCTACTGCGAGGTTTACAACTACTCCGCGCAACCGCGGCAGCGGACCGTGTTTCTCAGCATCGGCGAGAAACGCATGTCGCAGGAAATCATGATCCCGCCATGGAACAAAGCCGTCGCGATATTCATGCATGCTTTCAGCGAGCCGGGCGAATGTCCAATAGCGATGACGCTCAACGAGGATGCCTTCGCCGCGGATGACGGCAGGTGGGCCGTTGTAACGGTCCGTGAGGCGTTGAATGTGGGGATACTGCCGCTTGAACCGACAACTGCCGGCATATGGCATCGCGCGCTGGACGCCGTTCAATGGGCCGGAACCCGCACGATTTCCGAACGCGATCTCGAAGGCGAACTTGATCTCGATGCGCTCATGCTGTCGGGCTGGTCCGGCGCCAACGCGCCCGAAATAGCCGAACGGCTGAAGGAAGGGCGCACGGTTGTGTGCATGCCGGGCAGCGGTCTTACTGTCCGCCAGTTGCTCACGGCTGCCGGCGCGGATGCTCCGGGGGCCGCGGACAGTCCGATCGAATGGTCGCAATCGGAGGAAGGGCGCCGGGTGCGGATTGTGAACGAGAAAGCAGACATCTTCTCGCTCTTTGCGGGCGGCGAGTACGGCGACCCCTGCGGCGGCCTGTTTCGAGGCCGGTTCAACGTGACGGCGTCTGATCTGTCTCAGGGCGAGCTTCTGCTGGCATATGAGGATGGAACGCCTGCGCTTGTCAGGTTCAAGAATCGCGGGCATCTGTATTTCTGGAATCTGCCGCTCGATCCGGAATTGAGCAATTGGGCGGGCCAGAACGAGTTTCTGCCGTTTCTCTGCGAAATGCTGCTGAACAGCAGGTCCGGCAGTGAAGCCGATCTGTCAGAAACCGAGTTCATCGCCGGACAACAGGTCTTGCGACATTTCGACAGGAACGTCCTGCTCTCGGATATTGCCCTCCTGGCCGAAGACGGCAAGGCGGCGGCTCTTGAGGAATACCGGGACGCGCGCGGTGTGACTTTCGCGTTCGACGGCGCCGGCGAACCGGCGTTGTACGAATGGCGATATCAGAACAAGCCGATCGGCTCCGCCGCGGTCAACTTCCCCGCGATCGAATCCGACCTGCGCTTGATGGAACTGGCGGAGATTCGAAGTGCGGGCGCCATTGCGCTTGATCGCGGCAGAGGCGTGCGTCATCTGCGCGACGGTCTGAAGCTCTGGCCGTATCTGCTTGCGTTCGCATTGGCCGTTGCGCTTATAGAAGGAGTAACACTGGTTTGGACAGAGCGTACATAAACCCGCTGATCCGGGCAGACTACCTTGTGCTCGTGTTTGCGGCGCTTGTGCTTGCAGGCGGCTTCCTCGCGTGGAGAACCGCGGGAAAATGCCGGCTTCGGTTGCGGCTGCTCATGACTCTGACCCGCATGTTCGCGCTGGCTTGCCTGGGAATCGTTGCGCTCAATCCCGGCGCATGGCGCGAAATGAAAGAGGACAAGGACACCGAATGGGCCGTACTGATAGACCGCAGCCGGAGTATGGCCACCGCGGATGTCGGCGGCAAAGCCAGGTGGAACGAGGGCCGCCGTATTGCGAGGAAAGCGTTGGCGCTCGCGCGCGACGCGGACGGCGCGCGTTTGTACGCGTTCGCGGATCAGATCAATGCGATCAGCGCCGACGCGCTTGCCGACGCCGAGGCGGATGGGCCGGCTACGGATATTCTCCAGGCATGCCGGAACTGTCTGACCAGGGCTCGTTCGAGCGCGCGGGTCCTCACCGGCATGATCCTCGTGAGCGACGGCAGACAGGTTTCAAAAGAGAGCTACGGCGATGTCGGGCTGCTGGCCAGATCGCAGGAATGCGCAATATACGCGTTGCCGGTCGGAGGCCGGGTCGCCAGGCGAGATCTGTCGGTAAGACCGGCGCGCCGTCAGTATGTGGCTTTCACGGGCCAGAAGCTCAAGGTGAACGCTGTCCTGAAAGCGGAGAACCTGGGCAAGATCAGTCCTGTCGTGGCCCTGCTGACTGCTTCAGGAGAGAAGCGGGACGAACACCGTGTCGATCTGACCGACGGCACGCCGGGTGAAGCGGGTTTCGAACTGCTGTGCGAAAACGAAGGCCATTACGGGTATGAGCTGCGTGTGCCCAAATGGGAAGGTGAAACCGTTGACAGCAACAACAGCGCCGAGTTCGGTGTAACCGTGTTGGGCAGCAAGATGCAGGTCTTCGTCGCCGAGGGGGTGCCCTGCTGGGACACGAAGTTCCTGGTTCAACTCCTCAGGGAGCAACCGAATATGGAAGTTACCACTGTTTACCGGTTGTCGGCTGACCGGTTCTTCAAGGTTGACACTGATCCGTCTCGGACTTTCGAGGCGGCCGAGGCCATCTTCCCCGACGATGCCGCGGAAATCTCTCAATATGATGTGATCGTTCTGGGCAAGGGCATGGAATACTTTCTCACACCCGCGCGAATTGCGTTGTTGCGCCAGTTTGTCGTCGAGCAAGGCGGTTGCATCCTGTTCGCGCGCGGGAAACCGTACAGCGCCTCTTTCCCGGAACTGGAAGCATTGGAGCCTGCCGTCTGGTCCGATTCTTCGGAAACCGATTTCAGGTTGAGACCGACAATCGAGGGAAGAGAGGCCGGGCTGTTCGGCGAAATGCTGCCGGATATCGACGCGCCGATATGGTCGAGTCTGCCCGCGCTGAGCGGCGCTCAGCAATGCGCGAAGTTGAAATCGTTCACCACTGTTCTTGCGGAAGGCTTGCATGAGGGCGACACCAGGACCCGTGCGCTGCCGGTAATCTTCACCATGCGCTATGGAAGAGGGATGGCGCTGGTGGTCAATGGCGGCGAAATGTGGCAGTGGGCTTTCTTTCCATCCGTGGCGGATACGAGCGCGACCTACCAGGAGTTGTGGGCGCAACTCCTGCAGTGGGCTGTCACCTATTCGGAGTTCCTGCCCGGCCAGAAGCATTCGCTGCGGCTCAGCGAAAGCTCTGTTCTGCCGGGTACGCCGGTACGGATAGGCGTGAGCCTGCGCAGCGGCGCCGCCGATGAAAGTGGTGTCGAGCCGTTGCTCATAATCAGGAGAGGCGAAGAAGTGATCCAGGAACTGAAGCCCGTATCGACTCCCGCAGACAGGAACCGTTGGGAAGCCGTCTTTTCGGCCGAATTGACCGGTATGCACGTTGTTGAACTGGCCGGCAAAGGCATCGAGCAGGGACCGCGGAAATTGCTGCAGGTGCGCCCGCGTCCCGACGAGTCCGACGATTTGAGCGCCGACATCGAATTCCTGACAAAGCTGGCCGAGGAGTCGGGCGGCAGGCTCATATCCGAGGACGAGCTTGAGAACGTGGTTCAACTGCTTCAGCCCGAACGCGAGGTCGCCGACCTGAGCAAGGCGGTATGGGTCCCGATGTGGGATAAGTGGTGGATGCTGGCGCTCATTGTGTTCTTCTTCGGCATTGAATGGTTCTTGCGAAGGCGCAACGGCTTGTTGTAGGGAGAGACTTCGAACATGGCTCTGAGCAAGTTCAGCGGCAGGCTTTCGAAACTGAGGGCCGTTTGGCAATTGGGCCTGGTTCTGGAAGCGCTGATACGCGTTGGCGGTTTGGCCGCCGTCGTAACGCTTGTCTACGCGGCTGCCGATTTCTTCCTCGCGCTCGGCGTTCGAGTCCGTGAAGTTGCCGGGGTTGTTCTTGCGGGCGCACTGCTGCTGCTCTGGGCAACATGGATCATACGCGCTCTTGTCCGAACCAACAGGGAAATGGCGGACAGGGCCGATGCGCTTCTCGGCAGCAGGCGGCGAACGGTCCTGAGCGCATTTGAGCTCGAATCCTGGGTATCCCGGCTTACGGATGCCGGCGCATCGTTGCGCCGGTTCCTGGTGCAGCAGAGCGTGGCGCGCGCCCTGTCCGATTTGCGGCGGTTGCGCTTCAAAGACTATTTTCCGATACCGGAGTTGCGCGGACGGTTCAAGATCCTGTCCGTTCAGCTTCTGGCGGTGGCGTTGGCGGCAAGCATCAGTCCCGACGCCACGCAAACGATTCTGCGCCGCCTTGTCGCGCCGCGCCGCGACATACCGCCATACAGCCGATACCGGTTCGTCGTCGAACCGTTGAATCCCAGGGTGATTTACGGCGGCGATGTGGACATAACCGCGCGCATAACCGGCGCGCCGGTCCGATCGCAGGTCTGGCTTGTTACACGGCTGCAGGATCAGACTCACCGCACAACCTGTTTCCAGGAATCGGAGGACTGTTATGCCCAGAAACTCGAGAAGGTGGTCGGTCCAATCGAGTTCTGTTTTGCAACGGGCAAAGCCCGCAGCCGCTGGCATCAACTCGATGTTCTGCTTCAACCCCAGATTGCGCTGGCCAGCGTGACCGTGAAGCCGCCGGCCTACAGCGACCTGCCGAAACGACAGTTCTTTCTCGGCAACGAGGATTTCGCCGCGTTGGCCGACTCGGAAGTGGAACTTACGCTCGTAAGCAACAGGCCGCTGCTCGATGGGTCGCTTGCGATCCGGCCCGTTGATGAACCCGAAGCCGTCGAGACGATCACGGGTGCGCGCTCGGATCTGCGCTCGGTTGCGTTCCAATGGACCTTGAAACGGAACGCCGATCTTGAAGTGGTTGTTCGCGACATACGCGGAACGCGCAACAAGACGCCGTTGAAGGTTCGGCAACAGCTCGTGATTGACAAGCCGCCCGAGGCGGCGATTTCGGAACCCGCGGGCTTCGCGTTGGCCACGCCAAGCATAACGATCCCCCTTGAAGGCTATGCGGAAGACGATCTCGGCCTGAACAGGGTCGACATGGTCAGGACGGTCGTGGGATACCGCGACCGTATGACGACGCTGGGCCCCGCGGCGCCGGAAATTCGCCTCGCTTTCGATCAGGAGCTTGACCTCAAGCGGCTGGGTGTTGTCCCAGGCCAAATCCTGGAATTCTACATTGAAGCGATGGACTCGAATCCTTCGCTCGTGGGGATAGCAGCCTCTGAAGTTGTTCGGGTACAGATTATTTCGGACGATGACTACGCGATGTTGCTTCGCGCGCAAACAACGATTGACGATCTGTCGCGGCGTTACCAGGCGATACGCAGGGAGATGGAAGATTTCATCGAAGCGTTGAACGAGCTCAACAAGCTGGCGCGCGATCGGGACGCGGCTCCCGCCGATACCCGGAAGGCGCTGGACCGGGCTCAGGGGGCGGCCTCCCGCGCAGCGGAGTTGTATGAGAAGGTCGCGGCGGACTATCCCATTTATGACTTCGAGAAGAATCTTGCGCTCGTCCTGCGGCAGACCGCGGCCGGGATGCGCAGCAATGCCGACAAGCTCTCGCAGCTTGCGCCGGACAGCCCGGCCCTGGCATGGACCGTGGGTAGCATGCTCTCAGAACTTGAGGATCCTAAACGGCTTGCCGACGAAGAAATGGCCGCAGCCGAGGAACTGCTGAGAATAGCGAAGGTCTTTGAATACGCCGCCAGGTACAGACGCGTGGTCGGTATGCAGCAGGATCTGGTGCGGCGCCTGGACCGATATGAACAGGAAGATGTCGCCGCGGAGTTGCGAAGGCTGCCGGGGCTGGGCCGAAGACAGGAAGAGATCCGCGTGGAGCTGGTTGCGATCGCCGAAGACCTGCCCGGGCTGGCAGTCGCGCTGCCGCCCGGCTATGAGAAGCTTCGGGACACGGCCATCATGTTCGCCGATTACATCTACGCCTGGCAGATCCCCGATCTGATGAGCCAGGCAAATACCGCAGCACAGAACCAGGACGGCCGGGAGACTCATCGTCTTGCCACGCTTGCGTTGGAGAAACTTCAACAGTTGATGACCGAGCCGCCGCAGGATGAAGGGTTCGGGGCCCTGGCCCAGGGACGCATGGAGTTTGAGATTCCGGAAGACGTAAAATCGACCCTGCAGCAGATGCTGACAGCGCTGGCGCAGCAACTCGCCGGCGCCGGCCGCGGCGGCGGCGTCCCGGGACCCGGCATTGGAAACGGCGGCGCGGGCCCGATGGGCGGCGATGTCGGCGACGGCTACTGGATGTCCGGCAGTTCGCCGTTGAATCTTCCCATGTACGGGCCCTCCCGGATGAGTTTCGGCGGCGCCGACACCGGCGCGCGCGGAATTGGCGACGGCACGCGCGGCAGAGGCGACGCGCGCGCGGGCACTCAAGCCGGGGAAAGGATGCAAATCGAGCCCGGCTCGGAAATAGAGAGCCAAAGCATGCCCGCGCAGAACGTGCCGGATAAATACCGCGATGCGGTGAAGAAATATTTCAGCAGTCAAGACAACCGGGAAGGAGCCAACCAGTGAAGAAGATCATGATTGTGGCGGCAACGCTGGGCCTGATCGCCATGCCCGCATCGGCAAAAGAAGGCGCAATCCAGTGCGCCAATCTGATCTACGGCGGCACCCATACCTCCCGCTGTTTCAGTGATGAGTTCCTCAGCTCCGTGCAACGCGAAACAACAATTGCAACCGAACGCAGGTTCAAGAGCGTGAAGCTCTCGTCCGATGAGTTGTTCAAGTATCCCTTCGTAATGATAACGGGTGAGTCGAGTTTCCGGTTCACTGCCGCCGAGCGCCAGAATATGAAGAAGTACCTGACAAGCGGCGGCTTTCTGCTGGCTTCCGCCGGATGTTCCAACAAGGACTGGGACCGTTCGTTCCGTCGCGAGATGAAGGCCATCTTCGACAAAGACGTTCTCGAGAAGATCGAAATGGACCATCCGATCTTCCGGACGGTGAGCGATATCAAAGAACTGAAGCTGCATCATGCCGCGGAACCTGCACGGCTTGAGGGCGTCGCGCGCGGCGGCAAGCTGGTGGTTGTCTACTCGCCGCACGGTCTGAACGACACCACGCATACGCAGGGCTGCTGCTGCTGCGGCGGCAACGAGATAGAGAACTCGCTGCAAGTGAATGTGAATATACTGGTTTACGCGTTGTTGCACTGATTCGTACGCAATACGGAAATGAAATTATGAGAAAAGACCGCGGCATACTCCGGGCTGTGTTGCAGGCGTTGCCCTGTCTCGCATTGGCACACGCCGCAATTGCCGCGTCAAGCTCCGGCGCCCTGGAGAAGAAGCTGGAAGACGCCATTGTCGCGGTTGAGGCGGAGGCGGCAAAGAAACCGGTCTGGCAGAACGATCTCGATACGGCGCTTGTTCTGGCCAGGAACGAATACCTGCCCGTGCTCGTGCTGTTCTCCTCGCCCGATTGCCCGTGGTGCGACCGCATCAAGGCCGATATCGAGGATGACAAGGAAACCGGAAAACTGCTCGCGCATTTCGTGCTGGTCGACATCGACGTATCTCGCAAGCCGGAAACAGGAATGTTCTATGGCGTTCGGGGGGTGCCGACCGTCTTGATTATGACTTCCAACGGCAATGTGACCGACGGAGTCTCGGGTTACGTGCCCGGCGATCAGCTTCGGGCAATGCTGACCCGGGCCTTGAACCCCAAGCTGGTGCGGGAAATCGACAGCGAGTATATCGAGCTGGTCCATCTCCTGGACGAGAACCGGCTCCCCACCAATCGCTGGGCTGAAGTGATGATAATGCTGGGCGACAAGGCCAAGAGGCAGGGCTTGCACGACCGCGTGCTGGGTTACGAGCCGTTCCCGAAGCAGGAACTGGTTCGACTGCTCTGGGACGCGCGTCTGGCGGTGCGGCTCGGCACATTGGAACTGCTCGAAGAGAAAAGCGGCACGTCATACGACTACGATCCCTGGCTGGCGCAATCGCGCGAGAAGAACGAGGAGGCGCTTGGAAAATGGGAGGCATGGGCGAAGGAAAAGGATGAGACGGAGGCAAAACAACGGTATTCGTCTCTGACCCAGGAGCAATTGCGCTCGTATGTTCTCGATGTGGTATCCGACAAGGGGATGAGGGCGGTCCGCGCGCGCCAGATGCTCGAACAGGCGGGTCCCGACGCGGCCCGTGCCGTAAGCGATTTTCTCGACTCGAACCCCAACCTGTCGGAGGGCGCAAGGCGGCGGGTGAAAGAAGTCCAGTACGCACTCTATATCCCGGCGGTCGTCGGGATAGATCCTTCGGTCATGGCGCACCGTCTTCTGTTCGGCACGCAGGCAATGCGCTTGAAGAGTCTTTCGAAGCTTCAGGCCGCCGGGAAGCGCGGCATACCGGTATTCCGCGATTTTCTCGACCACCCCGACTCGCTGGTCCGGGAAGCGGCAGTGGAGTCGTTGATCGTTGCCGGCGGCAATTCCATCGTCGCCCTGCTCGAAGATCGCCTGAAGGAGGAGAAAGACTTCGACGTGATGTTCACCATTTTGCGCGGCCTGGGCAAGACGAAGAGCAAGCGCACGCTTCTCGTGTTAACCTCGTTCCTCAAGCACGACAAGGAGGACCTGGCGGCAGTGTCGTTGGAGAGCATCGCAATGCTGCGATCCAAAACCGCGGAGAAGGAAATCGCCGAGTGCCTGGACGACTCGCGATGGCGCGTTCGTGTTGCCGCGCTCGCCGCGGTTGCCAAGTTGGAGATCAAAACGCTTTCAGACAAGGTCCAGGCGCTGCTCAAGGACAAGGACGAGTTTGTGAGGTTCTCCGCCGTAGCGGCGCTTGCAACGCTTTCGGCGGTCAACGCGGCAACTGCGCTTGAAGAATGCTTCATGAAGGAAGATGCGCTCAAAGCGCCCGTGATCGCCGCGCTCGGAAGCATGAATCGCAAACTGCCGGAGAGTTTTGGCGCGGAACTGGAGAAGTCGCAGCCCGAGGTCATCCTGGCCTCGCTCGAAGCCCTGGAGGATTCCGACTCCGACGATGTCAGTATCGCGGCAAGATTCATGAATCATGAGAGCGAGGACATATCCTGTGCGGCAATACGTCTCGTTGCCCGCAGGGCAATGGACAAAAACCAGTATCGCGGACAGTTGCTGCAGGTGCTCGCGGACAATAATCAGAACAAGATTCTCGCGGCGCTGGAATCGCTCCACATCGACAAGCAGTTGTTGATGCCCTATCAATCGATGTTCTCGGATTGGTTTGCCGACGACGCGTCCGAGCCGAGCAACCGGGTTGTTTCGGCGGAAGTCGAATCGCTGTTCGATGCATTCGCCGATCAGGGTTCGGGGAGCGTCGAAAAGCCCGAGGCGCCCGGGCCTCCCGCGAAACAGGCCGATGCCGAGCCGGTGCCCGACGGAATCGGGATGGTCGGGGACCTCCTTTCTTCTTTCGATGATGCCGACGACGCGGCTTCCGCCGTCGGTTCCGGCCCCAGCGACATACCTTCCCTTCTCAAAGCGCTCGAAGGTCTTCTTGGCGAATCGCATGGTGAACCGATCCGGTTCCAGTCGGCATTGCTGCTTGCTCGTCTTGGTAATCCCAGGGGGCTGCCGCTTCTCGGCGAGGCCATGGATTCGCGCACATCCGCGCAGAGAATATCCATTGCAGAGAACCTCTCGGCCCTGAAATCGTTGAAGTCGCTGCCTATATACAAGAAGCTGCTCGACGACCCTGTCGACTCCGTGCGAACCGAAGCCGCGGAAGCCTGCATCGGCCAGACATGGAACGCCGCGTTTCTCGATGCCGTATTCGAGACGCTGCTCAAGAAAGACGGCCGGCTCAAGCCGCACGAGGTCTATGGATACAAACTCGAAAGCGCGGCATCGAGCGGCAGCCCTGCGGTAAAGACCGCCATCCGCAAGCGGATCACCCATATTCTCAAAACATCGGATGATACGGCGCTTCAGAATTTTGCATTGATCGTCCTGGAGAAGATCTGGCGACGCGACGACGAGAAGATCCTTGAGCCCTTCACGAAGTCCGGCGATCCGTGGCAACGGCGCGCCGCGCTGCACACGCTCGGCAAGTGCAACCTCGCCGGGTTCCGGGAAAAGCTGCGCCTGATAGCCGATGACCCCTCGGAATATGTGCGTGCGGTTATCCCGAACGTCTATATGGCGGCAAGCGCCTCATGGACCCACCACTTCGATGAAAAGCATTTCGAAGCAGACCATTATTACTGGCGTTCCTCCTCGCAGCGCCGCTCGGGTTCGCTCACCGACATGGAAAAGGAAACGCTGATGAGGCTCACGGAAGACACTGCGCTGAGCGTGAGAGTGGAGGCATTCATCTGTCTGTTGTCCAACCGTGTGGAGATCGATCTTGCGCGGTTTGTCGAGACTCTCGACAGTGTGGCTGACCGTAAGAGTGTCGCCTCGCGTGTAGCGTCTTATCTGTCCGACAATTACAAGCGTCTTGGTCCGGGGTTCCGGGTGCTTGTCCCCTATCTTGAGGAGTCGGTCGAGGACGATTCCACGCTCAAGCGAATCAGGGGCCATTTCAACATCGAGGAAACCGACAAGCTGGATGAGATTTCCTTCGTCGTCCGGGAAGAAAAGCGCGAGCCGATCAAGGCCACTTTCCTCGAAACGGCGGAGGTTCCCGGAGGCGAACGACCGGCAGTTTTCAAGCTTGTCTATTTCACAAGTCCAGGCTGCCAGGACTGTGCCAGGGTAGAGCGGATGCTGCCTGATCTCGAATCGTGTTTCCCGGCACTGAGTATCGACACGCACAACATCAGGAAAGTGGACGCGATGCGGCTTAACGAGGCGTTGTGCGAGCGGTTCGGGGTGCCCGAAGGCTCGCGCCTGGTTACGCCTGCCGTGTTTTCCGGCAGCGGTTATCTGATAAAGAAGGATGTCACCTTTGCCGGGATCGGCGATCTCCTGGCGCGTTCTGCGGTGGTGCCGCTTGAAGGATGGTATGAAATATCCGATAAGGAACTGGAGAAGGCCGAAGAAATCATTAGTGAACGCTATTCGGGCATGAGCGTGTGGATGGTCATGCTGGCCGGAGGTCTGATCGACGGGATCAATCCGTGTGCGTTTGCCACGATAATATTCTTCCTTTCGTATCTGCACGTTGCCAGGAGGAGCGCGCGGGAAATCGTCCGGGTCGGCGCCGCTTTCATCATGGGCGTGTTTCTGGCCTACTATGTGCTTGGCCTGGGGTTGGTCGAGATTGTTGCCCGTTTGACGGTGCTGCGCGGGTTCAGCCGCGGGCTGAACTGGGCGATTGCGGCATTTGCGCTTCTGATCATGATCCTCAGCATACGCGATGGTGTCTTGTGTCTCAGGGGACGGCTGCAGGATATCGCTCTGCAGTTGCCTGAAGCGTTGAAAACAGGCATCAGGTGGGTTATCCGGCGCGGTATGCGGCACAGGCACTTTGTGATAGCGGCGTTTATTGCCGGGATAGTAATCTCGTGCCTGGAACTGGCCTGCACTGGCCAGGTATACGCGCCAACCATCCTGTTCATGCTCAAGACGCGCAAGGATGTGGGCGGGGCGTTGTTCAATCTCGCGCTCTATAATGTCGCCTTTGTCATACCGTTGATAATCATCTTCGTGCTGGCATTCTTCGGGATGACCAGTAACGCTCTGATCCGGTTCATGCAGAAGCATGCTGCAACCGTCAAGTTTCTCACTGCGGCCCTGTTCTTTGCGTTGTTCCTGTTGTTCGTATTCGGCGAGAAGCTCGGGGCCGTCTCGCAGATGTAAACGGCCCCCACCTGTCCGTGCAAGGCGGAGCCGCCTTGGCGAAATCAGCGGTTGACATGGGCAGGCCTGCTTAACATCATAGGCTCAGTGAGCTCGACGAACTCATCGGTTCTTGTTCAGGGTGTGACCAATGCGCCGCCGTTCTACAACGCCACCAATTGGCTTGGCGGAGCCACGGTCACGGCCGGCAGTAATTCCATCCCGATCGTTGCGTGGGAAGGCACAAACAGCAGCCGCGCGAATCTCACTGTCTACATGCCGCCCTCGAATCCCCAGATCTTCTCATACGATTTGAACGGGAACATGACCGGCGACGGGTCCAGGAATCTCGCGTTCGATGAGGAAAACCGGCTCGAGGAGATCGAGACCAGCGCTGCTGCCATTGCCGCCGGTGTGC
>CAYSBP010000030.1:0-15079 GCA_964429255.1 uncultured Planctomycetia bacterium
TCACCCTCCTTCCAGACCGCAGTTGAACGGGACGCCCCTTCCGTATATGCCCTAGGGACAGGGGTGGGGATTCCGCGCGCCGGGGACGAGGACCGCACAGATGCTGGACACCAAGTTCATTCTTCAGAACACCGAGATGGTGAAGAAGGCCGTGGCCGACAAGCACGCGGAGAACGAGCACACCGACCTCGACCGTTTCGTCAAACTGGACGAGGAACGGCGCAAGGCGCAGACCGAGTGCGACAGGCTGGCCGCCGAGAAGAACCAAGTCTCCAAGCAGATCGGGCCGTTGATGGGGCAGCTCAAACGCGCCACCGACGCAGACCGCACGACGATTGAATCACAGATTGTGGAGCTGCAGAAGCAATCCCGCGGGGTGGCCGACCGCATCCAGGCCTTGAGCCTGGCGCAGGAGAAGGCCGAGAAGGATCAGGACGTCATCCGCAGTTGGGTGCCCAACATACCCGACGAGAGCGTCCCCGAGGGCGCAGACAGCAGCGCCAACAAGACCATTCACGAATGGGGCCCCAAGCCTTCTTTTCCCTTCACGCCCAAGCCGCACTATGAACTGGGCGCCCAACTCGGAATCCTGGATTGCGAACGAGGCGCCAAGGTCTCCGGTTCGGGCTGGTACTTCCTCAAGGGCGATGGAGCGCGACTGGAGCGCGCGTTGATCAGCTGGTTCCTCGACATGCACCGCGTCCGCGGCTACCTGGAGCTTTTCCCGCCTTTCTGCGTCACCGAAAAGACGCTGTTCGGTTCGGGCCAGTTGCCTAAATTCATCGAGCAGATGTACGCGATCCCGCAGGATTACCTCTTCGCCATCCCGACCGCCGAGGTTCCCGTGACGGCGTATCACCGTGATGAGATCCTGGAAGAGAAGGACCTGCCGAAATGGTACGCTGCCTACTCGGCCTGCTTCCGCCGCGAAGCGGGCGCGGCCGGCTCCGATACGCGCGGCATCCTGCGCGTCCATCAGTTCAACAAGGTCGAACTGCTCAAGCTCACGACGCCGGAGCGCAGCTACGATGAACTGGAGCAACTCACGCGCGACGCGGAGTGTCTGCTTGAGGAGCTCGGCATCCATTACCGGCGCATCGCGCTCTGCCGCGGGGACTTGGGTTTCAGTTCCGCCAAGACCTACGACCTTGAGCTCTGGGCGCCGGCCGACAAGCGCTGGCTGGAAGTCTCCAGCTGTTCGAACTTCACGGACTATCAGGCGCGTCGTAGCGGCATTCGCTATCGTCCCGCGGATGGCGGCAAGCCGCGTTTCGTCCACACGCTGAACGGATCGGGGCTCGCGTTGCCGCGTCTGCAGGTCGCGCTGTGGGAGACCTATCAGCAGGCCGACGGAACGATCGTCATCCCACCCGTCCTGAGGAAATACATGGACGACCAGAACAGGATCGAGCCGCGTTAGCACGAACGACGTGCCCTTGAACCATGCCGAAGAACGGGTCACTCTCCCCTATGAAGGCGCGGTGCTTTCACAGGGGAAATGCTCTTCTCGGACCCCTGTAACTCCTTGGTCTGCAATGGGTTACTGAATGTGTTGAGGATTCGGAAAGAGCGCGCCTAGGGGACTCCATATCCAACGCTCATGGCTTCCAAAAAGGGCTATTTTTTCATAGGTAAACGCGTGGACTTTAAGGTCTTTTCACGCCGCTAATTTTCTCTTTTCAAGAGCGAAAACCTGTAGCGATAGCTGTGAAAATGACGATAATAAAAGTCCGGTCAACGGCATAGTGCCGAACCAAGTGGGGGGTAGGGCCTGGCCATGCCAGGCACGCGAAATTCGAGGAGGAGCCGAAGATGGCCAAACGAGTGCCGAACGCGAAGTTCATGAAGCCGCTCACACCGAGCGCCGACCTGGCCGCGGTTGTGGGCGAAAAGCCGCTGCCCAGGACCGAGGTCACGAAGAAGCTGTGGTTGTACATCAAGAAGAACAAGCTGCAGGATCAGAAGAACAAACGGAACATCAACGCGGATGACGCGCTGAAGGCCGTGTTCGGCGGAAAGAAGCAGGTCTCGATGTTCGAGATGACCAAGCTCGTCTCCAAGCACCTCAAGTAATCCGTTTTCCGCAATGAAGCCGCGAAGCCCGGGCACCCGCCCGGGCTTCGTCGTTGATGAAGGTCGTGCCGACGGCCCCGTCCGCAGCGCTGACTGTGACAGACGAGGACACCTGCCTCACCACTTCTCATCCCGGTCGGAATCGGCGTGCCGCCGCCAGCAGCGCTTCGCCCACCACACGAAGGTCACCCACAATTCCATAATCAGCCCACTTCATGATCGGCGCGCGGGGATCGCTGTTCACGGCGACGACGCAGTGGCTGTTGCGCATCCCCGCTCGGTGCTGCAGCGAACCGGAAACCCCCAGTGCAACGTAAAGGCGCGACTGGACCGTCTTCCCGCTCTGCCCGACCTGCAGCCCCGGCGGCGCATAGCCTGCGTCCACGGCTGCACGACTGGCCGCAGGCAATCCGCCCAGCGCATCCGCCAGATCGCGCACCAACTGAAATCCCTGCGCGCTGCCCACACCCCGGCCGCCGCAGACCACCACGTCCGCTTGCGTGAGATCCCGACCTTCAGTCGCCGTGGAGGACTCCACGCGCACACGGAGGTCGAAGGGGTCCTCTTCAAGATGGATCGCTCGGATCTCGCCGGATGAAACCGCCGGTCCGATCGAGTCGATCAATCCCGTGCTGCGCCACGTCAACACCAGCGGGCAGAGGCCGGATGGTTCGAGCTCCTCGATGAACCGCCCTCCGAACAACGGCCGCGCGATGCGAACCCGGTCGCCCTCCGCTCGCACGTCCTGAACGCTCGAAAGAAAAAAGGCCTTCATCCGCGCGGCCAGACGCGGTGCCAAGTCACGCCCCACGCTGGTATCCGAGCACAAGACAACGTCGGCATCCACTTCGCCGGCCACCGCAGCCAGCGCCCTCAACCAGCGCATCGGCAGGTATGGGCCCTCGCCCTCTTCCATCCAACGGACTCGCCGCGCGCCACATCCCGCTGCATCCCGGGCCGCACGTTCGGCACCGGAGCCCAGCGTCACAGCCGCCACATCGAGGCCAGATCGCGACGGCCACCGTTTGGTCCATGCGAACAACTCATGCGCGCCGCGCTTTAGCGTGCCGCCCTGCTGCTCTGCGAAAACCAGGATCCTGAGGGGCTTCAGCATCATCGACCGAGACCCTCCGCATCCCGCAAATCCTTCAGAAACGCGTCAGCCGTCCATCCAGGCCCGGTCGTCAGCAGCATTTTCGGGCTGCGCTCGGGCGGATCGAGGAGCAGACGCGGCGAGGAGAACGGTAAGGGTCCCGGCGTTGCGATACCCGGGGCCGCGGGCCGCAGAATCGCCAGCGGCCGCTTCTTCGAATCCAGACGCGCCTTGAGCAGCGGCGTACGCAGTTCGTGCGACATGCGTTCACAGGTCACCACGGCGGGCAGACCGGCCTCGACTCGTTGTTCACCGGTCTCCACCCGCCGCTGACAGATGGCGTGCCCTCCATCGGAACTCACCTCAATCGCACAGATCCCCGACACGTGCACGAAACCCAGCATTTCGGCCAGGGCCGACGGAAAGAACCCCTGACCGTCATCCACCGCACGGTTCCCGCAGAAGATCAGGTCCGGCCCGAAATCCCGCAACACCGACGCCGCCAGTTCGCTGGCCCGGCTGGCGTCCACCCCCGGGGCTTCCACCAGCCATCCATCGTCCGCGCCCACCGCCAGCGCCGTACGCAGCACCGCCTCCTGCTCGCGCGCCCCCACGCAGAGGGCAATCAGGCGCGACGAGGGATCACCCGAGCGGATGCGCAATGCCGCCTCCAGCGCATACTCGTCGGAAGGATTGACTACCGGGTCAACCAAGGTGAGATCAAACGCGCGTCCGTTCGCGGAAATGCGAATGTTCCCGTCGGGGGCGGGGATCCGCTTAAGGCAGACGGCTAACTTCATGTTCGGTGGTCGCCATCAGGTGCCGGTCCCTCGCTGGCTCGGACGTGGCGGCCCGGATGGGCGCAGGCGCTGGAACGTCCGACATGCGGTTGGCCACCCAGTTGGGTGCCAGCCCCAGTACGAAGACGGCGAGGGTAGCTCCGTAGGTCAGCAGCGAAACCGTCCATCCTGACCGACAGGGAGCACCGGCAACCGCTGCGTCGGGCTCCGGCGCCAGATACATCGCCTGGATCACCCTCAGGTAGTAACCCAACGAAGCCACGCTGGTCAAAATGCCGATGATGGCCGGTAACACGAAGCCCTGCTCGATGGCACCGCGGAAGACGAGGAACTTGCCGACAAATCCGCCCAGCGGCGGCAATCCGGCCAGCGAAAGGAGGAAAACCGCCATACAGAAAGCCAATCCCGGATGGGTGCGCGCAAAGCCGCGGAAATCGTCCAGCTTCTCCATCCGCTTTCCGTCCTCCCGCGCCAACGCCACGATCGCGAACGCCCCGGCCGTCGAGAAGACATACGCCAGCAGGTAATACGCGGCCGAACGGAGATGCTCACCCCAAACCTGAGCACCACTCGCGCCGGGCCGCAGCAGGAACGCCAGGAGCAGGTAACCGGTGTGTGCGATGGCCGAATACGCCAGCATCCGTTTCACGCTCTCCTGCTGCAGGGCAATCAGATTGCCCAGCAGCATCGTCAGGATGGCCACGGAAGCCAGCAGGGGAAAGACGCGCGTCACGAACTCGCTTCCGCCGAACATCTCGAACATCACCCGCCCCACTACCGCAAACGCCGCCGCTTTGACGCCGGTCGCCATCAACGAGGTCACCGGTGTCGGCGCGCCCTCATACACGTCCGGGATCCAGAAATGGAACGGCACCGCGCCCACCTTAAAGAACACCCCCGCCAGCAGCAGTCCGAAACCAACCAGCGCCAGGTGAATCCGGGGATCGTTAGGCGCGAGCGCAACGGCACTCAACTGCATACGCCCCGTCGCTCCGTACAGGAACGCCATCCCCAGCAACAGGAAGGCCGTGCTGAAGGCGCCCAGCACCAGGTACTTCAGCGCCGCCTCCCCGCCCCGGGCCGAACCACGCCGCGAACCGGTCAGGATGTAGGTCGAGATCGACATGATCTCCAATCCAATCAGCAGCGTCGCGAAGTCGTGCGCCGAACCCAGGAGCATCATCCCCGCCACCGCCAGCAACAGAAGCCCGTGGTACTCGCCCGCTGTCAACGGCGAGTCCTCGCTCTCCTGCCAGCCACTCAACGCCGCAAACGCACCCGCAATGAGGGCCACGATGGACACACTCAATGCCAGACCGTCCACGGCCACCGCACCGCCCAGAATCAGCATCTCGGGCCCGGCCAGCCAGCTCAACGCAGGCCGATCACCCATGCCAAACCAGGTGGGCACCAGCGTCACGAAGCTCAGCACGCACCCGCCAACGCTGACCCAACTCACCAGGTACCGGTTCTTGCGCTCCACGACGAGTCCTGTAAAGACCACCGCCCCCGCGGCCAGGAGCACCACCATCACCGGATAGAGCAGTTCGATCTGGTTCAGGAGGCCGTTCATTCGCCGGCCCTCCGCACTTCGGCCCGATCCTTCACCACGTGCGGGCGCGTCGCCGCATAACGCAGGAATTCCCTCACCGCCGGTTCGGTCCGCTGGAAGAAAGGCCCCGGCAGGATACCCATCACAAAGATAACCGCGATCAGCGGGATCAATACCGCCCGTTCGCGCATCGAAAGATCGCTCAGTTCATTCAGCGCGGGCCGCTTGACCGCACCGAAGAAGACGCGCCGCACGGCCGACAGCATGTAGACCGCACCCAAGATCACACCCAGACCGCCCACCGCGCCCCACCACCACTGACATTGGAAGGCACCCATCAGCGACGCAAACTCGCCCACAAAACCGTTGGTCAGCGGCAACCCGATGGACGACAGTGTGATGATCACGAAACACGTCGTGAAGACCGGCATCACCTTGGCCAACCCGCCGAAGCAGTCGATGGAACGCGTATGCGTGCGCTCGTACAACATGCCGGCCAGGAGGAAGAGGCCTCCGCTCGAAATCCCGTGGTTCAGCATCTGATACACGCCGCCCTGCACGCCGATGACCTGGAACGAGAAGATGCCCAGCAGACACGTTCCCATGTGCGCCACCGAACTGTACGCGATTAGCTTTTTCAAATCCGTCTGCGCGTACGCCATCAGGCTGCCGTAAACGATGCCGATCAGGCAGATGACCCCGAAGAGCGGCGCGTAGGCTGCCGACGCAACAGGGAAGAACGGCACCGCCAACCGCAGGAACCCGTAGCCGCCCATCTTCAGCAGCACCGCGGCCAGGATCACCGACCCGGGCGTCGGCGCCTCCACGTGCGCATCCGGCAGCCAGGTGTGCAGCGGGAAGAGCGGCACCTTGATGGCGAAGGCCAGCGCAAAGGCCCAAAAACACCAGTACTCCTCGCCTTTCTGGAAAACCCCACTCGCGCGCGCCAGGTTCAGTCGGTCGGTCAGTTCGACGATCGAGAAACTCGCGCCACCCGTCTTGTAATAGACGAACAGGATCGCCACGAACATCAGCAGACTGCCGAAGGCCGTGTAGATGACAAACTTGGTCGTCGCGTAGACGCGCTGCGGACCGCCCCAGATACCGATGATGAAGTACATCGGAATCAGACTCGCCTCAAAGAAGACATAGAAGAGGAAGAGGTCCGTCGCCGCGAAGACGCCCAGCATCGCCGTCTCCAGCACCAGCATCGCGATGTAGAACTCCTTCTGCCGCTCCTTGATGTACGTCCACGACCCCAGGATCGCGATGGGGGAGATGAATGCCGTCAGCAGCATCAGCATTGCGGATATGCCATCCACACCCAGCGCGTAGTCGATCTTTAACTGGCCGATCTGAATCCAGGGCATGTTGACGGCAAACTGATACAGTGCCCCCTCTGGCTCGAAGAGGACCCACAGGGGTACGGCCGCGAGCAGCGTCATCAGCGAGACCAGGAAGGCCCACACCTTCAGCGCACGGGCCTCCCGGTCGCGCGCCAACAAGAGCGGCAGCGCACCGGCCAACGGAAGGAATACCAGTAGCGTCAGGTACATCTCACCCTCTCAGCAGCCAGTACAACACCACGATCACACCGCCCAGGATGCCCAGCGCGTAGGCATTCAGCAGCCCGGCCTGAAACCTCCGCAGGAAGCGCCCGGCCGCTTTGGCCGTGCCTCCGATGCCGTGCACCATCAGCGTGTCGATCAGCAGGACATCCACCAGCAGGTACAGCACCTCCGAACCGACGGCAAACAGACCGCCGATAAAACGCGTATAGATCACGTCGTCGATGTAGAACTTGTGCCACGACGCCTTCACCATCGGGCACTTGCTCGCTTCCGGGTCCGGCACAGCCTTCCGTTGCATGTACGTCCGGTACGCCCATCCGATGCCCGCCGCGGCCGCCACAAACGTCAGTCCCAGATTGATGTAATGCAGCGTCGCCGAATGCCCCTCCGGATGGCTGCCCATCAGGTAATCCGACACGGGCATCAGCCAACCCCAGACCACGCCGCCAAAGGCCGCCAGCACCGCCAGGACCATCAGCGGGATCGTCATCACCAATGGCGACTCGTGAACGTGCGCCCTGGCCTCGTCCGTCAATCGTTCCTCGCCAAAAAATGCCAGGAAGATCAACCGGAAGGTGTAGAAGGCCGTGCAGAAGGCCGCGATCACCGCCAGCGCATACAGCGCGTACCAGATGTACGGATAGCGCTGCGCTTCATGGGCGCGTTCCAGCACCGCGCCAAGGATCGCATCCTTGCTGAACCAGCCCGACGTGCCCGGAACGCCCGACAACGCCAGCGCGCCGATCAGCATGGTGACAAACGTGATCGGCAGCCGCTTGCGCAGACCGCCCATCCTGCGCAGGTCCTGCTCGCCGGAAAGGGCGTGGATCACCGAACCGGCGCATAGGAAGAGCAGCGCCTTGAAGAATGCGTGCGTTATAACGTGGAACATGCCCAGCGACCAAGCCCCCGCGCCGACGCCCAGAAACATGTACCCGAGTTGCGAAACCGTCGAGTATGCCAGCACTTTCTTGATGTCCGTCTGCGTCAACGCGATCAGGGCCGCAAAGATCGCCGTCAACGCGCCGATCAGCGCTACCACGCCCTTGGCCTCCTCGCTCAGATAGAAGAGCGGGAAAAGTCGCGAGACCATATAGACGCCCGCCGTGACCATGGTCGCGGCATGGATGAGCGCACTCACGGGCGTCGGACCGGCCATCGCATCGGGCAACCATGCATATAAGGGGATCTGCGCCGATTTACCGCAAGCGCCCAGGAAGAGCATCAGGCAGGCGAAGGTGATCACGAGTTGCAGCGACCAACCATCGAAGACATCGCCGGCCAGCGTGCCGCGCAGATCCACGGTCAGATGTTCGTTGGCCAGCTTTGTTCCCGCCGGTTGACCCATCTGCTCCGGCACGCCGCTTAACCCCACGGCATACTCCAGCAACCCCGGCTTCTCGATCGAGAGCGCGTCCATCCGCTCGGTTTTGTTGTACCGGATCCTCGGCGAACCGGACGCCTCCAGGTTCACCGCCTTATAGCTCACCGTCCCGAAGACCGCCACCAGTGTGAAGATCCCCAGCAGGAAACCCAGATCGCCGATACGGTTGAAGACGAAGGCCTTCATCCCCGCGGCCGCCTTCGCGGGATCCTCGTACCAGAACCCGATCAGCAGGTACGAACAAAGCCCCACGCCTTCCCATCCGACAAACATCAGCACCAGGTTGTCGCCCAGCACCAGAACCAGCATGGAGAAAAGAAAGAGGTTGAGGTAGGCGAAGTAACGAGAATAGCCGGGGTCGTGCGACATGTATCCGACACTGTACAGATGGATCAGCGTGCCCACACCGGTGATGAAGAGCGTCATCGTGGCCGAAAGGCGGTCCAGCATCAGCCCGAAGGAACAGGAGAAACCCGCCGCGCCAAACCATTCGCCGTACGTGTACTGAATCATCTCTTCGCCGCTGCTCCGCAACGCCAGGAAGGCCAGCAGCGACCCGATGAACGCGAGCGCCGATGCCACGCAGGCCACCAGTCCCGAAACGTCGCGGCGGATCGATTTACGCCAAAGCGCGTTGATCGCGAAACCGGCCAGCGGAAAGAGCGGGATCAGGCAGAGCATCTGCCGCCACGTCCCCACGTGTTCCCACGGTTTCCCCAGCCAGCTCGTGTCAAGGCCCAACGTCAAGTCCATGCTCAGCCCTTCGCGGCACGCACCGCGTTCCCCTCGGTCAGCCCCTCAAGTTACGCATGTCACGCGAATCCACCGACTCCCGCGTACGGAAGTAGGCGATCACGATGGCCAGTCCCACCGCCGCCTCGGCGGCCGCCACGGCAATGATGAACAATCCGAAGATCTGTCCGTCCTCTCCCACCCCCTGCAGGCCGTTCGTCTCCGCCATGCCGGCGTGCGCCCGGGCGAAGGCCATGAAGGCCAGCAACACCGCGCTCAGCATCACCTCGATCGAGATGAGCATGATCAGGATGTTGCGCCGCGCCAACACCCCCCACACGCCAACCGAGAAGAGCGCCGTCGCAAGGGCGAGGCACGACACCAGGCGGAAACCCGCCAGATCGGCCAGCCTCTCGGGCAAGGAACTCTGCGCCAGCACAAACCAGTCCACGCTGCGTTGGCCTCCGTCAGATGCGCTTGCGGCCCAGCAACACCACGCCGAGCAACGCCACGACGATCAACACCGAAACCAGCTCGAACGGCACCAGGAAACGCTCGAAGATGGGCTGGCTCAGACTCTCTATTGACCCGAATTCTGTGCTCGCCGGACCGCGGGCAAAACCAGCCTCCAGCCCCGAATCCTTCGGGATGCCCGTCAGCGCGAAACTCAACACCAGCGCACCCAACAAGCCCGCCAGCACCGCCGGGAAAAGATAACTCCCCGGCGCGAAATCCACGGTCATCTCTTCCGGCTGCAAGTCGATCAACATGATCACGAAGAGAAAAACGACCAGGATCGCACCACCGTATACCATCACCAGCATCGCTGCCATGAAGGGTGCCGAGAGCATCACAAAGATCGTCGCCAGGCCCAGAAACAAGGGCAGCATGAAAAGCACTGCATAGACGGGGTTCCGCTGCGAGACCATCGTGCACGCGGAAAAGAAACTCACCGCCGCCGCCAGCATGAAAACCAGGTGCTCCATGACGTCTCCAGCGGGCCACCCCATCATCCAGACACCAAGGGTCCAAGGCCCCGCATAACCCTTGAGCAACCACACGACCGGTGACCACCTACCGGCCGTCCGTGATCACGAATGACGATCCCTCTTCCCCTCCGGCACCGCACCCGGCACGCCGTCCGGCCGGTAGTGGTGCGAGCTCAGACTCAAGCCCAGTTCCTCGCCGCGCTTCAACAGCCTTTCCATGTCGTAAACCTTCTTCACTCGATCGTCGCTCACCTGATTGAAAATGGGCGAAAGCGCGATCGCGTCCACCGGACAAGCCTCCTCGCACATGCCGCAATAAATGCAGCGCAGCATGTCAATCTCGAAACGTTTGGGCAACCGCTCACGGTCCTTCATCTCCGGAGGCGCGGGCGCCGCCTCGATGTGAATACACTCCGCCGGGCAGGCCGCGGCACACATGAAACAGGCCACGCACTTCACATGCCCCGCATCATCCTTCTTCAGGTAGTGCTCACCACGATAGCCGGGGCGCGGCGTGTACGTCTTCTTCGGGTTGTCCTTCTCCGTGCCGTCATAGTCGATGGTGAACTTGGGCTTGATCAAATGCTTGAACGTGTTGATCAGGCCATGCGCGATGGCGGACAGGTACAGCTTCTCACTGGCGCCCAGTTCGTGCTTGCCAGGCGCGATCATCACACCGGGCGGAAGCTTGGACGCATGGCCTTTATGTTCTTCAGCGTGGGCACTCATGCCATTCGCCTTTCACTCAAATCAGCACCATCGCCGCCGTGAGCACCACGTTGAGCAGCGCCAGCGGGATGATGCCTTTCCAGCCGATGTTCATCAGTTGGTCGTACCGGAACCGGGGCAACGTCCAACGCACCCAGATCTGGAAGAGCACGAAGCAGATCGTTTTCACCCCGAACGAAAGCAGCGAAATCAGTGTGACGCCAAGGCTCGCCCAAAACGCCCCGCCGGCCGCCGTGCGCAATTCCTCATAGCCCGGATAGTGCCAGCCGCCCAGGAAGAGCGTCGTGATCAGCGCGCCCATCGCCAGCATCGCGATGTACTCACCCTGGAAAAACATCCCGAACTTCAGGCTGTTGTACTCGGTATGAAACCCGCCCACCAGCTCAGCCTCACACTCCGGCAGGTCGAACGGGAGGCGATTGTTCTCCGCGAAGGCACAGATGACGAAGATTACAAACGCGAGCGGCTGCGCAAAAATTCCCCACTGAGGTACGGCCAAGCCCAACCCGGGAATGCGGAAAAGTTCCTGCGTCTGCTCGTTGACCATGACCCGCAGCGAGAGGCTCTGGTAGTGCATCACCATGCACACGATGATCAGCCCTATCCCGATCTCGTACGAAATCATCTGCGCCGTGGCGCGTACTCCGCCCAGCAGAGAAAACTTGTTGTTCGAAGCCCACCCGCCCAGCGCCAGACCGTACGCCGAGAGACTGGCCACACTCAGCACCCACAGAATCCCGATGTTCAGATCGGCCACCTGCAGCGGGAGCCATTCGCGCAAACCCATCGCGTCGACACGGCCTACATCCAGATCCGCGCCCACCGGAATGACGATGAAGATTAGCAACGGCGGCATCAGAGCCAGCATCGGCGCGAGCGTAAAGAGCACCTTGTCCGCCTTGGCTGGAATGAAGTCCTCCTTGCCGATCAGCTTGATCACGTCCGCCAACGGCTGAGCCAATCCTCCGAGAATACGCTTCTTCGTCAGTCGGATGCCCAGAATACCCTCGGACGCACTGTCCGGCCCCAATACGCCAACGCGGTTCGGACCCACGCGATCCTGGATAAAGCCTGCACCCTTGCGTTCAAGGTACACGAGGATCGGCACGACGGAGAGCACTCCGAAGAAGACCAGAAGCGCGGGGAGCAGCTTCCAGAGGTAATCCGCCCACTCAAAACCCATGAACGACTCCTTCACCACACCGTCTCACCACTTGCCGAACCGATCTGTGGCCGAGGACACCCGCACCACTGGTCAGACGGGCAATCCCGACCTGCCCAGCGCTTTGTGCTCAAGGCCGTTCAACGCCGGAATCTCCTTTGCCAACTCCCGGAAAATCTCCCGCGTCGAACCGGCTGCAACCTCGACACCCGCCGCACGCGCCACACGCTGCAATAGAATCAGATCGTCATGACCCTGCGCCAGCGGGTCGACCGCCCGCCGCACCACCTGCGCGCGGTGCTGCCCGTTGACAAAAACGCCGTCCTTCTCCGCGAAACTCGAGCCCGGCAGAACGATCTGCGCTTTCTCCGAAAGCGGACCGTCTTGCAGATCCTGCACCACCCACAGCGGAACCTTGTTTAGCGCGTCCAGCAGCGCAACCGTCGGCTCGAAATGCGGCATCGATGCGATCACATACACTGCCAACAACTGTCCCGCGTGCGCCTTCTCCAGTATCCTCGCCGTCGCCGCTTCGATACCATCGCCCAGCACCATCTTCGCGCCAACGCGGTTCGGATTGCGATCGGCCTCTATCTTGAATTTCGGGAACTTCCGTTCCTGCCCGTCCGGCTCGACCAACAGGCCGACCTGCGTCGTGCCCAGCGCCGCAGCGAGCTGCTTCACCAGGTACAGCTCTTCCAGCGTCAGCCACGCCGAGGCCAGGAGGGCGACGCCCTGTGCGTCCTGTTGCGCCGCGGCGCGAAGCCGCTTCCCTGCCCCCTCCGCCGCCTGGACGATCGGCGTCTCCTTGCCATCCACCCGCGCCGTCCGGAGGCGATTCTCCGCGTGGATATAACCGAAGTCCTTGCGGCCGCGGTCGCACATCCACCAGCCATTCACCCCGCGGTTCTCGCGCGGCACCAACCGCCGCACGAACTCCTTCTGCGCCTGCACCTGAATGTTGCAACCGGCACTGCAGGCCGGGCAGATCGAATCGGTCCGCTGGAGGTACCACGCGCGATACGAGTACATCAGGTCCTTGTCAATCAGCGCGCCGACGGGACAGATGTCCACGATGTTGCCCATCAGCGGGTTGTCGACCGGATGTCCCGGCGCGATGTCGATCTCGCTACGATCACCACGCTGGACAACGTAGAGTTCGTTCGTGCCGCTCACCTCGTCCAGGAACCGCGTACAGCGAGTACAGGTGATACATCGGTCGGTCCAGAGTTTGATCGTGGGCCCCAGATCCTTCGGCGGCTTCTCGTTCTTGCGCTCCTCGAAGCGGCTGTCCGCCTTGCCGTGCCCGAACGAGTTGTCCTGCAGCATGCACTCGCCGGCCTTGTCGCAGACGGGGCAGTCCAGCGGGTGATTGATGAGCAGGAACTCCATCACCCACTTGCGCGCCTCGATCACCGCGGGCGTCTCGGTCTCGACCACCATGCCGCGCGGATTGAGCGGCTCGCGGCAGGAGATCACGGGCTTCGGGTACATCTCGAACGGTTGCTTGCTCAGATTCGGCGCCATGATCGGCTTGCCGGTCATCACGTCGATCACGTTCACATAGCACATCCGGCAGTTGCCGTCGGGCTGCAAGCCGGGATGGTAACAGAAGTGCGGGATGTCGTAGCCCAGATCGCGGAGCGCTTCGATCAGCGAACGGTACTTCTTCGGCTCGATGAAGTGATCCTTGCCGTTAACGCGCAGCGTCATCTGACCATCCGGCGCCTTGGGCAACAGGATGGCCGGCTGAGGGGGCGCAAGGGGCGCCACCGATGCGGGGGCTGGCTGTTTGGCCGTCTCACTCATCGAACTCAGTTCCCGTCTCTTCCACGCCCTCCCCATTCAGGGGCGAGGGCTGTCAGGCTGAACGCCCGACGTACGTCAGCTTTTCAGGCTGACAAGGCCGTTGCGAATCGAACGGCAACCCGCACTTCGGGTCAGGCTAGAAAGCCTGACCTACAACGGAAGGGCATCCTTCACCATGCTCCTGCCGTGCGCACAGTAATACTGGAACTCATCCTTGAACTTGATCATGAACGACCCGACCGGCATGGCGCACGAATCGGCCAGCAGGCAGATCGTCGTGCCGGACATCTGCCCGGCGACGCTCAGCAGCGTGCCGTAATCCGCCGGTTTGCCCTTGCCGCGAACGATGCGCGCCAGGAGCTTCTCCAACCACCCCGAACCTTCACGACACGGCGTACATTGCCCACAGGACTCGTGGTGATAGAAACGCACCAGGTTGTACAACGCATTCACCATACAGGTCCGCTCGTGCATTACGATCACCGAGGCCGAACCCAGCATCGAGCCGGCGGCGCGAAGCGTCTCAAAATCCATCGTCATGTCCAAGTCGTCGGCGCGTTCGGCGCCGTCCGAACCGACGTACGTGCCGTCGTACTTCATCACCGGCATCGACGAGCCGCCCGGAATCGCGGCCTTGAGCTTCAAATCATCCAGCACCCCGCCGCCCAGGTCGTAGACCAGTTCGCGCATCGTCACGGTCATGGGCAATTCGTACAGGCCCGGCTTGTTCAGATGGCCCGAAAGGCAGTAGACCATCGGCCCGGGACTCTTGGCCGAACCGATCTTCGACCATGCCTCGGCGCCCATCGTCAGGATACTGGGCAGCAACGCCAGCGTCTGGACGTTATTCACCACCGTCGGGCAACGCCACGCGCCTTCGACCGCCGGAAACGGCGGCTTGACCTTCGGGTAGCCGCGGTCGCCCTCCAGCGCGCTCAACAACCCGGTTTCTTCGCCACAGATGTAAGCGCCCGCGCCGCGGTGCGGCGTGACGTGAATCGTGTGCCCGCCGCCCATCGCGTTCCTGCCGAGGAGCCCGGCCTTGTACGCTTCGGCACAGGCCTCCACGAGCCGCTCGAATTCCATCACGTACTCGCCGCGAATGAAGATGTACGCGTTCTCAATGCCACACGCATGGCAGGCGATCAGGATGCCTTCCAGCAGCAGGTGCGGGTTGTACGTGAC
>CAYSBP010000030.1:15179-17689 GCA_964429255.1 uncultured Planctomycetia bacterium
CAGAGGTTTGAAGTCCCGGGCGATCATCAGGCTTCGCTCCCCCCCGGGCAGGCTTCCACCAGCGGTTTAAGGCACTGACATCCGCCGTTCAGCGTCGGGCCGTTCGAAAGATGCGGCGGCGCCATGCCTCTTTTGAGTGCCAGCACGATGTCGCGGACCTTCTCCGGCGTCAGGTTTTCAAAGTAATCGTCGTTGATCTGCGCCACGGGGGCCGTCGAGCAGGCGCCGAGGCACTCCACTTTTCGCAGCGTAAAGAGGCCGTCGGAACCGGTCTGGCCGCACTTGATTCCGATATGCTCTTCGAAGGCCGCCAAGATCGCGCCGGCGCCGCGCAGTGCGCAGGGCAGGGTCATGCAAACCATCACGACGTACTTGCCGTCGCTGGCCCGCCGGTAATGCGAGTAGAAGGTGAAGACGCCGTGGACGAAGGCCGGTGACAGTTCCAGTCGCCCCGCGACGTAGTCCTTGGCCTCGTCGTCGATGAAGCCCTGCTGCGCCTCGACCAGACGCAGCGCCGGCAACAGACAAGCCTGCTTCGTCGGGTAACGCGTCAGCAGCCACTGGAACTGGCGCTCGTATTCGTCCGTGAACGCAAAAGCCATGGGGTCGCTCTCAGATCTCCCGTTACCGGTCCAACTCGCCCGCGATCACATTCAGACTCGCCAACGCGGACACCGCGTCGGAAATCAGCCGGCCGGTTATTTGTACCGGAAACGTCTGATGATTGTAAAAACTCGGGGGGCGTATTCGTACGCGGTATGGCACACCCGACCCGTCCGAAACGAGGTAGAACCCCAACTCGCCATTCGGCGCTTCCGTGGACGAATACACCTCACCCACCGGCGGCGCGATCCCATGGCCCGGCATCACGATCTTGAATTGATGGATCAGACTCTCCATGTCCTGATAGACCTGCTCCTTGGTCGGCAATGCAAGCTTGCGATCGTCCACATTCACCGGACCGGACGGGAGTTTGTCCAGCGCCTCGCGGATGATCCGCACCGTCTGCCGCATCTCCTCCAGTCGCACCAGATACCGCGCATACACATCACCTTCAAAACGGATCGGAATATCGAACGTCAAGTCCGGATAACACAGGTACGGCCGCGCGCGCCGTACGTCGTAGGGTACGCCGCAGGCGCGCAGCAACGGACCGGTCAGCCCGTACGCCACCGCCTGTTCGGCCGTCATCGTGCCGACGCCCACCGTGCGGTCCTTGAAGATGCGGTTCGACGAGAGCATCGTCTCGACTTCGTCGATGATCTTCGGAAACTTGTCCAGAAACGTGCGAACCATGGCGGGGAAGTCGTCCGGAACATCACGGAAGACGCCGCCTACACGCGTCCAACTCGTCGTCAGCCGCGCGCCCGTGACGGCCTCGAAGATGTCATAGAGCTTCTCGCGCTCGATGAATGCCCACAGCATCAGGGAGAACGCACCCAGGTCCATGCCCTGTAGGCCAACGGAAACCACGTGATCGGACAACCGGGAAAGCTCCGCCATGATCACGCGCAGGTACCGGCCGCGCGGCGGGACCTCGATGCCGAAAAGCTCCTCACAGGCCATCGAATAGCCGATGTTGTTGTTCAGCGGCGAGAGATAGTTCATCCGGTCGGTCACGACGACGAACTGGTTGTACGACCGGTACTCGCCGAGTTTCTCGAAGCCCGTGTGCAGGAACCCGATCTCAGGGTCGCACTTCACGATCTGTTCGCCGTTCACCTCGACCTTGAAGCGAAGCGTACCGTGACAGGCCGGGTGCGAAGGCCCTAAGTTCATGGCCATGCTCTGCGAAACGGCCTTGAACGCCTTGGGCGCAATCCGTTGGATTTCGGGGGTCGGGACAGGCCTCATGCCTGGTGTCCTCCCCGCACGCCTTCTTCAGGAATCTCGGTATACTTCGGGAAGTTGTCCCGCTCGCCACGCCCCTTCAGCGGATAATCCTTCCGCAGCGGGTGGCCTTCGTAGGTGTCCGGCATCAGAATCCGCCGCAGGTCGGGATGACCGGTGAAGCGGATTCCGAACATATCGAAGACTTCGCGCTCGCCCCAGTTCGCCGCCGGCCAGATCTCGACCGCGCTGGCAATCTCGCAAGGTTCCTCCGGCACATACGCCCGTACGCGCAGCCGTTCGTTGTGCTCCAGCGAAAGCAGTTGGTAAACCACCGCAAAACGCTCCGGTAGACGGTCCGCGTCGGGGTGCTTTAGAAAATCCAGCGCCGTGACGTCGGAGAGCATGGCAAAGCGCGCGGACGGTTCATCGCGCAAAAAGCGCAGGATCTCGACGATCCGCTCGCGCCGCACATGCAGACACGCCTGCCCGCGGAACCCGGTCCAATCCAGGACCTGATCCGTGAAGCGTTCGCGCACAACGCTACGCAGCGTCTCGAAATCAACCGCCATTGCCCACCCTCTGCCCCATTGCGGATTGCAGATTTCCGAGCGCGGATGGCCATCACCGTCCAATCCGCAATCTGCAATCCCCAACCCGCAATAGCCTCCGTCCCTACC
>CAYSBP010000030.1:17789-19919 GCA_964429255.1 uncultured Planctomycetia bacterium
CGGTCGCTATTCCGCCTGCGTCTTGACGTCCTTCTCCGGCAGGCTGTGCCGCGAACCGGTCAGCACGGGCGCCGCTTGCGTCGCGCCGGACACAAGCGCCACCGGCTGGAAGTCCAGCGGGTGCGTCGTCCGGTCGTACACCTTCGTCTGCTTCTCGCCGCGCTTGATCCGATCCTGAATCATCATCACCGCATCGACCAGGCTCTCGGGGCGCGGCGGACAGCCCGGGATGTAGACATCCACCGGGATGAACTGATCCACGCCCTGCACCAGCGTATAGGTATCGAAGACGCCGCCCGACGAAGCGCAGGCGCCCATCGAAATGCACCACTTCGGCTCGGGCATCTGATTGTAGATCTCGAGCAGCACCGGCATCATCTTGATCGAGATGCGTCCGCTGACGATCATCAGATCGCTCTGGCGCGGCGAAAAGCGAATCACTTCGGAACCGAAGCGCGAAAGGTCGTAACGACTGCACAGCGTCGCCATCATCTCGATGGCGCAGCAGGCTGTGCCGAAGGGCATCGGCCAGAGGCTGTTACGGCGACCCCAGTCCAGCAGCGCGTCGACGCGCGTGGTGACCCACCCCGCCCCGCCGTGCTTGACGCCCGGCCTCGCGCCTTCCGGCGCCTTGTTCTCTATCTGATCCATGACGTCACCAAGGTTCACAGAAACGCGCGCCGCGGCTCATTCCCATTCCAACGCGCCACGACGGTACAGGTACAGAAGTCCCACACCCAGAATGCCGACAAAAAGCATCACCTGCATGAAACCCGCCCACCCCAGACTCCGGCACGCAATAGCATAGGGCAACAGGAAGACCGTTTCGATGTCGAAGAGTACAAAGAGCAATGCCACGATGTAAAACCGCACGCTGAATCGGGCACGCGTCGGTCCCAGCCTCGGCACCCCGCACTCGTAGGAGTCTCGCTTGCCTTGCTTACGGTCAAACACACCTCGCTTCCGCAGCCACCACGTCATCGCGGCCACGACGCCCACCATGCCAACCGCCATACCGGCAGCCAGAAGCATGAAGACAAGAGCAGCGGCAACCTCGGGCGACACCATCTCTCCAAACCCCCAACATCTGATGTAACCGCTTCCGCTAAGCCTTCCACCTTTCGGCTTTCCGGAATTCAGCAGCGCAGAAAGTGCGGTCAAAAACTCCGATACCGAAGGCGTGGCCCCGAAGCCTCGACCGTAACCGCCCCGGCCCTCAGACGCAAGAGCCGGTGCATGAATGGCGGAGTCCGGGGTGGACGAATCACCCCGATGCTTTCGTCGTGTACATCTGCCGCACCCATCGGTACACTGCCTACTGCTGATCGCTCCTTAACGGTAGCCCTAAAGTGGAAGCGCAGGCTAGCTCCACTTTCGTGGCGCTGCCCCTGGGCGCGACGGGCTTTTCTGTTTACTGCCTCACGTGTACTCCGCGGTGAACAGTCTCTCCCTCAGGAGCCGCGCCATCCGTCCGTCGGGGACGGAACTCCTGCAGCCGGCCACGATGTGGAAAGGACGCAAACGCGCATGAAAGGTATCATCCTCGCCGGCGGTTCGGGCACGCGACTGCATCCGTTGACCAAGGTTATCAGCAAGCAACTGCTACCGGTCTACGACAAACCCATGATCTACTATCCGCTGAGCGTGCTGATGCTCTCGGGCATCCGCGAAGTGCTCATCATCTCGACGCCACAGGACCTCCCGTTGTTTGAGAAACTGCTGGGCGATGGAAAGCGTCTGGGCATGACGTTCAGCTACGCCGAGCAACCGAAACCCGAAGGTCTGGCCCAGGCGTTCGTCATCGGACGGGCTTTCATCGCCGGGGCGCCGGTCTGCCTGGTACTCGGCGACAACATCTTCTATGGTCATGGCCTGACCGGCACGCTGCAAGTGGCCGCCAGTATCCGGCAGGGCGGCCATATCTTCGCCTACTACGTTCGCGATCCCGAGCGGTACGGCGTCGTCGAATTCGACGCCTCGGGCAAGGTGCTCGGCATCGAGGAGAAGCCCAAGGTTCCCAAGAGTCGCTTCGCCGTCCCGGGGCTCTACTACTATGGCCCGGAAGTCTGCGACCTCGCGGCAAAGCTCAAACCCAGCGCGCGCGGCGAACTGGAGATCACCGACCTGAAC
>CAYSBP010000031.1:0-4204 GCA_964429255.1 uncultured Planctomycetia bacterium
CGCCATTTCTGCCAACTCATCGGCGTCGCGAAAAACGAGAGCACCATCGACATGCAGCTGCTGGAGCACTGCGTGCGCGAGGACCTGAACAAGCACTCTCTGCGCAAGATGGCCGTCCTGCGCCCCATCAAGCTGGTCATCGAGAACTACCCGGAAGGCCAGGTCGAGGCGTTCGACGCGGTCAACAATCCCGAAGACCCGTCGGCCGGCACGCGCACGGTGCCCTTCTCGCGCGAACTGTACATCGAGCAGGAAGACTTCATGGAGAACCCGCCGAAGCAGTTCTTCCGACTCTCCCCGGGCCGCGAAGTCCGTCTGCGCTACGCCTACTTCGTGAAGTGCACGAACGTCGTCAAGGACGCCAACGGGAACATCGTCGAGGTACGCTGCACCTATGACCCCGCCACGCGCGGCGGCGACGCGCCGGACGGCCGCAAGGTCAAGGCGACGCTGCACTGGGTCTCGGCCAGGCACGCCATGCCGGTGGACGTGCGCCTGTACGATTACCTCTTCGCCAAGCCCGATCCGTACGACGCGCCGCCCGGACAGGACTACAAGGCGAACCTGAATCCGAAGTCGCTGGAGGTTGTCACCGCGCAGGCCGAACCAGGGCTGAAGGACGCGAACGTCGGCGAACGGCTCCAGTTCGAGCGACTCGGCTACTTCTGCGTGGACCCCGACAGCGCGCCCGGCAAGCCGGTCCTGAACCGCACCGTGACGCTGAAGGACACGTGGGCCAAGGTGCAGAAGAAGGGCGGATGAGGAGCCCTCCGGGGACCGCAACGATCGGCTTCGGTGGCCAGGGCCGGATCAAGGCGGGGCTTTTCAATTTTTCGGAAAACGGTCTGACGACTTCTTCGTCGGGGTCGCCATCGGAATCGGTATCGAGTCCTTACGCGTCAGGCGGCGGGTCGCGCGTCGTCGCGGGCGCCGGTTTTCGTCGGAAGTCCCGGATCGCGCTCCGGCGTTTCGACCGGGACCATCTCGATCCGCGGTTTCTCCTTCAGGTAGACGCGCAGCACGCCATCCGACCAGATTTCCAGGCGGTCGTTCAAGCGCAGCAACGCGAGGCCCTTGTCGCCGCCCGGCAGGTTTCGAAGCGCCATCGGGCCGGGAATCCGCAGACTGCCGTTCTCAACGGTCACGCGTACCGAACGGGCCAGCATGCTGTCGAGTTGCTCGCGGTTGATCTTAGGATCGGCCTTGAGCTGCTCGACCTGCTGGTCGGTAAAGAGCGCCACGCAGTTCTCCTGGAAAGCCAAATCGAAATGCGCGACGGCGAGCAGACTCTCGACTGAGACCTCCGCCGGTAACTGGATGTCCGTGCCCTCCAGCAGCGTCTGCCAACGGGGGGCATCGACGCGTTGCGACCAGCGATGCTGCGCCAAATCGAGCATCATCTGCCGGCCGTCATAAGAAGGCCTTGAGATCGCGATGAACTGCGTGATGCCGACGACCAGGAGCAACATCGCGGCGGCCACGGCGAAATAACGCAACCGCCACGGCTCGCGTCGGCGCGCGGCGAACTGCCCCGAGGCCTGGAGAACGGCTCCTTTGCGGGCTTCCGCCAGGCGGCCCCGCAGGCGTTCGCGATATCCGGCCGACGGTTCGATGGGGGGAATAACACGGCTGGCCTTCAACGCGGAATGAAGCTCGTCCATCTCTTCGCGACACACCGAACACCCGTTCACGTGCACCCGGACTTGCGCAGCCTGCGCCTCGTCCAGTTCATCCTGGATCAGCGCCACCAGCTCTTCCTGCACCTGCTTGCAGTTCACAGAACACCGCCCTCTTCCGCCAGTTGGCGCCAAGGCCCCCGCGCGTTCTTCAGCGACCGTCCCAGCTTGTTCCTCAGCCGCTTCACCGCGTGGAACATCCGGCTTTTCACTGTGCCGACCGGGATGTCCAACGTCTCGCCGATCTCGTCGTACTTCAGCCCCTGCACTTCGCTGAGGATGAAGACCAGTTTCTGCTCCTCCGGCAACCCGTCCACCGCCTCGATCACCGCGTCCGCCAGTTCACTCTTCCTGGCCATCGAAGAGGGGTCTTCCACGCCGATGGCCAACGTCTCCGCCAGCGTGTGCCCCTCCTCCGACTCGGCGTCCAGCGAACGCATCTTGCGGTCACCCTTCGTCCGCCGCATGTGGTCGACCCAGCAGTTCCGGGCAATCCGGTAAAGATAGGTGGTAAACTTGGCCCGAGGTTCGTAGTCTGCGCTGTGCAAGTACAACCGCAGCAGCACCTCCTGGCTCAAGTCTTCCGCCACCCCCCGGTCCCAGACCAGCCGGAAGAAGAAGTTGAGCAGACTGGTCTGATGCCTTCCAACCAGTGCCTCAAAGGCCTGCTCATCCCCATCCCGCAAATCGGCCATGAGTTCAGGGTCGGTCTTCATGAGCACAACCCCTTGCTCCGGTAGGTATGAACGACAGGCAGGCACAGCGGGTTCATCGAATGTTCCATTTTTGAACCCTTTGGGCTTAAAGGACTTACAGCGTCGATCCGCTCGCAATCCCAACATGATAACGGCCCAACCCGCTTTGCCCAGTCGAGGAAAAGGTCACACAAACGACTACGCTCGGTGTCAATGGCGACTTGCAGAACCCACGGAAAGCTTTAGGATGGTGAGGGAAGTGGCTGTTCTGCCGTAGGGGGCCCTTCAGTCGGGCCTTCTCTATTTTGCGGATGCCGCTGGGGGACTCCCGCGCAACGAGGATGGTCCTCGGCCCCGCGCTGTAAGCCGCCTGTTCTGGGGCTTGCCGCGGGCGGAAGGTGTTTTTGCGCCTGTGCGCAAACGGCGTTTCAGATGAGGCACGCGGACGAATGGTAGGTCAAGAACTGCTCCGTCTGGTGGATTCGATTCATCGCGACAAAGGCGTCTCGAGGGAGATCCTTTTCGATACGATCGAGTCGGCGTTGCTAACGGCCTCCCGCAAGCGTTGGGGACCCCACGGTGAACTGACCGTCAAGATCAACCGCATTTCCGGCGACCTGGAGGCCTACGAAGACGGCCGCCGGATCGATCCTGCCCAGTTCGGCCGCATTGCCGCGCAGACGGCCAAGCAGATCATGATCCAGAGGGTCCGAGAAGCCGAACGCGACGTGATTTTCGGTGAGTACGAAGCCAAAATCGACACGCTGGTGACCGGAACCGTGCTGCGTTTCGAAAAGGGCTCGATCGTCATTAACCTGGGTCGCGCCGAGGCGATATCGCCCAAGCAGGAACAGGTGTTCAGCGAGCAGTACCGCCCCGGAGACCGCCTCCGCGCGTACGTCGTGAAGGTTCAGAAGAAGGGCCAGAAGGTCCTGATCATTTGTTCGCGGACGCACCCGAATCTGGTGAAGGAACTCTTCGCGCTGGAAGTGCCCGAGATCGGCGACCGCATCGTCGAGATCAAGGGCATCGTTCGCGAACCGGGCCACCGCACCAAGATTGCCGTCTATTCCAGCGACCCGAAGGTGGACGCGATCGGCGCCTGTGTAGGCGTGCGCGGCACGCGCATCCGAAACATCGTCGAGGAACTGGGTGGCGAGAAGATCGACATCGTGCGCTGGAGCGATTCACAGGACCTCTACATCCGCAACGCGCTTTCGCCCGCCGAGGTCACCGCAGTCGAACTGGACCGCGAGACGCAGCATGCGCGGGTGATCGTGCCCGATGACCAGCTTTCGCTGGCGATCGGCAAGAAGGGCCAGAACGTGCGCCTGACGGCCAAGCTGACGCACTGGCACATCGACATCATGACCGAAGAGCAGGCGCGCAAGATCCGCGAGATGGACCGCGCCGAAATCTACAAGATTCCTGGCCTGGACGAGGGCACCCACGAGAAGTTGCTGTTGAACAGCATCGTCGCTCTGCACCAGATCGTGGCCAAGGGCGCCGACCACTTCGAGACGATGTACAACCTGAGCCCGGAGCAGGCGGCGGCGCTGATCGAGTACGCTCGGAAGCGCGAGGAAGAAGTGAAGGTCGAACGCGTCGCGGCATTAGCGGCGATGGCGGAGGAGAAGCAGGCGGCCGCGGCGCTGGCGGCCAGCGCGGCGCAGGCGTTGGCGCAGGCAGTCGCGGCGCAGGCGGCCAGCCCGGAGCAGGCGGCCAGCCCGGAGCAGGCGGCCAGCCCAGAGCAGGCGTTGGAGCAGGCGGCCGCGGCGCAGGAAGCAAAACCTGAAGGAGCTTCCGCCCCCGCGGCGGAAGGCAGCCCGACGT